>JBKOUI010000110.1:0-6178 GCA_046723315.1 Pseudomonadota bacterium | reverse complement strand
ATCTACCGTACGGAGATAATGAATTCCCTCTAAGCCCGCTCCGGGTACCGAGAGCCCATGTACGATGGCCCCGGTGGCGATCAGCAATTTGCCGAAGCGGAAATAATCACCACCATCGGTTTGGATTGTCCGGCTATCCACATCGATTTGACGCACGCGACTTCCCAAATGGATCTCAATATCGCGATCCTGATAGAACGAATGATCATGGATCAAAGTTTTAATCTGGTCCGGACCCTTGAGAAGAAAGTCCTTTGACAATGGTGGCCGGTAGTAGGGGAGCCTGTTTTCCGCGCACAGGATTGCAATACTTCCCTCAGCACCCGCTACGCGGAGGGTTTCCGCGGCCGTCGCGGCCGCCAATCCGCCACCAACTAGCAAGAAGTCAACGAGGGGTGCTTCGTTCAAGGTTCACCTGCTTTGGTCTTCACCATCGTGCGAGAGCATCTACTATCCTTAATTTCGCTCAACCTGGACAAGCGGCTTGAGGCCGTCGAGCTGGCTTGTAACGAGGCAACGATGTGATCAAGCGTGTTGAGCCGACTTTGGCATCCGGGCGAGGACGACCGAATGAGTTCACTCACTGCGCGGCAGCGGCGTGTCGACGCCCGAAGGAAACAACGTAGGCCTGGCTCCGAATGTTGATCATCGGGTCCTCAGCCTCGATGCCCGGCGGTACGGCATTTTCGATGAACAATAGAGCTCGTTGGGCGGCATCGCTGTCGGCGACGACCTTGTCGATCTCGATCACGCCAAGCTCGACTGTCTTGCGATCGTCAGGCCAGGCAATCGAAGGATCGTCGAGCTTGTCGCCTTGCTCGGCGATCTGAGCGATGTATTTGAAACGCACCGGCCCTTCGCCGACGCGCTTGCCGATCTCTTCGATGAGATAATTGGGGCTCGCCGCGGCGAGCTGGGCCTTGGTGAGATATTGCGCGCCGGCTTCGGGCTGAAGCTGGTAGCGCACATAGGTGACGTCGCCCTTGGCGTTGGTGAACTTGAAGGTGTTGACGCCGAAATAGGGCAGCGTTCCGAAGCTGATCGGCGCAGGCTTCTCGGCCGTGAGGAACGTCTTGGCGATGGGATGCGTCCCGAAGAATTTCTCGAGCGGCGTGGGCTTCGGGGCATCGGGACCGCTCGCCGCAAGCGCGCGCAAGAGGTCGCGGAATTCAACCGCGGTCGCTGTCGGGAAGCCGTTATACCGAACACCGCATTGAGCGCATCGACTAATTGTGCAGGGGTAAAGTTCTGATCGGAATCGTTTTGCGCAAAGGCGCTTGCCGGCATCAGCAGCAAAAGCGTGAGCGGCAAAGCGCGAACCAACGTTGTCGCTTTCATGAGGGACTCCTTTTTGGCAGGACCGCCCTCATGATAGCGCAAGTCCAAGACCGACGACGAGACGGCCTTTGAGTTGAAGTTCCCCAAGGCATCTATGGGGGCCGCCGCCGCGCCTTTGATCGTGAAGCTGAGCACCCGCTCGGGCCGGGTGCAGTGGCCGCCGAGGGCGTAAGAGAGAACACCCGCACCCGTGTCATTGAGATGTATGAGGCGGGATGGAAACAGGTGGATATTGCCAAGGAGCTGAAGGTGGGGGTCGGGTGTCCCAGATCTTGAGCGAATATAGGCGTGACCACGCGCAGCGGGGTGAAGCGGGTGAAGTGGGTGAGGCTGCGGGGAGCAGGTTTAAGGTTTACCGCCCTAAGCCCGACTAAACGCCAAACCCCGTAAGCAACAGGGGGAGAAACCCCCTCTGAGGGGCGACGGCGTGAAGTTTAGAGTTTCGGGGATTATGCCCCCTAAACCTAAACTCGCGCAGGGGGCTGGGGGCTAAACTTGGGAGCCGCGTATGTCACTCATATGCGCCGCTTCACCTTAACCGCCAAACCGCCCAAGCTTTCTTCGCGTAGCCCGCAACAGATAGCCGCTCGGTTACGCGAATTAGGCTGCACCGAGGAAGCGTCGCTCGCAAGCCTTCGTCCCCAGGTCCATCCTATCCAGCGTTTAGCCGGGCTTCTTCAGGCTCTGATACGTGGCCTGTGCCTTGGCGAGGTTGGCCGTCGGGTTCTTCATGAACTCGGCCTTGGCCTCCGCGCTACCGAAGCAATAGGTCCTGCCTTCGACCTGCCCATTAATGGAGCAGTCTGTCTTGATTTGCTGGCCGGTTGCGAGGCCCTGCGCGCACATATTGTCAAACTCCCCGGTCACGGCAAACGCCGCCGTGGCGAGACCGACAGCAAACACGCCGGCAAGCGCCGACGTCATGAGGCTCTTGATCATGGTGATCTCCTTGGGTTGGGAGTTCTGACCGTTTTACGGGCAGCTGAAAAACGCCTGGCCTTGCGCCGCGTTCCCAGGTTAGCGGCGACCAGGAGGGTCTGGTCCGGGGAGCCGGCGTTTTGGCCTCGCGAGCACGGCCGCGATGTCGGCGATGGCGCCGACCTAAAGCTTCCTGCGCCTGGACGCCGCTGGGGAGGCGAAACCGCCTGAAAGGTGTCGTCACAGGCATTCACAGGCATCAAGCTGGTCGAGCATTGGGAGATGTCCGCTTTACCCCCAATAGCGGACGTACGGCGAGTCCGCTCACAGAGTCCGCTATGTGCCATGTGTGGACGGCTCCTGGTTGGCAAGGTCAAAACGTCACGTCGCATCGCTGGTCGGTGCAGCCATGTGTTCGGCCTGTTAGCGCGGTTCGCATGACCGCTGGCCATAATGCCCTCCGCGGATCAGGTCCCAGTCAACAGCCCGCATTCCTAGTGATGCACTGGCACTAATGGGTTGTCCCGATCGCCGGATCGACCGGCTCTGCATTACGTGCTGTTTGTCCTCCCAACCTTCACATCACGCCGGATGGCCGACGCGATCTCGTTACGCCGCAAGCGCGGCGGGTTCTTGGTAGCGCTCTTCCTTGGCCATCATGGCCCAAGCCATTCTGGCGAGCTTGTTGGCGAGCGCGATGGCGGCGACTTTAGTCGGCCGCCGCGCCAACAATGCCGTAAGCCAAGGGCGATGCTTTGTGCCGTGGATCTTGGCGTAGCGGATCACGGCAAGAGCTCCGGCGGTGAACAGGCCGCGCAGATAGCGATCGCCTTGCTTGCTGATACTGCCGAGCTTGTTCTTGCCTCCACTCGAGTGCTGCTTCGGCACGAGCCCGATCCAGGCTGAGAAGCTCCGTCCCGACCGGAATGCTTTCGGATCGGCGACGCTGGCGACCAGAGCGGTGGCTAGAGTTGGGCCAATGCCGGGTATGGCATCCAGCCGTCTGCTCGACTCGTTGGATCGGTGCCAAGCCATGATTCGGCGATCAAACTCCAGGATCTGCGCCTTCAGCATCCGCAGCTGGGCGCCAAGGGCAGCGAGACACGCCCGTGCCACTTCGGGTACTCGATTGTCGCCCACATCGGCGACGACCTCGAGCAGAGCCTCCACACCCTGGCGCCCTACTGGGGCGACGATACCGAACTCAGCCATGTGGGCCCGGATGGCATTGATCACCGAGGTCTGCTGGCGGATGAAGAGTTGGCGGGTGCGATGAAGCATCAGGCAGCTCTGCTGCTCAGGCGTCTTGGTCTCGACAAACCGCATGTTGGTCCTGGTCACTGCTTCGCAGATGGCCTCGGCGTCAGTGGCATCATTCTTCTGACGCTTGACGTAGGGCTTTACATAGGCCGGCGGCATCAGACGCACGGTATGGCCAAGCGTCTTGAGCTCACGCGACCAATGATGCGACGTGGCGCAGGCCTCGATCCCGACGAGGCACGGCGGCAGCTTCTGGAAGAATGCCAGCACATAGCGGCGCTTCAGCTTGCGGCGGATGAGCACCTTGCCTTCCGCATCTGTGCCGTGCACCTGAAATACCGACTTCGCAATATCGAGACCGATCGTTGTGACCGTTTGCATGATTGGCTCCTCCGAATCGTGGGAGCATTAACAGCACCCACCTCCTTGGCACTCATGTGCCGGTGGAGGAGCCGTCCACAGCATCAATAGCGGCTGGGTCATGCCAACATACCAATACCGTTGCTAGAAATGCGGGAACGTTCGAACGCGCCGAGACCATGTCAGCATGCCGCAGCGAAGCCGCAGTGCCCGAATTGTGGGAGCAAGAAGGTGTCCGTCGTACCTGGTCGTATCTACGTGGTGACATCCAAGAAGAGCTAAAAAATGCTCCAGTCCTATGGGCATAAACCGGACCAGCCTGGCGCGGCATTCATTGCGGCGAAGCGCTAAGCTCTTTCCGGGTTAGAAACATGAACCAGGCAGAACTCAAATCCCCGCGTATCTCGCACCTCTCATGGGGTCATTTGGAGGTCGAAGGTTATCCGCCCTTCAAAGACACCAAGGTGTTTCCCGGCGGCGCGCGGGAGTGGGACTGGCGCGAGACGGGAACACACCATGTGCCCGGCATTCAACCTGTCGACGTTCAGGAATTAATCGAACACGGCGCCAAGGCCGTGGTGCTGTCCAAAAGGGATCTGGCAGCGACTTAAGGTTTGCCCCGAAACCCTTGAGGTTTTGGCTAAGAACGGCATTGAGGCGGAGGTCTTACAGACCGAGGCTGCTGTGGAGCGCTTCAACGAGCTTCGTGAAAGCATGCCGGTCGGTGGGTTATTCCAGCATGCCGGTCGGTGGGTTATTCCATTCGACCTGCTGAGTGCCTGTCGGTTGGACGCGCTGGCCGCTTGTAACAGGGTCCGCGCTACAATCCCCAGCCGGTGACGGCGACGACCTGGCCGGTAATGCCGGCGGCGGCCGGCGAGACAAGGAAGACCACGGTCTCCGCGATCTCGTCGCGTGTGGTCCAGCGCTTCAGGTCTTTCGGTTTCATCGCGGCAATGTTGGACGCCGTGTCCACAAGCCCTGGCGCAATAGCGTTCACGCGGATGCCGAGATCTCTTCCTTCGAGCGCGAGCGTGCGGGTAAGCGCCTCAATTCCCGCCTTTGCGCAGTTATATGCGACCATATTGGCCTGAGGCTGGCCAGCCCGTGCGAAGTTGATGATGATACCGCCCCCGGCCGCTTGCAGATGTGGGAAGGCTGCGCGCGACGTCAAAAACGCACTCAACAGGTTGTTGTCAACCTCCACACGCCAATCATCCAGAGAATACTCTACCGCAGGCTTATAGCGGGTAAGCCCTCCTGCCAGATTCACGAGAATGTCGATCCGACCGTATTCACTTACGGTGTCGTCGATCAGACGCCGGACTTGATCCTCATCAGTCAGAGACCCGGCCATGGCAAACACGCGGGCGCCCGCGTCTCGCAGTTCCTTGCCACGGGTTTCGACGTTGCTTTGCGTGCGCGCACAAATCGCCAGCTGAGCGCCGTTTTCCGCCAGCGCTTTGGCGACGGCTTGCCCGACCTGTCCGTCGCCACTCACCCCCGTCACTATGGCCACTTTTCCTTCAAGACTGATCTGCATGTCATTCCGTCCGGTGCCTACTTAAATATAGCGCGAAGGATCGACGTTTCGAGCATCGGGATGGCCGTTCCTGGCCTTAATTTGCAGGTGCGGCGCGCACCTAGAAGAAAGGTAGGTGAGCAAATGAACCGGGAACGCATTGAAGACACCGTTCGTCTTTGGCAGGCCGAACCAGACAAGGCCAAGGGGAAGCCCACGGTGATAGCGCGGGCCGAAGGGGGTGAGGCTGTGATGGAGCACGGCTCGTTTTCCTGGCGCACAGACATGCCCGTGCCGCTTGGCGGTACCGATGAGGCGCCAAGCCCAACTGCTTTACTTCTGAGCGCCTTGGCCGGCTGCGCGGTCGTGTTCATCCGTGACACCCTGGCACCGCAGCTGGCCGTTACCGTGGACGCTATTGAGGCGACGGCTGAGTGTGTGACCGACGCGCGCGGACTTCTTGGGATGAACGGCGTCGCGCCCGACCTGTCCAATGTCGGCCTGACCATCGCCATTCAGTCGCCTGAGGACGAGGACGCGGTTCGTAGGGTCTACCAAGCCTGGCAGGAGCGCTGCCCCGTCTATTTGGCGCGTACCAAGGCGCTGCCGGTGGCGACGTCGCTCGACATCAAGCGGCCCTAAGTCACTGGACGCGCCCGGTCAATCGCACCACGAAATCCTGACCGAGGCTAACTTCGACGGATACGTCATCTGGGCCCAGCGTGCCGGAGCAAATGATGACCATGGTTGTGGTCTTCGGCGGTTCGGGTTTCCTCGGTC
>JBKOUI010000263.1:0-17018 GCA_046723315.1 Pseudomonadota bacterium | reverse complement strand
AAGTTTCGACTGGGGAATGGTGCCGTCTCGCGCTGGCGGTCTGAGGGGCTTCCATCCCGCGGGCCGCTGCGCTAATGGGCCCTAATAATAATGTGGCAATGAAATTCGCAGATTGTTGCCCGACGCGTTGCCCAGTGACGCTGATCTGAGGAAGGAGTCGGGCTAAGTCCTTGATTTTTTGGCTCCCCGGGCCGGACTCGAACCAGCGACCCAGCGGTTAACAGCCGCTTGCTCTACCAACTGAGCTACCGGGGAGTAGAGCGCGCTCTTCGTCAAGCGGCGCCAAGCTGTAGATAGCAAAAGGGCAAGGGCCTTTCCAGAGCTACATGCGACGGTTGCGGCGTTGGAGCCAATTGCGGGTCTGGCCGCAAATCCTTATGTCCGGCTCGAGGTAACGCCTAGCTGAATGCCCGCATGGCCCCCAAGGTCCGCATCTTCAACCGCCATTGGCATTTGCCGGAGTCGAAGCCGATCCGCATCGGCCTCGGCATCCTCCTTATAGCGTGCGGGGTGCTCGGCTTCCTGCCGGTGCTCGGCTTCTGGATGATTCCGCTCGGGCTGCTCGTGCTCTCGATCGACATCCCCATCGTGCGACGCTGGCGCCGCCAGCTCGCAGTGTGGTGGCATCGCGACAAGAAGAGCAACGAGGCAGCCACCCCGACGTCAACCACCGCCCGCAAGTCTAACGCCGGCTAACTCCAATTTGCGGAACAGGTGAGGTCGAGGGAGATATGGAGGCCACGCCCGGAATCGAACCGGGGTGCGCGGATTTGCAGTCCGCTGCGTCACCACTCCGCCACGTGGCCAATCTCAGGCGTGTACTAATTGATTGCCCCCCTGTGATGCAATACGCCTGACGCCTGCAGGGAGGCGATGCTAGGTAGCGTCATCACGTCGACGACACGAGACGATACGATAAGTCGGTTCCAGGTGGCTCGCACTAGTTGAGGGAAGCAGGCGATGGCTGATTTTGCATTGCAACGGCTTGCCATGGTCGAGTCCCAGCTTCGCCCAAACGAAGTCACCGACCGCCGTATCATTGCCGCGATGCGCGCGCTGCCGCGGGAGAATTTCGTCCCGCCCGCACTGCGCGATCTCGCCTATATCGACGAGGCGCTAGAGGTCTTCCCGTCAATCGACGGCGCGCCGGCGCGGTTTCTGCTCGCGCCCATGGTGCTTGCCAGGCTCGTCCAGCTCGGAAGCGTGGAGCCGCAAGACACCGTGCTCGACGTCGGCTGCGTCACAGGCTACTCGACCGCCGTCCTCGCCGCGCTTGCTCGCTCGGTGACCGGGCTCGAGCCTGAGCCCGAGCTTGCCGAGGCTGCCAAGCGCGCCCTCCATGAGCTTGACATCGCCCATGCCGAGATTGTGAGAGGCTCCTTGGCCGCCGGCCATCCCTCCGGTGGCCCATATGACGTGATCCTGCTGAACGGCAGCATTCCACAGGCGCCGGCGGGGCTGCTTTCGCAGCTCAGGGAAGGGGGTAGGCTCGTCACCGTAATCGGCTGCCACCCGAATAACCCGAGCCAGGGTAAGGCTTATCTCTTCGTGCGGGTGGCCGGTGAGGCCAGTGGGGCGCCCCATTTCGATGCCGGCGCGAGGCCTCTGCCGGGTTTTGCCCCGGAACCGGCCTTCATCTTCTAGTTTTCCTTTCTCCTCTTGGCACTGTTGCTCCGATCCCACAGTGCTTTGAATTTTTTGCCAAATCGCCCGAAAGCAACTTTTCGTGGGTATCGCACCCCGACTATGCTGCTCTATTGTTTTTGCCGCAGCGGGGGCGGGGGGCGTCACCAACTGCGGGAGAAATAGCGTCTTGCAAGGCTTCGTTGGCAGGCACGACATGTCGTCCTGCGCGGGAATGTCGTGGCGGCTGCTTGGCGGGGCTGCTCTCGTAACTGCGTTCCTCGTCATCGCCGCATGTGGCCGTCCGGCTAGCGCCGAGACGCTCGAACAGGCATTGACTAATGCCTACCTGATCAACCCTGTCCTCAATGCCGAGCGGGCAAGGCTGAGGGCGACCGACGAACAGGTGGCTCTAGCCAAGTCGGGCCTGCGCCCTTTCATAAGCGGCTCCGCCGACACCAATTTCGTCAACCAGCACACCGACCTTAGCGGGCGACGCCGGCAGTCTGTTCTCGACCTCGGCGAACTCGGCCAGTTTCCCATCGATACGGGCGGTATTTCAGGCGGCGGCACCTCAGATGGCGTCACGCATCCCCGTGGCTATTCGGTCCAACTCACTCAGCCGCTGTTCGAAGGCTTTCAAAACTTGAATGCCATCAGGCAAGCCAAGTCGACGGTGCAGGCCGCACGCGAGAGCTTGCGCAGCGTAGAGCAGACGGTGCTGCTCGATGCAGTGACCGCGTATGTCAACGTCGTGCGCGACACCGCAATCGTGCGCCTCCGCGAGAACGACGTGAAGGTGCTCACTGAGCAGTTGAAGGCGACCAAGGATCGCTTCGACGTGGGTGAGGTGACGCGCACCGACGTGGCCCAGGCCGAGGCCCGCCGCTCCGAGGCGCTTTCGACGTTGGCCGCCGCACAGGCCAATCTAAAAACGAGCAATGCCGCCTACGAGCAAATCATCGGCCATCCGCCCGGCAATCTCGAGACGCCGCCATCTATCCGCCACCTGCTGCCGACCACCCTCGACGACTCCATGACGCTTGGCGATGGCGAGAATCCCATCATCCTCGCCGCTGTCTATCAGGAGGAAGCTTCGCTCTATGCTGTGCAGCAGATCATGGGCGAGCTTCTTCCCGTCGTGACGCTCGAGGCGCAGTACGACAAGCATTTCGATGAGAGCAAGAGCATCGACTCGATCGAGACGACGACGGTGACCGGTCGCGTTAACGTCCCCTTCTACCAGGGCGGCAGCGTCTCGGCGCGCGTTCGCCAGGCCAAGGAGACCAACAATCAGCTCAAGAAGGAGGTCGAGGACGCACGGTTGCGCGTGCATGCCGACGTGATCGCCAACTGGGGTATTTTGCAGTCTTCCGGCCCCGCTATCGTTTCGGCCCAGGCCGCCGTTGATGCCAACAAGATCGCCCTGACCGGCGTGCGCGAGGAGGAAAAAGTGGGCCAGCGCACTACTCTCGACGTCCTCGATGCCCAGCGCGAGCTCCTGAACTCCCAGATTGGCCTGGTCACGGCCCTCCGCGACCGGGTGGTGGCCGAATACTCGCTGTACGCGGCCGTGGGTCGGATGGACGCCCAAACCCTAGGATTATCAGTACCTTACTATGATCCGATCGAGCACTATGATACCGTAAAGAACAAGTGGTTCGGCCTTCGCCCACCGCCGCCGCCGGCTCCCGATGAATGAACCTTGCGGTCCATCGCGCGTTTACCTGCGTTAACCAACGGGAGCGGTCATCTATCCAAATCGAGACTTGGGTCTTAACGTTGTGTTAAGTTACAAACCCAAGTGCAGCCCTGGTGTATGACCGCCGGGTATTGCGGGGGTTTATATGGCGGCAAGGGATCAAGTCATGAGCAGTACCGAGCGTGCTCCTGAACCGACAATGGAGGAGATTCTAGCCTCTATCCGTCGGATTATCTCGGATGACGAGTCGAATTCGGCACAGCAGCGTAGCGCAGCACCTCAAAGCCAAGATGACGACGAGGCGCTTGAGCTTTCAGAGGGCGAGCCTGAAGTCGAGGCCGACGACAAGATCATCAATGACATTGCGCGTGTTTTAAGCGGCGGCGCGCCTGCGCCAGTCGAGGCGGTCGAAGAGGAGGAGGATATCCTCGATTTGACCGCCGAGCTTGGTGGTCTTGAGCCCGTCGAGGAGGACACCCAGGCCGTAGAGGTCCTGGCAGAGGCCGAGGCGCTGGCGCCTGAACCGGAGTTTCAGCCGGAGTTTCAGGAGCCTGAGACTGAGTCCGCGCCCGCGCCCGAGCCGGTGGAAGAGGAAGTGCGGGAGCCCGAAGCCGCTTCTCCTGAACCAGAGGAGGCTGCGGCGCAACCCGCTGAAGCGCCGCAGGTGATGTCGGCGAGCGAGGAAGCAGCGTCAGCCCTTGAGCGGGCGATCGCAGCCTTGAGGGCAGGGCAGCTTCCCACCTCCCCGATATTCTCCTACGAGCCACCGCCGTTCACGCCACAAGCCGAGCCGGAATTTGCGGCGCAAGCCGAGGCTACGCCGGAGGCAGGCGCCGAGCTTACTCCAGTATCTGAGCCAGCCTACGAGCCCGAGCGTGAGCCTGAGTTCACACTGACCGAGTTCGAGGCGGAGATGGTGGCGCAGGAGCCGGCGATCCTAGAGGTTGTGGCAAGCGAGCCCGAGCCGGAGGCGGATCGGAGTTGGGAATCCGCGGCGGATCGGGGTTGGGAGCCTGAGGTTCCGTCCTGGGTCGCGCGCGAACGGGCCCAGCCTGAGCCCGAGTATCCTGCGCAGCGGACAAACGGTGGAAATCACCAGAGCTACGCCGCCGTGGGCGGCGAGGCCGGTCCGAAGAGCCTCGAGGACAGCGTCAAGGACATGCTCCGGCCGATGCTTCAGCGTTGGCTCGACGAGAACATGACGCGCGTGCTGACCGCGGCGCTCAAGGACGAGCTCAGAGATAATCCGGCGCGGTTCGACACGGACTAAGCCGCTCATCAGGTTGACAGCGCGGAAGCCGACAGCGTAGGACGCGCGCAACTTTCCGCGCCAACGCGACGCGTCCATGCTCGACAAGACCTATCAGCCGCAGAACATCGAGGGTGAGATCTATCGCGCTTGGGAGAAGGCGGAAGCCTTCGCCTCGGGCCGGCCCGAGCGCGCGACCGCCAAGCCTTTCGCCATCGTCATTCCACCACCCAACGTCACCGGCTCGCTCCATATGGGGCACGCCCTCAATAACACGCTGCAAGACGTGCTGGTCCGTTTCGAGCGCATGCGCGGTCGCGACGTGCTGTGGCAGCCCGGCACCGATCACGCGGGCATCGCCACGCAGATGGTGGTCGAGCGCCAATTGATGGAGCGCCAGGAGCCGAACCGTCGTGTGCTCGGCCGCGACAAATTCATCGAGCGCGTGTGGAAGTGGAAGGAGGAGTCCGGCAATACCATCGTCGGCCAGTTGAAGCGGCTCGGTTGCTCCTGCGACTGGTCGCGGTTGCGCTTCACCATGGACGAAGGCCTGTCGCGCGCCGTGCGCAAGGTATTCGTCGAGCTTTACCGCGCGGGTCTCATCTACAAGGACAAGCGCCTGGTCAATTGGGACCCCGAGCTGCTCACCGCCATCTCCGATCTTGAGGTCGAGCAGATCGAGACCAAGGGTCACCTCTGGCATCTTCGCTACCCCATAGAGGGCGTGCGCTTCGATCCCAATGATCCTTCCTACATCGTGGTCGCCACCACGCGGCCAGAGACCATGCTCGGCGATACTGCCGTGGCCGTTCATCCCGACGACGAACGCTACAAACATCTTGTCGGCAAGAACGTGGTCTTGCCGCTGGTCGGCCGCCGCATCCCCATCATCGCCGACGAATATTCGGATCCCGAGAAGGGCTCCGGGGCGGTGAAGATCACGCCCGCGCATGACTTCAATGACTTCGAAGTGGGCCGCCGCCACGGCCTGCCCATGGTCAACATCATGGGTCCCGAGGGAAAGCTCTTGCTCGATCCCAACCCGGACTTCACCCGTGGAGTCGAGCCCACGCCAGAGCTCAAGGCGCTGATCCTCGAATTCAACGGCGTGTTCCGCTTCGCCGCGCGCAAGCTAATCGTGCATCAGCTCGAGGCGCGGGGTCTGATGGAGAAGATCGAGCCGTACGTCTACACCGTCCCGCACGGCGATCGCTCCAATGCCGTGATCGAGCCGCGCCTTACCGATCAGTGGTACGTGGACGCGGCGACTCTCGCCAAGCCAGCGATCGATGCGGTCAAGCGCGGCCGCACCGTGTTCGTGCCGAAGAATTGGGAGACGACCTACTTCCACTGGATGGAGAACATCCAGCCTTGGTGCATCTCGCGGCAGCTCTGGTGGGGCCATCAGATTCCTGCCTGGTACGGGCCCGACGGCAAGGTATTCGTCGCCGAGGAGGAGGAAGGAGCCGCTGCGCTCGCCAAGAAGCACTATGGCAAAACCGTCGCGCTCAAGCGCGACGAGGACGTGCTCGACACATGGTTCTCCTCGGCGCTGTGGCCGTTCTCTACGCTTGGCTGGCCCGACAAGACGCCTGAGCTTGCCCGCTACTATCCGACCGATGTGCTGATCACCGGCTTCGACATCATCTTCTTCTGGGTCGCGCGCATGATGATGATGGGCCTCCAATTCATGGAGGAAGTGCCGTTCCGTGACGTCTATATCCACGCTCTGGTCCGCGACGAGAAGGGCCAGAAGATGTCGAAGTCGAAGGGGAACGTCATCGATCCTCTCGGCCTGATCGATACTTACGGCGCCGATGCGCTGCGCTTCACGCTGGCCGCCATGGCAGCGCAAGGGCGCGACATCAAGCTCAGCGCCTCACGCGTCGAGGGCTATCGCAACTTCGCCACCAAGCTTTGGAACGCGGCGCGCTTCGCCCAGATCAATGACTGCGTGCCGCAGACCGGCTTCGATCCGGCAAGCGCCAACGTCACGCTCAACCGCTGGCTCGCCGGCGAGGTCGAGCGTACGGCTCGCGCCGTCACTGAGGCGATCAAGGCGTTCCGCTTCAACGAGGCGGCTGGCGCCATCTACCATTTTATTTGGCATGTCTATTGCGATTGGTATCTCGAGCTGATCAAGCCGATCCTCGCTGGCGAGGATGCCAAAGCCGCGGCCGAGACGCGCGCCATGGCGGCTTTCGTGCTCGACCAGGCCCTCATGCTGCTGCATCCTTTCATGCCCTTCGTCACCGAGGAGCTGTGGGCGAAGATGGCAAACGAGGCCGAAGGACGCGCAAGCTTCCTGATGCTTGCGCCCTGGCCTGAGCCGCGCGGCCTCGAGAATGCGGAGGCAGACGCCGAGATCGGCTGGCTGATCAAGCTCATCTCAGAGGTCCGCTCGGTCCGCTCGGAGATGAATGTGCCGGCCTCCGCCAAGGTGCCGCTCGTCATTACCGGCGCGAGCGAGATGACGCGCGCTCGCGTCGCGGCTCATGGCGAGACCATCAAGCGGCTCGCTCGCCTCGATAGCCTCGATTTTGGTCGGCCGCAGGCCGGCGCCGTTCAGATCGTGCTCGAAGAAGCGACGCTCGCGCTGCCGCTCGCCGGCATCATCGACATCGGCGCAGAGTCGCAACGGCTCAAGCGCGAGATCGATAAGGTCGGCTCTGAGATCAAGCAGCTCAACGCCAAGCTCGCTAATGAGAAGTTCGTGAGCCGGGCGCCCGAACACGTGGTCGAGGAGCAGCGCGAGCGCAAGACCGAGGCCGAGGCCACCGCCGCCAAGCTCGAGCAGGCGCTAAAGCGGCTTGAAGCCGCTCTCTAGTTGCGCCTTGCGCTGCTCTCGGCAGCCTCGAGCTCGTTCAAGCGGCGCGTGAAGACAATCAGATAAGCCAAGATGAAATAATAGAGGTAGCTCTCGATCGCCTCGCTCGGCCTCTGCACCAGCGTTTCGGTATGACTGCCCTGTTGGAGGAGGTCGGTGAGCTTGAAGAGCATGGCGATGACCGCCGTAGGCAATAGCGCGGCCGGGGGCAAAAATAGCGACAAGCGATTGGCGTGCACGCGCGGGAAGAAGATCGCGGCAATCGGCACGAGGATGCCGCCGATTACCACACCAAGCTCGAGGATGGCGCGCGGCCATTTCTCGAACACCGCGTAGGTGTTGTGGAGGTTGGTCTCCTCTTGACGGTTGACCATGGCCCAGTACTCGGGCGTGTTCCAATGGAAGAAGTGCTGGCCCCAGCTCATCTCCTCGCCGGCGATGTAGAGACAGCTCAGCGCACTGATGATGGTGATAGCGAAGACGAACGGCCGCTTACGCACGAACGGCCTGAACAACAGCCGCACGGCGAGGAACAGCGCGACTAGCATGGTGACGAACTGGGAGAACTCGAGGATGCCGTAGCCTTCGGGGATGACCCACTTCGAATACCAGTCCGGCGCGATCTGCCAGGTCAGAAGCAGCCAGACAGTGACAAGCACTGGAACGGCGAGCCACCACCATGCCTCGCTCCAGCCAGGATCGGTGGTGAATGGTCGGTACGGGCCTTCGATGGCGGGATCGGGAAGATGAAGCCCGCGACCCGCGGTGCCCGGCGACTCAGATCCGATCGGTTTCAGCATGGTGCCAACCCCTTCTCAAGGCGCGAAGCGGTCGACTGCCGCCGCAAGCCACACCAGAGCCACGAGAAGAAGCGCAAAGAACACCCCGGCCGAGCCGAGGTCTTTGATGATGCGAATGGCATCGTGCTTCTCGGGTTGGATGTGATTGCACAGTCGCTCGATCGCCGTGTTGAGAAACTCGATGGAGAGGACGAGCACAAGGCTCGCGATCAAAGCGACCCACGTCCACAGGTCGCGCGCGATGAAGAAGGAGAGCGGGAAGGCGATAACAGCGATCGCCGCCTCCTGCTTGATGGCGGCCTCGGTGGCGAGGCCTTCCCTGATGCCGCCGATGGTGTTCCAGAACGCGGCCTTGATCCTGACGAGGCCGCCGCGGCCCGGCATCGCCGATTGCGACCCCGGGAAGCCCCGATTGGCTTCATTTCTATGCCGGTCTTCTGTCACCTTGCGGTCCATGGCCTTTGTTCCAGCGAGTCAGTCGCTCGCCTTAGGAGATTCGTCCTCGGGGAGCGAGAGCGCCGCCTGTGGAACGGTAGTTTGCCCGGGGCCAAAGCCGCGATTGGCCGCTTCTACCTCGGGCAGATTGGTAACTTCCTGGCTCATGATCTGACCGTTCCGCGCATAACGCTTTACCCGATAGCTGCCCGGCTCGAGTTGCTCAACCTCCATGAAGCCAGCCAGAGCGAAGGGCATTGTGCTGTTCAGGAAAAACCGCTTGGCGGAAATGTCCGGCGTCGCAAGGCGCACGCCGAAGGCAAGGGCGACCGTCTGCGCCAGATGATAGGTCGTCGGCGGCGACCAAGACTTGAATATGGTGGCCACGTCGGAGTTGGGCCTATTGGTCAACAGCATCATCGGCACCATGGCGACGCGGAGATCGGTGAAGCCATGACCCCAGCGTCCGCTCTCGGCCATCAATTCGTTGTGGTCCGACATATAAAAGATGTGCACCGCACCCCGCCGCTTGAGGAACGGGGCGATGAGCGCGACGAATTGTCGGTCCCAGCATCTCAGCCCATTGTCATAGGTCGCACGCCGGCGGTCGTCGGCCGATCCCGTCTCGGACTTGAAGATGTACAGGTCTTCAAGGGGCGGCGAGCAGTTCGTCGTGTATGGGCTATGGTTCACCCGCTCGTGCAAGAAGACGAAGCTGTTCTCGCCGCGGTCGGGCACCTCGGCGGCAAGCTTTGCAAGCTCGTCGTCATTTTCCGCAATTGCAACACGCTCGGCGTGCGGTGCGCCGCCGGCGGCCTTCAGGAAGTTCAGGGTTTGCGCCGAAAGGTACCAGCTCTTGAAACCTTGCCGGTTCGCGAGGTCGAACAGGTTCACGCCAAACTTCTGCGCTTTCACGGGCCAATAGGCTGCGCGCAAGAAGGCAGGGACGCTGGCGTAGGTGTCGAGCCCACCGGAAAATCCGATCTTGGGAATGAAAGTGAACCCCTCGGGAGGGTTCATCCGCCACTTGGCCAGGTTGGGCGTCGTGTCGGCCTTGAAGCCGAACAGCGACAGGCGGGAGGCATTGACGCTCTCGCCCATGACGAAAACGACCGTGACAGGTTCTGCCGGAAGTGACGCTAGTTCTTGCGTCTGTCCGCGGATGTTCAGGTTCGCCGCGGCCACGTTGGTCAGGCCGAGGCGGATCGAGCCGACGGCAGCCTGGTAGGCACCGTACATAGCGCTCGTATGCTTACCGGGGAATGCGGCGTCGATCCGGGGATGCAGCATCCAGGCTGTGGTCGTGGCGCCGACGAGGATTCCGAAGATCCAGCCGGAGAGGCGCCAGCGCCATGGCGCGTTAGGACCCTGGCGCCATTGCAATGTGGCAAGCGCCGCGGCTACCGCGAGCAGACCGATCAGCCAGGGGAGCAGTGCGCGCCATTCCGCCAAGGCGCCCAAGGCCGTGTCGCTCGCCTCCTCCTGTACCAACAGGAGATGTTCGGGGCTCAGAGCTTCACCGAAATAGACGGCGTATCCCGTCCACACGAGCTGGTTGATCAGCAGAAAGGCGATGGCCGCCATGCGGAAGCTGCGCAATTTGGCAGTCGTGATGAGGAGAGCGATTAACCCGGCGATGAGCAGCTGCTTTGGCTTGGTCGCGGCTTGGACGGCGTAGCCGCCCCAATAGAGAGCAATGTCGGGAAGGAGCAGCAGAAACCAAGTCGCAACCCAAAGCGCGCATAGGCTGACGGCCGCGTTTAGCCGGGACTCGGACCACTGAAACTCATCCGAATCCCCAGTCGACTTGGCCATGGACGTTCCCCCGCGAGTTCCCCGCCCAAGTCGACGGCACACCTTTGTTTTGTCCCACAATGACTATTTTGTGACGGCGAGCCTAGGGGTTCGTTATCGAGGCTCATTTCCCGCCGCCATTTGCCGCAACTTCCCGAAACGTCCGGCGTGCAATGAGCCGAGCCATTGACAGTTCGGCGACATTGCGCGGGCGCAAACTCCCCGTCTTTCGACTCGTTTGTCTGCATCTAGCTAGGTCTAGAAAAACTTCATCCAGAATCTCCACGACTGTATCTAAATTGCAACAGACTGAGGCATTTTCGCCCCGTTTGCGCCATAAAACTTTGGGACATCGGCCTCGCAAGTTCGGGGGACCAGCAGGAGAAGAAAGCGGGCCGAGCCATTGGGGAGCGGTGGCTCACGCCATATATCTCTCCCTTCGCACCTCATCCGGGCGTTAGCAGATGGACGCGAAGACGTTCGACAAATCCCGTTTGCCGAGCCGGCACGTGACCGAAGGGCCTTCGCGCGCGCCCCACCGCTCCTATTACTACGCCATGGGTCTCTCTCAGGAGCAGATCCATCAGCCTTTCGTTGGTGTCGCCACCTGCTGGAACGAAGCCGCCCCCTGCAACATCGCGCTGATGCGCCAGGCGCAAGCGGTGAAGCAAGGCATCGCTGCCTCCAATGGCACGCCGCGCGAGTTTTGCACCATAACCGTCACCGACGGCATTGCCATGGGGCATGAGGGCATGAAGTCCTCGCTGCCCTCGCGCGAGGTCATCGCCGACTCGGTCGAGCTCACCATGCGCGGCCATTGCTACGACGCGCTGGTCGGCATGGCGGGCTGCGACAAGTCTCTTCCCGGCATGATGATGGCTATGTGCCGCCTCAACGTGCCGTCGATCTTCATCTATGGCGGCTCGATCCTGCCAGGCTCATTCAAGGGCCGGCCGGTGACGGTGCAAGACCTGTTCGAGGCGGTCGGTCAGTTCTCTGTCGGAAAGATGTCGGCCGAGGACCTCGACGAGCTCGAGCATGTTGCCTGTCCTTCGGCTGGCGCTTGTGGCGCCCAATTCACCGCTAACACCATGGCCTGCGTCTCGGAGGCCATTGGCCTTGCCCTTCCATATTCGGCAGGAGCGCCCGCGCCCTACGAGATCAGGGACCGGTTCTGCATGGCGGCAGGCGAGAAGGTTATGGACCTGATCGCGCTCAACATCCGCCCGCGCGACATCGTCACCCGCAAGGCGCTGGAAAATGCGGCAGCCATCGTCGCGGCCACCGGCGGTTCGACCAACGCCGCGCTGCATCTGCCTGCCATCGCGCACGAGTGCGGCATCGACTTCGATCTGTTCGCCGTCGCCGAGGTCTTGAAACGGACACCTTATATCGCGGATTTGAAACCATCTGGCCGCTATGTCGCCAAGGACTTGTTCGAAGCTGGTGGCGTGCCGCTTCTGATGAAAACCCTCCTCGATCACCGTTACCTGCACGGCGATGTGATGACCGTGACCGGCCGCACCATGAAAGAGAACCTCGCCAAGGTCAGGTGGAACCCCGACCAGGATGTGGTGCGGGCTGCTGACAATCCTCTATCGCCGACCGGCGGCGTTGTGGGCCTGAAGGGCACGCTCGCGCCCGACGGCGCCATCGTGAAAGTCGCCGGCATGAAGGGACTGAAATTCCGAGGGCGGGCGCGTTGCTTCGATTGCGAGGAGGACGCCTTCGCCGCCGTGAGCACGAAGCGCTACGCCGAGGGCGATGTCATCGTCATCCGCTATGAGGGGCCGAAAGGCGGCCCAGGCATGCGCGAGATGCTGTCAACCACGGCCGCGCTCTACGGCCAGGGCATGGGCGACAAGGTTGCGCTCATCACCGATGGTCGCTTCTCCGGCGCGACGCGCGGATTTTGCGTTGGCCATGTGGGACCCGAAGCCGCCATTGGCGGCCCGATCGCGCTTCTCCGCGATGGCGACACGGTCGTGCTGGACGCCGAAAAAGGCGTTCTGGACGTTGAGCTTAGCGAGGCTGAGTTGAAGTCGCGTGCGAAGGCGTGGAAGGCACGGCCGAACCCCTTCCAGAGCGGCTATTTGTGGAAATACGCAAACGAGGTCGGACCGGCGAGGACCGGAGCCGTCACCCATCCTGGCGCCGGCGTGGAAGCTCACTGCTATGCGGACGTCTAACCAGCTCGCCCTCGGAATTGCCGTGGCCCTCATGATGCTGGGCCCGGTGGCGGTCGGCGCCGACGATCCGCCGCCTTATGTCTCGGCGACTGAAGCTTATCGGCAGGGCGTGGTCGCGCTTAAGGGTGGGCGGATGGTCGTCGCTCTGCCTGCGCTGGAATATGCCGCGAAGCGCGGCGTGCTCGGCGCCCAGCTCAAGCTTGCGCGCCTCTATGCCGCCGGCCGCGACGTGCCTAAGGACGACGCCAAAGCCTTCTCCTATTTCCAGGAGATCGCCGACCAGTATGCCGATATCAGCCCCTCGAGTCCGATCGCGAAGTACGTCGGCGAATCCCTCGTTGCGCTCGGCCAATATTACATGACTGGAATTCCTGCCGTGCCGGTTCCGGCCAATCCGACCTATGCTGCCGATATCTATCGTCACGCGGCGAGCTATTTCGGCGACGCCGAGGCGCAATATCAGCTCGGCCGCCTGTATCTGACCGGGGAAGGCGTGGAGAAGAATGCGAGCCTAGCGGTCAATTGGCTCGCCACCGCCGCAAAGAAGCAGTACGCCCCCGCGCAAGCGACGTTAGGCGAGCTCCTGTGGAAGGGTGACGAGGTGCGCCAGAGACAGGCGAGGGGCCTTGCTTTCCTCACACTCGCCCATGAAAACGCCAAGGCCGACGGCGATGAGCCGAAATGGATTGCCGACCTGTACCAAGACGCCTTCGCCAAGGCCGACAACGCGACGCGGAAGGAGGCTGAGCTGCTTCTGCCTGAGCTCGGCCCTGTGGCCAAGACGCCTGGTGTGATGAACGGAGGGACTGACGAGCACATGGTCATCCAGGCTCCGCAGGGCGCGCTTGCGCGTCCCGGCGGGACACAGCCGACGGCCGCCGCTGTCCCGGCACCGGCGAGGCCCTCGGCTCCGCCGCCTGCGCCGATCGGGCTCTCGGTCGGCTTTGGGTCCCAACCGAATCAACCCTGAGCGCTCGCTGCCCGCGTGCCGGCCTTTGGTAGCCTTCATCTAAATCAATCCGTTAGCCGGCAAGCTCGGTCCGGCTACCAATAATCAGCCCACAACATTTGCGCGAACTGTTGCCCGGCTGCAGTAGTCCCGACTCGGGAAATAGCCGAAAACTGGAACCCGCGACACTTTGCTCTGCCGCTTAAGGGGCGGCAGATTTGCGCTGGGGGGGCTTGGTGGGACGCCCGCATCATCGAGGACGCCTGCTTTCGGCGTGCGCGCTTCGCCGCGCCCGCCTTGCGCCGCAGCGCAAATCTCAACCTCGCGTCAGCCGGTTTCGTCTCGCCTGCGCCAACCGCAAATCCCTGCTTACCGGCACCGCGCTCGCCTCGACATTGATCCTCGCCAGCCTGCTCGTGCCTGCGCCTGCTCGTGCCCATGTGACTTGTCCGCCCGGCGCGTTCCCACCGCCCGGGCCGATCGCCATCATCAACCCGGATGACGACATCTCCTGCGTCAACGTCTACGACCGCACCAACAATGCCGGCACGGTAATCGATCTGAGGACGAATGGCGCGAACGAGTTCGTCAATCTCTACAACAGCGGCGTTTTGACCGCGACCAATGCGGCCGGCAACGCCTTTGGGATCCAGGGCTATACGAACGGACCAAGCGGTAGCCCGGTCACCATCCAGAATCTTGGCGACATTACCGCAAGCGCGAGCTCGCTTGCCTATGGCATTCGTACTCTGACAAGCGGCGACGCCAGTCCAATTGGCATCGTGAACAGCGGCGACATCGCGGTGACTTCCACCAGCTCCAGTGCCTTCGGCATTGGCGGGGTGAATTTTGGCGCTGGAAGCCCGATCACAGTTCAGAACAGCGCTAACGTCACGGCCACTAGCACTGGGCTCGATGCCTTCGGCATCTACACCTATACCGAAGACATCAACAGCCCGATGAGTATCGTCAATAGTGGCGATATCGTCGCCATCACCACGATTCGTAATGCCAGGGGCATATCTGCTCGCGCCAATCAAGCGTACAGCCCCATCACCATCGTCAATAGCGGCGATTTGGTCGTAAGCAGCCCGACCGTGAGCGCGGGCATCCGTGGCCGCTCGTTCGATTATAGCCCGATCAGCATTAACAATAGCGGCGCCCTCACGGTGACGACCACGACTTACAGCGATGCTTACGGGATTCAGGCATATACCGTTGGGGCTGCAAGCGGCGTCGCCATTGTGAGCAGCGGCCCTATCGCTGTGGTGGCCGGGGACGATGCCTTCGGCATTTCGGCACAAGCTTTTGGCATCGGCGCTTCAAGCCCGATCGCGGTGCAGAACAGCAGCGATATCACCGCGACCGGCGCGGATACCGCCACTGGCATCTTTGCGCGGTCCTTCCCCCACTCCAGCCCGGTCTCGATCGAGACCAGCGGCAATATGACGATCAACGCCACTAACTTCGCCTTTGGGATCTATGTGCAGAGCTTCGGTACCGACAGCCCAATCAGCGTCGTGAACAGCGGCGACATTGTCGCCAGTGCCGCGAGAGCCGTGGCCATCAGAGCCGCCAGCTCCACTGCCGGTAGCCCGTTAAGCATCGAGAATAGCGGCGATCTCACCGCGAACGCCGGCACCGACTTCGCCCACGGCATCGACTCGTACACATTTTCTCCCGATAGTCCGATCAGCATCGACAATAGCGGGAACGTCCAGGCGGCCAGTGCCGGGGGCGCCGCCTTTGCCATCTTTAGCCGGACTTATGTCGCCGGCAGTCCCATCGACATCACCAATAGCGGTGACTTGGCGGCAAGTGGGCCGGACGTCGCCTTTGGTATCTTTGCTCGCGTCGAGGGTGCCGCAAATCCCATCGCCATCGCGAACAGCGGCGATATCACGTCGAACAGTGCCGACGACGCTTTCGGCATTTTTGCCCGCACCGATGTGGCCGGCGCTCCGATCGCCATCGATAACAGCGGCGGCATTGCTTCGACCGCGGTCAACGACGATGCCTTCGGCATTTTCGCCCGTACCGAGGGCTATAGCGCGATCGCCATCCAAAACAGCGGCGATGTGTCGACATTCACGACAGGCGACAACGCGTTCGGCATCTTCGCGCGTGCCGACGGTCCCTATAGCCCGATCGCGATCGAGAACAGCGGCGACATCGCATCGGTCGCCACGGGGGCGGCCTACTATTCCGTCTCTTACGGCATCAAAGTCCTGGCTTATGGCGCGAACAGCCCGGTAGCCGTCGAGAATAGTGGCGACATCGATCCGCAGACTGGTATCGACGTCGGGACTTACGCCGACAACAGCCCGATCGCCATTGACAATTCGGGCAACATCGAAGCCGACCGTATCGGCATTCTCGGGGTGAGCTACGGCGCCAACAGCGCCGTTAGCATAACCAATAGCGGGTCGGTGACTGTAATTGGCGAGAACGTCTATGGCGCGGCTGCGATCATCGGAGTTGTCGGCGGCGCCGGCAGCGACGTGATCATCAACAATAGCGGGACCGCACACGCATCGGGTTACTCCGGATCGGTATTTATGCCCTGGCGGCGGGTGCCGGAAGCACTGCCTACATCGTCAACTCCGGCAGCGTCTATGGCGGCTTGTCCGGTATCCGCGCCTTCAGCTTGGGCGGCACCACCATCGTCAATTCCGGCGACATCTCAGCCGGATCGCAGTTTGCCATCGCCGTGAGCGGCGCGGCGGCGCAGATCTACAACTCCGGCCACATCACCGGCTTCGTCGGCCTCACCAAATATGGCGACACCTTCATCAACCAGAACCACGGCGTGTTCGAGACCAAGCTCACTAGCTTCTTCGGCTATGGCAACGACGTGTTCGTGAACGAGCAGGGCGACACCGTGCTCGCGGCGACCGACCCGAGCGTTGCCGAGTCGAGCTCGTTCGTCGGCTTGGAGAGGTTCGGGAACAAGGGGCTTATTAGCCTCCAGGACGGCCAGGTGGGCGACACCTTCCGCATCTCGAACAGCTTCGTCACGCTACACCGTCTATGCCGGCGCTCCACCCATCCAGTTCAACGGCTCGGGTCAGTCCACCTTGGCGATCGACGCCTTCCTCGGCGGGCCAGGATCAACGGCTGACAATCTGATCATCGACGGAGATGTGAGCGGCAAGACCAAGGTCGAGGTGAAACCCCGGTCCCGGCGTATTCAACAAGCAGGGCATCCCAGTCGTGTTCGTGAACGGCAACGTGAAGGGCAACGAGTTTTTCCTGCCGAATCCGATCGACACCGGCTTCTTCAATTACGACCTGTTCTTCCGGCCGACCGGAAGCGGCGTGTTCGAGCTACGGAGCTTCTTGGGCCAAGGCGCCTTCGTATTGCCGCAGCTCGAGACGGCGATGCAGGATATGTGGCACCAGGGCTCGGACACCTGGTTCGACCGCAGCACCGATTTGAGGGTGCTGCTC
>JBKOUI010000100.1:0-15774 GCA_046723315.1 Pseudomonadota bacterium | reverse complement strand
CTAATGGGCTGTTACGACAGAACAATCTAGCGGGCGCTGGCGGCGATGCCGCCGACGGCAGCCAACGAAAGGTGGTTAGCTAAAACGCCTCCGTCCGGCAACTCCTGGTTAGAGCTCCGCGGGGCAGAAGATAAGCCGGGGCTGGAAGGATCGGCAAGTCGATTGTTCGCCACCCAGGATCGTAAAATTTGCCGGTTATCAATGTTTCCGGGGCTCGTCGAGGGCCGCGGCAAATAGCGTCGCGACGGTAAGATCGGCAGAGGTTCCGGGGTTAAGTCCGCGCTCCTTTAGCGCAACGTCGAAGGCCTTCAGCGGCCCGGTCATGGCCTCTGGAGAGGCGGATTGGAGCAAGCCTGACTCGATGGGCCGCGCTTCTTCGCGCACGCGGGTTGCAACCCTCTCTCCGTATTTCCGCTCGATCAGCGTGTCGGGCACATGGGCGAGGAAACCGAGATAGACGCGCGCTGCAGCCCAGGACGGATCGTGCCAGCGCTCGCGGGCATGGCCGAACCATTTCAGGCCAAGATCGAAGATATCGGTAAAATCGTGGGTGTAATTCCAGGCGATGCGGTCGCGGGTCTCTGCCGCACGCATGGCTTCGAGCAAGGTCACGCTCGGCTCTGCTCCGACATCGTGCTCCGGCGCATTACCAAGACCCCCAGGGCGCGTGTCACGAATGGCCTGATAGGCCTCGCGCGCGTCCTCGACGCTGAGCTTTTGCAACACTGCGGAGAGGCGCGACTTGAGGTTCCCGCGCCCGCGTGTGAGCGCCGCTTGAGCAAGCGGCGCCGCAAGCAAGACGATGCCGAGATTGGTGTTATGCCCGACCGCGTTTCGCGTTGCTTCGACGGCAAGCCTGATGCGGGGTCCGACCGAAATCCCGGCACGACCGATCAGCGGCGCCGCCGCCTCCGCGCTTCTCTCGAAATCGGCAACCGACATGCCATGGCCGTTGCCGTGCCGGTGCACATTACCGGGTTTCAAGGCATCGAGTTCGGCAAGGCAGGCTTCAAGGAAGCCTTGCGTTACGGCCTTTGTTTTCGGCGTTCTGGTCAAGCGCCCTTTTGGCCCTCGCGGCGTGTCGGCGCAAGGGCTGCATCGAGAAAAGCATCGACGACATGATCGGCGATGCGCACGTGGCTCACGAGCTGAAGCCCATTCCACGCCGGCATGGAATTCACCTCCAACACGAGGAAACGCCCGTCAGGCGCCTGGATGATGTCGACTCCGGCATAATCTGCTCCGACACAGGTCGTCGCGCGGGTAGCAAGATCGATAAGTTCTTGGCTTGCAATCGCGGCCTTTGCGCGCGCGCCTTGCTTGATATTGGTGATCCAACTCGAACCATGTCTGATCATTGAGGCGATCACGCGGCCCTGGCAGACGAAAAGCCGCCAATCCTGATGGTGCTCCTGGGCCGGTGGCACGAACTCTTGGAGATAATAAACGCCGTTCACCTCCTCGGCTTGAGCAAGCTCGGCGGGCGAGGTGATGAGGCGCAGTCCGTTGCCTTGCGCCCCGAACAGCGGCTTCTGTACGAGCTTGTGACCCTGGCTGATAAGTGCCGCGGTGAATGTTTCGGCCTCGGCGCGGCTCGCCTTGGCAAAGGTCCGTGGTGTGGGCACTCCTGCACGCTCCAGCAGAAAAGTCGTGGTGGATTTGTCGACGCAGCGTTCGATGGCGCGTGCATCGTTCCACACCACGACACCGAGCTCGCGTAGGGCATGGAGCACGCCGAGATAGAGCGTCACCTCCTCGAAGCTTCCGCCCGGCACGAAGCGCACGAACGCACCTTCGGGCAGGCGGTCGCCAAGGCCGGGAATCGCAAGACCGGTCGCGGTCTCGGTCGAGAAGCCGCAGGCATTGAGAGGTGCGTGCAACGGTGTGATGCCGCGCCTCTTGAACGCCTTGGTGAGAGTCCGGCCGTGCCAATCTCGTCCATCGCCGAACATGACGATGGCGGCATCGCTTGAGCCCGCTTCGCGCATGTCTTTAGGAGAAGGAGCGAGACAGAACAGCGGTGTCGATGCGGCCGCCGATAAAGCTCTCACCAGATTTAAGCGAGGTCACCGTCACCATGGCAGGGCTGAACAACATGCGATCGATCGCATAGAAGTCGCCCTTCACCGCGGCGAAGATATCGGCGAACGGCTTGCCGTAGTCCTTCGACTTGAGGCTCGGCAGATTTTCTGCGAGCGCCTTGGCTTCCTTGGCGCTGCCGGAGACGAAGAGCTGCGCCCGCCCGCCATAGATAATAGCGTCATTGGTGCGGCCCATGGCCGCGACGAAGTTTGGCGCGGGCGGGGGCAAAGGCGCAGTGGCGATACCATCGACGATATGACTGAGCGGGAAGTGCAGCTCGTGCGACTTGTGCAGCGCGACCTCTAGGCAGCGCGCGGCAATCTGCACCGTGCCGGCGAGACTCGATGTCGGCGCGTAGATGAAGGTGAGGCGGTCGGGCTCGAGCCCGCAGGCTTTGGCGACTTGCCGCACGAGCGCAGGCGGAGGAGGATTGTCGGCCTCGAGTACAAGCGTGCCGCTGCTTGCCTGGTCGCGATAGCCAAGCTCGCCGAACAGCTTCTCAGAGGAGCCGAGGGCGCGGGCGGGACCAGAGCCTAGCACGTGATATTTCTTGCCGCTGTCCTCCCCCGACAGACTCCAGCCGGCATATTGAGAGCCGAGACAAGCGAGTACCGGCTGGGCCGTATGCACGGTCACCACAAACGGCCAGGCGCTATCCGTGTCGGTCGTCTCGATTGCAACATTGCCCAACCCGCCGAGGCAAATCTCGGCGATGCGGCGGCCAGCTTCGATTCCGCCGACGGCGCGCACGCCGCAATCGATGCGGCATTCGCCGAGCGTCCCGCGCGTTACGTCGATGCGCAAGGCGTCGGCGTCATCGATGAGGGCTTTGACGAGCGGCTCAACTTTGGCGTTGACGCTCGGCCACTCCATTCGGCGCGCTTCGACGATTTCTTCTCTCTTGTTCACCTTCTTCCCCCCTGCTCACATTCCGGAAACCAGACAGGATTTTGACAATTCGGTCCTCGACCAAACGCTTGGCGCGCCCCTTGGTCCCCGCGCGGGCCGACACAGTGCATATAGGGCGGTTTTTGTCGATCCATTCCGATGGCTTAGGACGGTCGGCGACCCAATCGGGCCACTTCACATGAGGCGGGACGGCAATATCGCCCTTCGCATAAACGATGGCGGAGGCCTTCGCATCAGAAAATTTCAGCCCCTGGCGAGGAAGCTTGCCGTTCACAACTGCGTCGAGGTGGAGCTGAAGCAGCGGCGATCTGCCGCTGTCGAAGATGTCGAGCGTTGCTCCTGGGCGCGCATTGATCTCGAGTAGGAGGGCCTCGTCGCCGCTCATCATGAAATCGGCTGAGCCAAGCCCCTTCAGCTTGAACTCAGTGGCGACGCTCTTCACGGCAGACGCCATGGCGCGGGTAATGGGCTTCGGCAGCGCAGCAGGACCCACAGCACCGCCGTAGCGCCACAGACTCCGCGAGGACGGCGCCGTCCATTGCTCGCTAAAGCCGAGCACGCGCGCTTCGCGTCCATTGGCGACGAAGAGCGCTGAGATAGATCGTCCTTCTAGGCGCTGCTGGTAATAGACATTCCGGCTCGTGCCTTTGAGCCCGCACGGAACGATGTGGCTGCCACCGGCGCCGCCGATCCGCTTGGAGAGCCAGCCCGCCCCACGCGGTGGGGGCGCGACGGTCGTGTATGGATGCTTGATGCCGAGCCGATCCAGCGCGGCGAAGAAACTATCCGGCGCCTTTGTCTGCGCGACCGTTGCCGCATCGTTGCCAAGCACAGTCCAGCGTCGAGCGATTAGCGTCAGAAGCCCCGGCCGATCCTCGAAGCCCGAGCCGTAGATAAGTCCGATGACGGGGGAGGGAGCAGTCTTGGCGAGTGCGTCGAGCGCCGGCGCAAGGCTCCGCCATATCATGCCGCGGGCGATATCGCCGGGAAGCTTGCGGCAGGCAGACGCCAGCTCGTGCGTATCTGTGTCGGCGAAGAAATCGGCAACCAGGGGCGTCAGACCGGCCCGTCGCGCAGACGCCGCGAGTTGCCGTCCGGAGATGGCGGCAATCAGGACCGAGCGCGGCTCAGGACGCGAGCTTCTGGGCAAGGGTATAGGCGTCCCGGAAATCGATATAGAGCGGCTTATCGGTCTCGATCATCTCTTTGAACAGGCCGGCCTCGGTCTTGTATTTGATGTTGCCGACTGCGAGCGCGCCGATGCCGACCGCGTTGATACCAGGAATCGGCGTTGCATTGTCATTGACACCGATGCCCTCGACGCCAGACGGCGGCACCGCGTTCACGTCGGTGACGACACGTAGATGCTTCGCTTGCTTCATCTGGTCGAGGGTGATCAGCCTTTTGCCGGCAGGGCCTGCAGCGAAGATGATGTCGGCCCCGCGCACCAGCTCTTCCTTCTGCTCTTCGGTCGAGCCGTCGGCATAAGCGAGCTTTTCCGAAAACCGCGCATTTGCCTCCTCGGCGAGCCTCCGCACTCGGTCCGGTCCATCATAGCCAACAAGAGTCGCTTCGGCCCCGTCATGTGCCGCGATCACACCGGAGGCGAAGCCGACCACGCCAGTTCCACCGAAGATGGCGATACGCTTGCCCTTGAGCTCGGTCGAGAACTTCTCCTTGAGCGCCACTTTGACGCAGGCGACCATGGCTGCGGCGGTTGTGAAGGAGCCGGCCGGATCGGCGAACACCGAGATCTCGAAGGGCGGCACCATCGCCGCCTTGGCGCGCTTCATCATGTCGAGCGCTTCGATCGCGCGCTTGCCGCCGATAAACATGCCGGTGCGCTTCACGCCCTCGGGCCCGCGCGAGAAGATCGCGTCCTGCACGAGACCAGTCACGTCATCGAGGGTGACCGAGGTGTAAGGAATCGCCGTGTCGAAACCTGCATCGAGCGCCATGTTCACGTCGAACGGGCTCATATGCTTGAGCGGCGTGATCATATGCAGAATGCGTGGCGTCCCCATAATCCTCTCGTCTCCCTGCCAACCCTCTGCCAATACTCTTGAACGCCTGCGACGGTCCTCGCGCTGGCATTTGAAGCGCCTCGCTTTATCACAATAGAAGCGACGGCAAAGCGTCTCGATTGCCGTCGCTTACTGAATTTTGTTCAGTCTGTCTCGATCTTGGCGCCCTCGTTGTGTCCCTGAGCAAGGATAAAGCTCAGCCCCGGCTGCGAGTGGCGCGCTTCTGCTTCGTCGAGAAGATCTTTGCCCTCGGCCTCAGAGGCAACGAAAGCGAAGCCGGTCGGCCCCCACGAGCTTTGGCCAAGGCCCGCAATCCCTTTGCCACGTAGCCAGTTGAGCACTTCGCTGACGCGTGGGCTGGCAAATGCTCCGCCTTGCGCCGGCCCGTAATAGCGACCCATGCAGGCCTGCAGCCGCCCGATCTCATCGGAGAAAGTCGTGAAGTCCCCCGCGACGAGAGCAGGCATCGCTTTCTCCGCGACACTGCGGCGAAGCGCCTCGCTCTCGCTCTGCGGAAAGTCCGGCAGCGCCTCGAAGGCTTCGCGCTCGTTCACCCCGGCAAGCCCGCTATAGTTCGCGTCGAGGATCAGCAGCACGCGCCAGGCAGGCGGGAAGGGCACGCGGGCCAGGAGCTCAGGCAACTTGCCGTGGCGAGGTCCTCCGTCGAGCACGGCGCCGCCAGCCTCGAAGGTCGCGATGCCGATGCCGGAGCGGGCGCCGCGCTCAAGCCGCTCCGCAATCTCCTGTGGTGAAAGCTTGATGCCTTCAAGCGCCGCAACCGCCGAGCCGACGGCGAGCGCGAGCTGCGTACCTGAGCCGAGCCCCGCATGCGACGGGATGGCCTCTTCGATATGAAGCGCGTAAGCCTGCCGCGTTCCGCAACTCTCGGCCATCCGCCTCAGGTAGCGCTCGGCGCGGTCGTGTTCGGTGCCGCCTACCCTGAAATCCGGAGCCCGTTTCAGCGTGAGCTTTGTACGGGGACGGTCGATGGAGAGCCCGAACGAGCCGAAAGGACGCTTGCTCCGGCCGCTTGGATCGAGAAACCCAAAATGCAGTCGCGCAGTTGTATTGACGGTCGCTTGTCGCGCCCGAGGAGGAGCTTCGTCTGCACCTCGTGATTGAGCGGAAAAGCGCTCCATTGATCGGCCGAAAGCCTCTCGATATGCTCTCGTTTGACGGGAAGTGCCTCACTTTTTCAAAAGTCGGTAGCAATGGCAACGACCGAGCGTACCTATAACGATCAAGAGGTCGAGGAACGGCTCAAGAAGGAGCTTCCTCACTGGTACCTCGAGGACGGCTGGATCAGGCGCCGCTACCGCACCAACAGCTGGAAGGGCACGCTGATGGTGATCAACGCCGTCGGCCATCTATCCGAGGCGGCTTGGCACCATCCCGATATCACCGCCTCCTACGCCTGGGTCGAGGTGCGGCTCAAGAACCACGCCGCCAAGGGCATTACTGACAAGGACTTCGCCCTCGCCAAGAAAATCGAGGACGTCGTGCACTGGCAACCGGGCAAGGAAGAAAGCGCGCTCGAAGGCACGCCCGCCGAGGATATGCGCTTCGCCTATATCAAATACGACAAACCCAAAACCTAGACCCAAAGCCCACATTGGCTCTTTGAGGAGTATGCCAGATGGCTGAGCCACTGGTGCGCTTGCGCGCGGTAAGCCTCCTGTTTAATGGTGCGCCGCTATAGCGCCGAGACAAGGGAGGGAACCATGCGCGAGCTTGCGCCCTTCCGCTTCGGCCGTCCCGCTGATTTGCCTGCCATCCTGACCGCCCTATGACCGTGCCATGTCTGAACTGAAGCTCAAAGGCGTCACCGTCATCGACACCTTCGCCGAAGCCTTCCCCATGGTCGGCACGCGCATCATCATCACGGCGCCGACGCTCGAATGGGCGCTTATCGCCGCGCGCACCATGACGGGATTTGCCACCTCGGTGATCGCTGCAGGCGCGGAGGCCGGCATCGAGCGCACGCTCTCGCCTGACGTGACGCTCGACGGCCGTCCCGGCGTGGCGGTGCTGATCTTCACGATGGACAGCAACAAGCTCCAGACGCAGCTCAGGAACCGCGTCGGCCAATGTGTGCTGACGAGCCCGGGCTCGGCATGCTTCGCCGGGCTTGAGGGCGAGAAGAAACTGAAGCTCGGTGCCTCACTGAGATTTTTCGGCGACGGGTGGCAGATGTCGAAGAAGGTCGGCGGCCGGCGCTTTTGGCGCATCCCGGTGATGGACGGCGAGTTCGTGTGCGAAGCGACCACCGGCCTTACCAAGAAGGCCGTCGGCGGCGGTAACCTGCTCGTGCTCGGCAAATCGCATGCTGCTGTGCTTGCCGCCTGCGAGCGCGCGGTGCGCGCCATCGACGATGTTCCGGAGGTGATCACGCCGTTTCCTGGCGGTATCGTGCGCTCGGGCTCGAAGGTCGGCTCGAAATATAAAGGCCAGATCGCCTCGACTAACGACGCCTATTGCCCAACCTTGAAGGCTGCGGTGAAGACTGCGCTGCCTCTCGATGTCGAGGCAGTCTTGGAGATCGTGATCGACGGCCTCACGAAAGAGTCCATCGCCAAGGCGATGCGCGCCGGCATGCATGCCATCGCCGACGGCGGGGCGGACCAGGGCATTACGCACATCACCGCCGGCAACTATGGCGGCAATCTCGGGCCGCATCATTTCCATCTCAAGGAGATCATCGCGTGAGCGCGCTCACCTTCGAGCTCAAGGGCAAGCCCGACCAAAGGCTTGACCTCTCGCCGCTAATCCCGGCCAAGCTCAAAGATTTGAAGCCGAAAGAGATCGAGGCGCTCGCCATCGGCACGACGCGGGTGAAGCTGAGCCTTGGCGATGCCTTCAAGGTCAAAGGCACTGACGCCGGCTCGCTGAGATTCGTCGACACGGACGGACGCTGCGACAAGATCGGCGCGGCACTCACCGAGGGCGAGATCATGGTGGACGGCGACGCCGGTGCCTATCTCGGCGACGCCATGAAGGGCGGCAAGATTTTGGTGAAAGGCGGCGCCGGTGTGTTGGCCGGTGCCAGCATGTCCGGCGGCAGCATTGTGATCGAAGGCGACGCTGGTGAGCGAGCCGCCGGCATCGCAGTCGGCGAGACGCTTGGCATGAGAGGCGGGCAACTCACTATCAAGGGCAATGCCGGACCGCTTCTCGGCGAGCGCATGCGCCGCGGCTTCATCATGGTCGGCGGCAATGCGGGAGATTATGCCGGCGGCCGCATGGTGGCTGGCACGATCGTCTTCAAGCGCGGAGTCGGGCGTCATGCCGGCTTCGGGCTCCGCCGCGGCAGTCTGATCTTCGTTGAGGAGCCGAAGGAATTGTTGCCGACCTTCTGCGATTGCGGCGTGATGGAATTCGACTATCTGCGCATTCTAGAGCGCTGGCTCCGCTCAACGGGCGAGCATGTCGGCCTCGGCGACCGCGCGCGGCGGCTGATGGGCGACATGGCAGCGCTCGGCAAGGGCGAGATGCTGATCGTCGCCTGAAGTGTTCAAGTGCATGAAAAATGAAATTTCGTCATGGCCGGGCTTGTCCCGGCCATCCACGTCTTACATCTTGTTCTGAATCGTGGATGCCCGGCACTTCGGCCGGGCATGACGAGTCTGGGTTTTGAGCTGCCCTTGCATTCTGGGGCCTGCTGGGCACAGGACTAAGACATGACCGCTTCCCCTTACGTGCTGCTCGATGACAGCCTCACGCCAGGCGGCAGGAGCTTGCTCTATACCGAACCGGAGGAGATCGTCTCGGCGAGTTCACCCGGCGAGGTCGGCGCGGCACTCGATGCCGTCTCGGCGGGGCTTGCGCGCGGGCTTCACGCGGCAGGGTTCTTCTCCTACGAGCTAGGCTATTGCCTCGAGCCAAAGCTTAGTGAGCTTTTGCCCGCAGAACGTAGGGTTCCGCTGTTCTGGATCGGGCTGTTCCGCGCGCCCCAGCCTCGCGACGATGCCGGCACGCGCGCGTGGCTCGAAGCGCAGGGCGCCTCCGAGCGCGCAAAGATCTCCGACCTCAGGCTGTCCTGGTCACGCGATCAGTACCGGAACGCCTTCAACAAGGTCGAGGACTACATCGCCGCCGGCGATGTCTATCAGATCAATCTCACGCTGAAATATTTGTTCGCCTTCGAGGGCGATCCGGTCGCGCTCTACGCTGCGCTAAGGCGCAAGCAGCGCGTCGCTTACGGCGCCTTCATCCGCACTGGCGATATCGACGTCCTCTCGCTCTCACCAGAGCTGTTCTTCCGCCGCGAGGGCAAGCATATGTCCACGCGGCCGATGAAGGGCACTGCGCCGCGCGGACGCACGCCGCGCGAGGATGCGCGCACTAAGACTTGGCTCGCAATGGATGAGAAGCAGCGCGCCGAGAATCTCATGATTGTCGATCTCTTGCGCAACGATCTCGGCCGGGTGGCGAAAATCGGCTCGGTCGAAGTGACCGACCTGTTCACTGTCGAGACCTATCGCTCCGTACATCAGATGACTTCCGGCATTACCGCTGAGCTCAGGTCGGATATGGGGCTCAAGGACATGCTCCACGCGCTCTTTCCGTGCGGCTCCGTAACCGGAGCGCCTAAGGTTCGCGCCATGGAGATCATCAACGAACTCGAAGGCGGACCGCGCGGCGTCTATACCGGCGCGATTGGCCATATCGCACCGTCAGGCGACGCTCAGTTCAACGTGGCGATCCGCACTGTGGTATTGAACGGCGAAAGTGGTGAGATGGGAATCGGCGGCGGCATCGTCTCCGATTCCAAGGAGGAGTCCGAATTCGAGGAATGCCTGCTGAAGGCGCAGTTCCTCACCAAACCGGACGCACCATTCGAACTGATCGAGACGCTACGCTATGAGCGTGGAAAAGGCTTCCATCTGCTCGAGAGGCATCTAGCTAGGCTGCAATCCTCTGCTCACCATTTCGGCTATCCTGTCTCGCGTGAGAAAGTGTTGGCCGCTCTCGATGCCGAGGCAGAGCGTGTCACCAGTCCCGTCGCGCTTGTGAGGTTCCTCCTTGCAGAGGACGGGACGATTACCGTCACCTCAACCGCAATCGAGTTGCCGACCAGGGATACGGTGTGGCGCTTCGTGATCTCCGATCAGCGCGTCGACGAGAAGGACGCCTTCTTCTACCACAAGACCACGCGGAGACAGTTCTTCGACCGCGAAATGGAACGTCAGAAGCGAGAGACCGGCTGTGATGAGGTCCTGTTCCTCAACAAGAAGGGCGAGCTCACCGAAGGCACGCGCACCAATCTCTTCATCGAGATCGATGGACGGCTGTTCACGCCCGCGCTCACTTGCGGGCTTCTTCCCGGCACTTTGCGCGAGGAGCTGCTCGACCTACCTCGCGCCGCCGCGAGCGAGGCGGTGCTTATGCCCCAAGACCTGCTCGACGCCGACCGCATCTATCTCGGCAACTCGGTGCGGGGGCTCGTCCGCGCCGAATTGATGCAGCCTGCGCGCGAACGCGCCGCGGCGCGCGAGCCAGCGCACGCAACCGCAGGCAGGTAGCTGGCCTTCGTATTAGCCCGTAACTGGTTTAGGTTCCGCGCCGGTCATCGCTATTGGTTGATGGCGCGGGCGTGCTACCGGGTGCGTCATCGGTGCGAAGCCGGTTCGCCGCCTTGCCAAAGGACGCGCTCAACTCCGACCAAGCCCGCACGAGGCCTTCGCCCACGTCTCTCGCGCCCTGACGTAGCGGCTCCGACCGTTCCCACATCTGGCGCGCCGCATCGCGCGCGGCTTCGGCCGAACGTACACGCGCTTCATTGAAGGTCCCCTCCGTTTCGCGAGCCTGTTGCCAGGCGGCGCGGCGCGCGTCATCGAGCTGCTGCTCGCTCGCCTGCCTGAATTTTGCGGCCTGCGCCTTCACCTCTTGGAATCTCGCTTCAAGCGCTGAAACAACGTGGCTGCCGAGCGAAGCGGTGTGCATTTGCAGCTCGGCAAGCTGGCGGCCCAGCGTGTCGAGATCCTGCTGGAAGTCGGACCATTCCTTGTCCGCTCGGGTTTCGCCTTGCGTCGACTGGCTTCCGGTTTGGGAGGGGTTCTCGTCTTGCATGGTTGCCTCGCTTGTCGTGCTACGGGGGGTTAAACGTGGATCTCGGAGTTCTCGTCGGGCAGCGATTGATGATGCAGCCAAGCTTCGATCTCGCCGAGCGCGTCGCGCGCCGAACGCTCGATCTTGGCCCATGATGAGGTGGCGGCCTCTCGCCACGCTTCGCTTAGCGCTGCCGCGTCCTTGCCGAAAGCGTCGAGGCTCTCTTTGTGGCCGCTTAAGGCCTCTCTGAGCTCCTTGAAAGCCTTGTCCGCGCGGGCCCTTGCCGCGTCGATGTCGTCCTTGTGCTCGCGTACCAGCCGCCCAGCCTCAACCATCGCCGCGTTCGTCTCAGTCTTGAGATAGGCGACGAAGCTGTCGAAGGCGGATTGTAATGAATTTGCTTGTGAATCAGCGGGCTCTGCCGAAACCCGCGGTCCGGGCGCGAGCAGTAATACCCCCAGCAGCCCGATCAGGAGCGCCAATCTCGCGGATTGCAAACGGCGTTGCGCCATTATCGGCCGTGTCTTCAGAAACTCCCCTTGCCGAATACATTTGTCTTGCTCCCCCTCCGGTCAAGAGGCGCCGCTCCAAGGAAGCGAGATCCATCCGAACGCGAGCAGGAGGCCGGCGATCACGGCAAGCGTCAGTGAGATCATAAGCACCCAGAACATCGCGCGCGGCCCGGTCCCCTGGCGTGCTTCAGTGGTTGTTTTGGTCGGCATCAAGTCCGTCCTTTCTCTCGAATTTTTGTGAATTGAGAACGTGCTAAGTCGCGTCGGCGTTCCGGTGCGCGAGCCAGTCCCAGCTAGGAACGCGTGCTCGCCGCAACGCTATCGAGCGATTCGAGGGCCCCACGCACGGCGCGGAGCAACTCGGCGGGGCTGCGGCGATTGTCCGACGGAGGCATGCCTTCTCCGGTGGCACGAAGCAGGGCGTCGACGTCGGCCTCCCAGCGCACCAGGATCGCCTTCTTGTCGTCAGGCGAAAGGCCGGGCGCGCTTAACACTTCGTCCGGCGTGTTGAACACCGACTGCGGGTCGAGTTTCGCTTTGTCGAGATCGATCACTGCGAAAGTCATCGTATCATGTCCCGGCTTGCCCCAAAAACATCGCGAGGACAGGAATCGTTCCTTGACCGGCAGCGGCGACGGAGTCTGAGCCGAACCGCCTTTAGGCTGTCTTGATGATGCCGAGAGTTTCGTTCGCCTGCCCGACCTCGAGTTCTGATAGGCCGAGCATGTCGGCGAGCCGATTGCGCGCGCGGTTGACGCGGCTTTTGATGGTGCCGACGGCGCAGCCGCAAATCTCGGCCGCCTCCTCATAGGAAAATCCTGCGGCGCCGACCAGGATCAGAGCCTCGCGCTGATCGTCGGGCAGGCGCACGAGGACGGCGCGGAAGTCTTGCATATCCATATGGCCGTGCTGCTCGGGATGTGTGGCGAGCCGTCCGGCATAGGTTCCATCGGCATCCTCGACCTCACGCCTACGCTTGCGCCGCTCGGAGAAGTAGGTGTTGCGCAAGATGGTGAACAGCCAGGCCTTGAGGTTGGTCCCCTCCTTGAACGAGTCGAGGTGGTTCCACGCCTTGAACAAGGTTTCTTGTACAAGGTCGTCCGCGCGCTCCTTGTCGCCGCACAGCGACACGGCGAACGCCCGCAAGCTACCCATTTCGGCCACGAGGGAATCTCGTAGGCTGGCAGACACTTTGCGTGGCAACCTATTTGTCTCCGCTTCGCTCGAGGTCTTTCAAGAGTCGCAGCAAATGTTCCGGTATGGGCTCGCGCGCGACCTCATCGAAAACCGCCCTAACATGGCGGCCGATATGAGCTTGCAGGCTGGGGGACAGGCCGTCGGACTCAGTCCCGGGCGGATTGCCCGACATGTGGGCGCCGCTGCTCCTTGCTTGGTCCATTTTATTGTCAGCGCCAGCCATCTTGCGCCGGCGATCCTTCTTGTTCGAGTCGCGGTCCACAATCCGTCCCCTATCACCCACCGAGGTGGCCCTAAGATACCGGATTCTCTGGACCCTAGGGGGCCAAAAACGTTTCACCTGTCAAATGGTTCCATAGCAATGGGAACCTAAGGCCTGCCTCGAACGTTACCCCGCGCTATGATATGGTTTAGGGGTTGTGACTTCCTACCCGGCTCGTGAGTGATGGCCTCCAGCCGGCTCCACCAAGAAAGCTATAAACGGATGCCGATGTCGAAAGAGATTGCGCCTCACCTGCCTTATCTCCGGCGTTTCGCCCGCGCTCTTGCCGGCACGCAAAACGCGGGGGACGCTTATGTCGCTGAGACGCTCGAAGTCCTGATCGAGGATCCGTCGCTGTTGGACAACAGCCTCGATCCGCGTGTCGCTCTCTACAAGACCTTCCTCGATCTGTGGAATTCGGTCGACGTTAATCTCAAGCCCGAATTCCCCGACGAGGACGGAACGCCGGTCGACCGCAAGCTCGAATCCATCACTCCTCTGCCGCGCCAGGCATTCCTGCTCTGCGCCGTCGAAGGCTTTACGGTGCCCGAGGCCGCACGCATCCTCGGTGTGGATGCCGATAAGGTGGATGAGCTGATCGATGCCGCCGGCCGGGAGATCGCCGCGCAAGTGGCGACCGACGTGCTCATTATCGAGGACGAGCCGATGATCGCCATGGACCTGGAGGGGATCGTTGAGGGCCTCGGCCATCGCGTCACCGCTGTGGCGCGTACCCATTCGGAGGCGGTTAGCGCCACCAACAAGGAGAAGCCGGGCCTCGTGCTTGCCGACATCCAGCTCGCCGATGGAAGCTCCGGCCTCGATGCGGTCAACGAGATGCTAGGATCCTTCGCCGTGCCGGTGATCTTCATCACCGCCTATCCCGACCGGCTGTTGACCGGCGAGCGGCCGGAGCCGGCCTTTCTCATCACCAAGCCCTACCAGCCTGATACGGTCAAGGCGATCGTCTCCCAGGCGCTGTTCTTCGAGCGCCGCGCGCATTTGCGCGATCGCCGGATGAGCGCCTAGCTTCTCGCACCGCGCAAAGAATAATCAGCATGCCCGGCCTTGTGCCGGGCATGCAATTCGTGCCGGAGCCTGGCGGCTTGGCGCGGTCAGATCTTTCCGAGCAGAAGCAGGATAAGAAGAATAATGAGGATCAACCCGACCACGCCCGAAGGCCCATATCCCCAGCCCCGGCTATAGGGCCAGGCCGGGAACGCGCCAAGCAAGATCAAGATCAGGATGATGATAAGAATGGTCGTCAGCATGTTGCCTCTCTTTGGGTTCGCGGCGGTTATCAGCTCCACGCCGCGTCCCGATGATGGGCGCAAGAACGTCAGCCACGTTCCGGCGCCGCGCTTCCCTTACACTGAACGTCGAGCGCCCATGGGGCGCTCGCTACTCGATCCAAGAATTCGGTTGAAACATGAGGTGAGAGCGCCGCGGCAAGAGCGGATAGGGAGCGTGTAAGTGTCTTCCGATCACGCCGCGGCGGAGTGTTGCGGAATCACATGTTCTGCAGCCAGGTGTCGACCTGCCGTTCGGCCTCATCCTTGGCAATGCCGTATCTCTCTTGAATTCTTCCAACCAACTCGACGCGACGGCCCTCGACGAGGTCAAGGTCATCATTGGTGAGTTTGCCCCACTGCTGCTGAACCCTGCCGCGGAACTGCTTCCAATTGCCTTCGATTCGGTCCCAGTTCATGAAAGCTTACTCCTTTCGTTTCCTTCCCACTAGCGTGGGCGGTTATGTGCGGATCGGATGTTCTGGACGGATTTCTACTGGCGGTCGGACAAGTGAACGCTTGGGTCTGGGGCGGGTTCCTTTGCCGGCCGGGGCTAGGTAAGGGGCTTGATCGAATGCCCAATTCAAATCACCTTGACCGCCCAACATGATGTTCTTGGCCGTGATGGAAAGGCGCTAACAGGGATGGCAGTAAAGCGCGTGCTCGTCGTTGAAGACGAGTTCCTCATCGCTCTCGACATCGCGGGCGTGCTGGAGCAAGCGGGCATCGCCGTGATCGGACCTGCCGGGACCGTGGGAGACGCTCTCCAGGCGATCGAGGGCGAAGTGGTGCACGGCGCGCTTCTCGATGCGCACCTTGCCGGAGAGCCGGTCACCCGTATCGCCGACGTGCTTAAGGCGCGCGGCATCCCATTCGCGTTCGTTAGCGGCTATGGGCGCGAGCAACTCCCCCAGGCTCACCGCGGGGCGATGTTGGTCAAGAAGCCCTTCACCGGCAAAGATCTGCTCGCCGCAGTCGCTCATTTCTGATGAAGAAACAGCGCCAGGTTCTTGCGGCGCTGCAACAAAGAACCGCAATCGGGCGTTTGCCGCTTTGCTAGGACCGTCTCTCGACGGAGAGCATAGGAGAGCGACATGCTTTATTGGGCACTTGTCTTCGCCGTGATTGCATTGGTTGCCGGTGTGTTTGGCTTCGGCGGCGTCGCCTCCGCCGCGGCCGGCATCGCGCGTATCCTTTTCTTTATTTTCTTGGTCGTCTTCCTCGTCACCCTGATCGCCGCCATCCTCTAGTCCGGCTGCCGCTCGTCGTTGGAGCGCTCCGAGCGGCGTTCCGTCACGCCAAAGGAAACGCCCGCAACCGGGGGAGGTCGGTTACGGGCGTTAATGGTTCGAGTGCAGCTGGGGAGGGGCGGGGGTGATGGTTCGCGTGCCCTCGAACAGCCTTACAACGCGGCCCCCCAGGAATGGTTCCGCAAGGAAACGCAGGAGCTG
>JBKOUI010000180.1:0-16887 GCA_046723315.1 Pseudomonadota bacterium | reverse complement strand
TCCGAGTACTGCGCGTTGGGCTTGACGCGAATTCCCATGAGCCGGCGGCTCGGCCTCGGCGACTGGAGAACCGCCGCCAAGGTGAGGCGTCTCGCCGCCAAGCTTGGGATTGACGTAATTCACGGTCACGGCGCCAAGGGTGGCGTCCATGCACGTCTCGCTGCACGTAGGCTCAAACGCAAAGGCGCAAAAGTGAAGACGATCTACACGCCGCATGGCGGTAGCCTGCACTCTTCGCCGTCACGGCCGAGCGGGCGCCTCCATCTCACCGCCGAACGGATGCTCAAGTCATCGACCGATGGATTGGTGTTCGAAAGCAGCTTCGCAGCAAAACGCTATATCGAGCTGATCGGACAGCCGCGTTGTCCCGGCCGCATCGTGCCCAATGGGCTAAACCGCCACGAGTTCTACGAGCCGATGCTGTCAGACGATGCGGTCGACTTCGTTTTCGTCGGCGAGCTCCGCCGTCTGAAGGGCGTGGACATCCTGCTCGAGGCGCTTGCCGCCCATCAGTCGGTGTTTCCCGGTCGTGCTCTCATAGTCGGCCGAGGGCCGGACGAAGGCAGCTTCAAGCGGCTCGCCCGCAGGCTTGGCCTTAATTCGCGGGTCTCGTTTGCCGGGCAGCTCCCCGCGCGCACGGCCTTTTGCCGCGGTCGCTGCGTCGTGGTGCCGTCTCGAGCCGAATCCTTTCCCTATATCGTGCTCGAGGCTGCCGCGGCGCAGATGCCGCTGATTGCAACCAATGTCGGCGATATTCCGGAGATTGTCGCAGGCAGCGACATGCCGCTCATTCCTCCTGGCGACGTCGAAGCCCTGGCAAGTCAGCTGCGCACCTTCCTCGCGACGCCGAAGCCATTTCTCGAGCGTGCCGCGATCCTGCAGAAGCGCGTTGCCGAACGCTTCACCGTGGAGAACATGACGCACGAGGTCGTCGACTTTTACATCTCCGAAGTCGGTGCCGGCGTGAGCTAGACCGCGCCCAAGTTGACCTGTCGCGCAAGCAAATTCCTTGCCGGCAGAGAGATGGTCGGAGCGGCGAGATTTGAACTCGCGACCCCCGGTCCCCCAGACCGGTGCGCTAACCGGGCTGCGCTACGCTCCGATGCCGCGATAACAGGGCAGAGTGGTATACACTCTTGAGGCTACGAAACAAGCCGTGGCGCGTGGATGCGGGCTACTGCTTGGCCGCCGCCAAGATCCTTCGGCAGATCTTAAGCTCGTCGAGAAGAGCCCCCAGCGCCTTGGGATCGAGCTCTGGAATCCTTCTCTCGGGCTCAGGCGACGTGAAGGAGGCGTTCGCCCCTCCGCCCTGCGCAGCGTCGGCAGCAACGTCGGGAATGTCATGGCGTGCCGGCAAGGCATCTTCACGGTCTTCGCGATCAGCCATGCGGCGGAAATCCATGACGAAGCGCGGTCCGTGCTCGCGCAGAATCTTCTGCACCCCCCTGATGGTGTAGCCGTCGTTATAAAGCAGGAAGCGAATGCCGCGGAGTAGAGCCACGTCCTCCGGCCGGTAATAGCGCCGGCCGCCACCCCGCTTCATCGGCTTGAGCTGGGTGAATTTGGCCTCCCAAAAGCGCAGCACGTGCTTCGGAACCTCAAGCTCGTCAGCAACCTCGCTGATGGTTCGAAACGCCTCGGGCGCCTTGTCCAAAGCTTCTCCTCCTCGGCGTCAAATCTCGCCAGCTATTCCGCCGCCTTTCTTCGCGAGAGCGCGTCGTTGATGCGCTGCTTCATGATGTTGCTCGCGCGGAACACCAGCACTCGCCGCGGCGTGATAGGAACTTCCTGGCCCGTTTTCGGGTTGCGGCCAATTCGCTGACCCTTGTCGCGGATCCCGAAAGAACCGAACGAAGATAGCTTCACCGTATCGCCGCGCTCGAGGCTCGCGACGATCTCACGCAGCACGAGCTCGACGATCTCGGCGGACTCGTTCCGCGGCAAACCAACCTTTTGAAACACCGCTTCCGCTAGATCGGCGCGCGTCAGTGTTTTCCCGCTCATTGTGCCAGCGCTCCCCCAGTCGCGGGACTATTCAAGATGCTAATCGAGCGAGCGCGACATGGTCAATCTGTCACGCAATCAAATTCCTGATATTGCACTCTTTTCTATCAGGGTGTGGCTTTCGGGCGGCACCCTGTCGCAAACCGTTACCAGCGGAGCAGGACCGCCCCCCAGGTAAAGCCGCCACCCATGGCTTCGAGCAGAACGAGATCGCCCTTCTTGATGCGGCCGTCGGCGCAAGCCTCATTCAGTGCCAAAGGGATTGATGCTGCTGAGGTATTGGCGTGCTTATCGAGCGTAACAATGATGCGTTCCGGGTTTAGTCCAAGCTTCCGCGCGGCGCCGTCCAAGATGCGCTTATTCGCTTGGTGCGGCACAAACCAGTCGATATCCGACGCAACGTAACCTGCTTGGTCCAAAGTGGCCTCGATCACTTGGCTGATCTTGGTCACAGCATGGCGAAACACCTCGGGACCGTCCATGCGCAGATAGCCGACCGTGCCAGTCGACGAGGGTCCGCCATCGACATAGAGCTTGTCGCGATAGCGGCCGTCGGAGCGGAGGCAGGTGGCCAGAATGCCCTGGTTGGTCAGCGCCCCGTTGAGCTTTTGGGCTTCGACCACGACCGCCCCGGCGCCGTCGCCGAACAGCACGCAAGTCGAACGATCGTCCCAGTCGAGGATGCGCGAAAAGGCCTCGGAACCAATCACTAGGGCACGCTTAAATAGTCCGCTTTTCAGATGGCTATCTGCGGTTGCTAAAGCAAAAACGAAGCCCGAGCAGACTGCCTGCATATCAAAGGCGGCGCCATGCGTGATGCCAAGCTCGGCCTGAATGGTGACAGCCGTTGCCGGAAAGGTTTGGTCTGGAGTCGAGGTGGCGAGGATGATGAGGTCGATGTCGTCCGGCTGCATGCCGGCATCGTCGAGCGCAGCGCGTGCCGCCACGGCGCCCATGAACGAGGTGAGCTCGCCATCAGCCGCGATCCGGCGTTCCTTGATGCCGGTTCGCTCCGTTATCCAGTTGTCTGATGTATCGACCATCTTGGCGAGGTCGTCATTGGTCACGACCCGCTGAGGCAGATATCCGCCGACTCCCTTGATGACCGTCCGTACTTTGTCCAATACCGCCCACTCCCCAGGACTTTGCACTCTCCCCAGACTTACGCGGCTCCCTCCAATTCGAGCTTGGTGTGGAAGCCCGCCACATCGCTTGCCAGGCGCTTCACCACGCCGTTTGAAGCCATGTCATAGGCAAGATCGATGGCGCTGGCGAAGCCGGTGGCGTCGGTTCCGCCGTGACTTTTGACCACGATGCCGTTTAGCCCAAGAAAGATGCCGCCATTCAATTGGCGGGGATCCAACTTTTCCTTGAGGGCACGGAAAGCGCCTTGCGCCAAAACCGCGCCCAACCGAGCAAGGAGCGACCGCCCCATGGCGGCGCGCAAATATTCGCCGATCTGCTTAGCGGTTCCTTCCGCCGTCTTCAAGGCGATGTTGCCCGTATAGCCGTCGGTGACCACGACATCGACCACGCCCTGACCGACATCGTCGCCTTCGACGAAGCCGTGATAGCGAATAGGAAGCGGCGCCTCCTTGAGAACGGCGGCGGCTCCCCTGATCTGATCGAGGCCTTTGATCTCCTCGACGCCGATATTGAGAAGCCCAACGGAGGGCTTTTCCATGCCAAAAAGAGCACGAGCCATGCCTGCTCCCATCAGCGCGAACTCGACGAGCTGGCGAGAGTCGGCGCCGACATTGGCGCCGACATCGAGCACGATGCATTCGGCATCGACCGTCGGCCAGATCGCAGCGATGGCCGGGCGATCGACACCCTCCATAGTCTTCAAGCAAAACTTCGCCATCGCCATTAGCGCGCCGGTATTGCCCGCCGACACCGCAGCATCAGCGCGGCCGTCGCGAACCGCCTCGAGCGCAAGCCACATGCTCGACTTCCACCGCCCCTTACGCAGTGCCTGGCTCGGCTTCGCGTCCATAGCGACCGCGACGTCGGTGTGAACGATAGTTGCCTTGCTAGCGAGAGCCTTGTGGCTCGCGAGCTCGGGCTTGATTCGAGCAGCGTCGCCGGCGAGCAGAAACCGCATGTCGGGATGACGGATCAGCGCAATGGCAGCGGCCGGAACGACCACGCTTGGACCGTGATCTCCGCCCATGGCGTCGAGCGCTATGGTGACTGGAGCACCCATTCTTCAGTGCCGTTCAGGAAACTATCCATGCGGCCTTTGGGCCGCCGCAACCCCCGGAAATGACATCTGAATAGACTGAAAAGCGGGCGCGTTGACAACCTGATTTTGCCATGCGCCGCTTATGTTCAGCGACGCTTCAGTCCGGCAAGGGCCGCAAATGGGCCGCTTCTCGTAGTGCCGCGTTGCTCCGGCTCGCCTTGCGACCAATCGAAGCTCGCCCCCTGTTTCCTGGGGTAAGGGTCGAGCGACGTCGCAAGCGTCTCATAGATGAAAGGTCCGAGATCGATCTTCCCATCGACGATTGGCTCTGGCCAATCGAGCTGGCCGGGGCCTCCCGGCTCGTCGGCGCTTCTTTCGAGTTGGTCGATCAGCTCTTCCGGCCAGAACTCGGCCTCGACCGGCACGTCGATGGTCGCTTCGACCGGTTCCAAGGTGACAACGCAGGTCTGGGTCGCCGAAGCCGTAAGCCTGCCGGTTAGGCGCAGGCGATCGCCTGCTCCACGGTTCAAGCGATAGGCGAAGGTAAGGCGATCAAGTCCTTTCAGATCAAGTAATTTTGCAACCGTTGCCAGTTCCGACAGCGCAGCGACGACCTCGCCCTCTACCTCGTCCTTGATCTCATCGACCCTAAGCGGCCGCGACAGAGGCGAGCGCTCCAAATTCTGTTTCATTGCAATTCCCAACTCGTTTTTGGCAATTCGCAGTTCTCTATCCGGCGTTTGTCAGTATCTCTCACGAGAAATTTCCGGGAATTCCACCTCGCCCGCTCGGAAGGCGGACAACGACTGATTGCCCAACCTCCCGACGACAGCCTTTACATAATGCGCGAGATGCATTCCTGCAGCCTCCGCCGCTGACCCTTCGAGCGGCGAGGCTTCGGCTATCGTCAAAGCGAGCGTGCCCTCTCCTGCCGCGTAGGCTTCATCGTAGCTCCGCAGCAGGGCCGCGCTCGAGGCGACGAGCCTCCTCATCTTCTTGGGAATGCCAAGGTCGCTAACACCAAGCTCTCTCAGCACGGTCTCCATGTCGGCGCTGAACTGATCCATCAGTTCTTGTGCGAGATCACCTGCGTCCCCGCCGTCAGCCTTGAGGCGATGGAGCACGGCGAATAGGTTGAGCGACAAGACAGCAAAGCGCCCTTCGAGCGTGTCGGGAACGCCAAAGGCCTGATAGAAAACGGGAAGCCGCGCCTGCGCCACAATCGCGCCATAGAGTTTCGTGGCGCCTGCATCTTCGTGGCGCCACGAAAATAGGGGAGTGAGAGGGCTCAAAGAACGGACCCCGTCGGTCTGGCTCCGGCTGCATCGAACGCCGTCAACAACGCGGCGTCGCAGGTGGCATGGCCTAAGACTGCGTCAGGCAGAATTCCGTTCTTTGCTCGCATCGAGGGGCACCCGAACTTGCGCAAGCTCAAGCCGGTCTCCGTCAGTTCAGCGCTGCCCGCACTTGTGGCGCTCTCGCTCGGCGCGTGCACGCTTACCGCATGCGGCGCCCAGATCGACCGGCATGGGCATGTCTTCATCGATGTCGACCTTAACCAGGTCCAACCCGGCATGACCAAGGACCAGGTCAAGACCGTGCTCGGCTCGCCCGATACCACGAGTACGATCGGCGGCGACGCCTATTATTACATCTCGACCACGCAAAAGACCGTGGCCTTCCTCAAGCCGTACGAGATCGACCGGCAGGTGGTGGCGGTCTATTTCAACCCAAGCCAGACGGTGGACCAAGTTGCCCATTACGGACTCAAGGAGGGCATCGTGGTCAACTACTACAAGGGCGAGACGCCAGCCCGCGGCAAAGACCTCAGCGTGCTCGAACAGATCTTCGGCAATATCTCCAACCGCAAGCTGTTCAAGGATCAGAGGCCGGGCGCAAACAGCGCCATACCTGGATCAGGCCTATAGGCGATCTTGACTCCCTCTCCTATTGGTGGGCGAGCACGGCAAGCAGCAGCAGCGCCACGATGTTCGTGATCTTGATCATCGGGTTCACTGCAGGGCCCGCAGTGTCCTTGTAGGGATCGCCGACCGTATCGCCGGTCACTGCAGCCTTGTGTGCGTCTGAGCCTTTGCCGCCGTAATGGCCGTCCTCGATATATTTCTTGGCGTTGTCCCAAGCCCCTCCTCCCGCGGTCATGGAGATGGCGACGAACAGGCCAGTGACGATGACGCCGAGCAGCATGGCGCCAAGCGCCGAGAAGGCCGCGCTTTTGCCGGCGATCCAATTGATGACGAAGAAGAACACAATCGGCGACAGCACTGGGAGAAGAGACGGAATAAGCATCTCCTTGATCGCCGCCCGGGTCAGCAGGTCGACTGCCTTGCCGTAGTCGGGCCGGTCGGTGCCCTTCATGATGCCCGGCTTCTCCCTGAACTGGCGGCGCACTTCCTCGACGATGGCGGAGCCCGCGCGCCCGACCGCGGTCATGGCGATGCCGCCGAACAAATACGGCAGAAGCCCGCCAAGGAAGAGGCCGACCACGACGTAAGGATTTGACAGCGTGAAGGTCGGATCGACTCCCTCGAAATACGGAAACTTATCGGCGTTCGCCGCGAAAAACTTCAGGTCCTCGGTATAGGCAGCAAACAACACCAGCGCGCCGAGACCGGCGGAGCCGATGGCGTAGCCCTTGGTCACGGCCTTGGTGGTGTTGCCGACCGCGTCGAGTGCGTCGGTCGTCTTGCGGATCTCTTTCGGCATGCCCGACATCTCGGCGATGCCGCCGGCGTTGTCGGTGACCGGGCCGAAGGCGTCGAGCGCTACGATCATGCCGGCGAGCGCAAGCATGGTGGTGACCGCGATGGCGATGCCGAACAGGCCAGCAAGGCCGTAAGCCACGACAATGCCCGCCATAATCACGAGCGCAGGCAGCGCCGTCGATTCGAGCGACACGGCGAGACCTTGGATCACGTTGGTGCCGTGGCCGGTCACTGACGCCCGGGCGATAGAATGGACCGGGCGGAAATTGGTGCCGGTGTAGTACTCGGTGATCACTACGATCAGGGCGGTAACCACAAGGCCGACCGCGCCGCAGAAGAACAGCGACCTACCGGTGAACTCGACATCACCCACCTTCATCGCCGTATCCCAACCGACCAGCCAAGCGGTCAGCGGCCAGAGCAGGATGAGCGACAGCACGCCAGTTGCGATCACGCCCTTATAAAGGGCGCCCATGATCGACTGGCTTTGGCCAAGCCGCACGAAGAATGTGCCGATGATCGAGGTGATGACGCACGCCGCGCCAATGGCAAGCGGGAAAAGCATCATCTGCATCACGCGATCGCCGCCGGCGAAGTAGATCGAGGCGAGCACCATGGTGGCGACAATGGTCACCACATAGGTTTCGAATAGATCGGCGGCCATGCCGGCGCAGTCGCCAACATTGTCGCCCACGTTGTCGGCGATGGTCGCAGGATTGCGCGGATCGTCCTCGGGAATGCCGGCTTCGACCTTGCCGACGAGATCGCCGCCGACGTCCGCGCCCTTGGTGAAGATGCCGCCGCCAAGCCTCGCGAAGATCGAGATGAGGGATGCGCCGAAGCCGAGAGCGACCAGCGCATCGATCACTTCGCGCGAGGCCGGGCTCAAGCCCATGATCTGGGTGAGAACAAGGAAATAGACCGAGACACCGAGAAGAGCGAGGCCCGCAACAAGGAGGCCGGTGATGGCGCCGGCGCGGAAGGCGAGGCTGAGACCGTCGGCCAGGCTCTTGGTCGCGGCCTGAGCGGTTCGCACATTGGCCCGCACCGACACATTCATGCCGATATAGCCGGCCGCGCCTGATAGAACCGCGCCGACTGCGAAGCCGATCGCCTGCGGAATGCCGAGCAGATAAGCCAGAATGAGGAAGATGATCACGCCGACAACGGCGATCGTGGTGTATTGGCGGGCGAGATAAGCCTGCGCGCCCTCCTGAATGGCGGCGGCGATCTCCTGCATGCGCGCCGTACCGGGGTCTGAGGCGAGAACGGCCTTAGTCGTCCAGACGCCATAGGCGATCGAGAGCGTCGCGCTAAGAATAATCAGGTAAAGGACCCAGGTCATAAAGTCTGCCTCGTTGGTTCGTTTGGGATTGCGGAGGAATAGGACCGCAAAAATTCAAGACACCTAACGTGCCCGCGGCCCGATTGCCCCCAAAGAAGAGTTGCGGCTTCAGCCCGCGCGGAAAATGCCAAAGTTGTAGGCAGGACGCAACAGAGGCCTGGGATTTATCAAATGCCGGCGAGAAGCAGCGATTCGGCCTAGAAATGAGCGAAGCCCGTGCGCCTGAGCTTAAGAACTTGCCGATCTGGACCGAGTACCTTCGCCTCGCCTGCCCGGCCCTCGATACGGCCGACCATGGTTACGTCCGTGGCCTTATCTCGCGCCTCGGACTCGAACGAGGCGCTGCTTGCTTCAGGCACGGTGGCAAGGATCTCGTAATCGTCACCGCCGGTGATCAGCTCCTCGAGGAGCTTTGGCTCGTGTTCGAGAGCTTTCCGCGCAGGCTCGGAGAATGGAACGCGCGAAGCCTCGATCACGGCTCCAACGTGAGAAACTGTCGCGAGTTTCTCGGCGTCGCCCACGAGGCCATCCGACACGTCAATGGCGGCGGTGGCAAAGTTGCGAATGACAAGCACGAGATCGTTGCGCGGCTGAGGCCGCCGGTAGCGTTCGATGACAAAGGCCTTGTCCTCCTCAGTGAAACCCCAGGATCGCGCAAGCGCGGGCTCCTGCAAGATGCGAAGGCCCAAATAGCCATCACCGATGGTGCCGCTCACATACAGCCTGTCGCCATCCTTCGCCCCATGCCGCAAGACGGCGTGGCCGTGCGGCACGACCCCAAGTGCGGTGATGGTGATGCTCAACGGGCCCGGTGTTGCGCTCGTATCGCCGCCGACGAGAGCGGCGCCTGCGCTTTCCTGGAGATCCCCAAGCCCTGAGGCGAAGGCCTCGAGCCAAGCCGCGGAAGGTCGCGGCGGCAGCGAAAGCGACAACAGATAGAGGTAAGGACGGGCCCCCTTGGCAGCGAGGTCGGAGAGATTGACCGCAAGCGCCTTATGGCCGATCGACTCGGGCGGATCGTCTTTGAGGAAATGCACGCCCTCGATGATCGTATCGCAGGACAATACGATCTCCTGTCCCTCGACCGGCCTGAATACTGCCGCGTCATCGCGCAAAGCGAGCGATGCGGTGTCGGTGGCAAGCGGAGCAAAATACTTGGCGATGATGTCGAACTCGCCAAGATGCTTCCCCCCGCGCTCGACATCGTCAGCCATCGCTCGTGCCTTGTTTCGCGAACTCTGCCGGCCGTGCCTTGTGGCCGATCCGGTCGAGGATACCATTCACAACCTTAGGCTCCTCTTCGGAGAAGAACGCATGAGCGATATCCACGTATTCGGAAATCGTGACACGCGCCGGAACATCATTGCGCTCGAGGATCTCGTAGGCGCCGGCGCGCAAGATGGCCCGCAGGATCGAATCGACGCGCATCAGACGCCAGCCCTCGGCGAGCTGCCTATCGATTAGGGGATCGATCTTGAGCTGCTCGCGCACCACGCCCTCGACAAGATCACGGAAAAAGGCTGCCTCGGCGTCGCAGTATTGGCAGTCCTCGATCTCCTTGCCCAGACGATAGGCTTCGAACTCGGCGATCACCTCGTTCAAGTCGATGCCGGTCATGTCCATCTGATAAAGCGCCTGCACGGCTGCTAGCCGCGCTGCGCTACGCGAAGAGGCGCGGGTCGGGATTTTGCCTCGCCCAGCCATGGCGGCTAGCGCCGGCTCGCTTGCGAGAAGTGCTGCTCGAGTTGCATGAGCGTAAGGCAGGCGCGTGCGGCGTCGCCCCCCTTGTTGCGCCCATCGACGCTCGCCCTCTCCCAAGCCTGCTCGCGGCTCTCGCACGTCAATATGCCGAAGCCGATCGGTACTGCGTGCTGCACGGCGAGCTGATGTAAACCGGCTGCCGATTCCCGCGCCACGATATCGTAATGGGTGGTCTCGCCCCTGATCACGCAGCCGAGCGCGATGCAGCCGCGATGCCGCCCCGCCCGGCCGACGAAACCGTTGGCCAGCGCGAGACTGAGCGCAAGCGCGATTTCGAGTGAGCCAGGCACTGAGAGCCGCTCGTAAGCCATCTGATGCGACTTGAGCTCCTCGATCGCGCCGCGCGCGAGCTCATCGGCGATATCTTCGTAGAAGCGCGCCTCGATGATCAGAACCGAACGTGGGCCTTTGCGGGTCATGGCAGGCTATTCCAGGCCTCTGTGACCGGTCACTTTGAGACCGTAGCCCTCGAGCCCCACGATCTTGCGCTGAGGCGAATTCGACAGCAGCACCATTTCGCGCACGCCAAGGTCGAGGAGGATTTGCGCGCCGATGCCGTATTCGATGAGCCGCTGTTGGCCTGGGCCTCCGGCCTGCTCAGCGAGCCGCGCCGAGACGGCGTTTGGCCGCGACTCACGGATCAAGACGACCACGCCGCGTCCCTCGCGTCCGATTATGTCCATCGCCTTGTGCACGAGCGTCTCGCGGTGGACACCTGTCGAAATCACGTCATCGATCGTGCTTACCGCATGCACGCGCACGAGGACAGTTTCGCCCGAAGCGACGTTGCCTTTGACAAGCGCCACGTGCTCGGCTGGGTCTACGGTTGTGCAGTAGACTTTGAGGTCGAAGGCTCCGCCGAACGGGCTCTGGAGCGTGCTCTCGGCCACGACCTTGACCAAGTGATCGTAGCGCAGGCGGTAGGCAATCAGGTCGGCGATGGTGGCGATCTTGAGCCCGTGCCGCTGCGCGAAGGCGATCAGGTCGGGCAGGCGCGCCATGGTGCCGTCGTCATTCATGATCTCGCAGATGACGCCCGCGGGATAAAGCCCGGCCAGGCGCGCGAGATCGACGGCAGCTTCGGTATGGCCAGCGCGAATGAGCACGCCGCCGTCCTTGGCGACCAGCGGGAAAACATGGCCCGGAGTCATGATGTCGCGATAGTCCTTGGTGGGATCGATGGCGACCGAGATGGTGTGGGAGCGGTCGTGCGCAGAGATGCCGGTCGAGACGCCCTCGCGCGCCTCAATCGACACGGTGAAAGCCGTTGTGTGCCGCACTCGGTTTGAGCGCGACATCAACTCAAGATGCAACTGCTTCGCCCGCTCAGGCGTGAGCGCGAGGCAGATCAGGCCGCGACCGTACTTCGCCATGAAATTAATGGCGTCGGGAGTGGCCATCTGCGCCGGAATGACGAGGTCGCCCTCGTTCTCACGCTCCTCAGCATCGACCAGGATGAACATTCGGCCGTTGCGGGCGTCCTCGACCACTTCCTCAATAGGCGAGAGGAATTGATGGTAGCGGGTCTTGCTGATGACGGTCACGGGCTCTCGCCTTGGCTTTCACTGAGACGGGCGGCGTAGCGCGCCAGGAGATCGACTTCAAGGTTTACCAGATCGCCGGGCGCCCGGTCTCCCCATGTCGTGCGGCGAAGCGTGTAAGGGATGATATTCACGCCGAAGCGATTGCCGTCGACCTCATTAACGGTAAGCGATACGCCGTCGAGCGCAACCGAGCCCTTGGTAGCGATGAACCGCGCGAGCCCGGGCGGGCTGCCCATTACGAACCTGACGCTGTCGCCGTCGGTATGACGGGCAAGGACCTTGGCGCGCCCGTCGATATGACCGGTCACGAGATGTCCGCCGAGCTCTTCGCCCAAGCCGAGGGGCTGCTCGAGATTGATGCGGCGTCCTTCCTGCCATTCGCCGAGCGTGGTGCGAGACAGAGTCTCGTTGGACACATCGACGGTGAACTCCGAGCCCTTCTTGGCTTTGCTCAACTCCACGATGGTAAGGCAGCAGCCGTCGCAAGCGATCGACGCGCCTTCTTCGAGGCTTGCGCGCTTATAGGGCGAGGCGATGGTGAAGCGGCCGCCTTGCCGCGCACGCAACGTGCCTACGCCGCTGACAATGCCGGTGAACATCTTCCCATCCGCCGCCAGCCGGTCATCCGGTCGGGACCGAACGAGCGCGATTGAGTTTGTGTGAAATTCCCACTTGCGGTCAGCCGATCCACCCCTTCATTGACGAAGGGCATCAGTGCATCGTGACCCGCAGGGTTGGCGCCTTGGTAGATCACCGCCTCATCGATCAGGTCCGCATCGAGGAAGGCGCGCGCCACCGAAGGTCCTCCTTCCACTAGCACGCGGGTGATACCGCGGCTCGCAAGCGTCTCCAAAGCGTCGCGCAGGCCAAGCATGCCGTGCGAGTCGACCGGCACGTAGACAATCTCGGCGCCGCGGTCCTGGAGCGCATCAGTGTTGGGATGCTCCTCGTCGGCGGCGCAGATGAGCCACACGGGCACCATTAGGTCGTCGAAGAGATTCGCCTGCGGCGGCGTGCGGAGACGCCGGTCCAAGACCACGCGCACCGGCGAGCGGCACGACATGCCCGGCAGGCGGCAGGTGAGGGTCGGATTGTCGGCAAGGATCGTGCCGCGGCCGACCAGGATTGCATCGTTCCTGGCTCGCAAAAGATGGGCATGAGCGCGGGCGTCAGGCCCGGTGATCCATACTGGCGCACCATTGCCGCGCGGCATCAGCCCGTCAGCGCCGACAGCAAGCTTGAGAGTGACGGCTGGACGATCTTCGGTCACGCGCAAGACATGGCCAAGGGCGATCTCCGCTGCTTCGTCGGCCAGCAGGCCCTCTTCCACCTCTATACCGGCAGCCTTGAGGCGTTCGATCCCCCGACCCGAAGTGCGCGGGTCTGGATCGCGCAGGGCAACGACCGCGCGGGCGGGCTTTGACTTAACAATTGCGTCGGCGCAGGCGAGGCCCCTGCCCTCATGGGCGCAGGGCTCGAGCGTGATATAAATTGTGGCGTCGCGTGCCCTGTCGCCGGCGCGATCGAGCGCGATGGCTTCGGCATGAGGACGGCCTCCGGGCGCCGTCGTGCCGCGCCCCGCGATCTCGCCTGAAGGCGCCACGACCAGCGAGCCGACCGAGGGGTTGGGCCAGGTCAGCCCGAGTCCCCGGCGCGCAAGTTGAAGCGCCTGCGCCATATGGTCCTTGTCGCTCGCGCTCATCGCCTTGATGTGGGGTTTCAGTTTAGTCTTCGGCAGGGGCCGCTGCCTTCCCCGACGGCATTTCGTCGTCGCTGTCGGTCGCGGCAAGCTCGCCGAGCAGCGCCTCGAAATCCTTGGCCTCGCGGAAATTTTTGTAGACCGAGGCGAAGCGCACATAAGCCACGTCGTCGAGGGCTTTCAGGGCCTCCATCACCAGCCGGCCGATGGTCTCCGACCTGATGTCGCTCTCGCCCATATTCTCAAGCCGGCGCACGATGCCGCTCACCATACGCTCAACGCGCTCGGGATCGACCGGGCGCTTGCGCAGCGCGATCTGTACCGAGCGCATCAGCTTGTCGCGATCGAACGGCATCCTGCGGCCGGACCGCTTGATCACGGTCAGCTCGCGAAGCTGCACGCGCTCGAAGGTGGTGAAGCGGCCACCGCAATCGGCGCACACCCGACGGCGCCGTATGGTTGAGTGGTCCTCGCTAGGACGCGAGTCCTTCACTTGCGTGTTGGTGCTTCCGCAATAGGGGCATCGCATAGGCGACCGCCCTCCCCTTTTCCACCCTCACGCAAACTTACCGATAAATCGGATAACGCTCACAAAGTTCTATGGCGCGCTTCTTCACCGAGGCTTCGACCTTGGCGTTGCCTTCGTCGCCATTGGCGGCAAGCCCGTCGAGAACCTCGATGATCATCCCGCCGATCGACTGAAACTCCTTGATGCCGAAGCCGCGCGTCGTGCCCGCCGGCGAGCCAAGGCGGATGCCGGAGGTGATCGCCGGCTTCTCGGGATCGAACGGTACGCCGTTCTTATTGCAGGTGATGTTGGCGCGGCCGAGCGCGACCTCCGCCGCCTTGCCGGTGAGCTTCTTTGGTCTCAAATCGACCAGCATGAGATGCGTGTCGGTGCCGCCAGAGACGAGCGCCGCGCCGCCTTTGACCAGCGTCTCGCCCAGGGCCTTGGCGTTGTCGATCACCGACTGCGCGTAGAGCTTGAAGGAGGGCTTAAGCGCCTCGCCGAAGGCGACGGCCTTCGCCGCAATAATGTGCATCAAGGGTCCGCCCTGGAGTCCGGGGAATAGCGCCGAGTTGATCTTCTTGCCGATCTCCTCGTCGTTGGAGAGCACCATGCCGGCGCGCGGGCCGCGCAGCGTCTTGTGGGTCGTGGTGGTGACCACGTGGGCATGCGGCAACGGGCTTGGATGAAGGCCCGCGGCTACGAGCCCCGCGAAATGCGCCATGTCGACCATGAGATAGGCGCCGACCGAGTCGGCAATCTCGCGGAAGCGCTTGAAATCGATGATGCGCGGATAGGCCGAGCCACCGGCGATGATCATGGCGGGCTTGTGCTCCTGGGCGAGCTTCTCGACCGCGTCATAGTCGATGCGGTTATCGTCCTGCCGTACGCCGTATTGCACGGCGTTGAACCACTTGCCGGAGAGGTTAGGCGCCGCACCGTGAGTGAGATGCCCACCATGGGCAAGCGACATGCCGAGGATGGTGTCGCCAGGCTTGATCAGCGCGAGCATCACCGACTGATTGGCTTGCGAGCCCGAGTGCGGCTGAACGTTGGCGAAAGCGCAATTGAACAGGCGCTTGGCGCGGTCGATGGCGAGTTGCTCGACCACGTCGACATATTGACAGCCGCCATAATAGCGCCGGCCTGGATAGCCTTCGGCATATTTATTGGTGAGCAGCGTGCCCGCGGCATCGAGCACGGCGCGCGAGACGATGTTCTCAGAGGCGATCAGCTCGATTTCGTTCTGCTGGCGCTCGAGCTCGTTCTCGATGGCCGAAAAGACCTCGGGGTCGGCGTCCTCCAGATGCTTGGTGAAGAAGTCGTTCCCGCGTGCTTCGGCACGCCTCATCTCACTTGCCGTCATGGCCAACTGCTCCTCGAGCTCGAACCCGCCCTATCCAGCAACATGGGAGGATTGAATCCCGCCACAAATCCTTGCGGGAAGCTTCCTTCAATATTTGGCTGGCTCTACCACATGTCGCGCGGCCACGCCAGCAACACCCAAGGCGTTGGCTCGCCGTGCGTAATGGCTAAACGCCAAGCTCAGCAAAAATGTGGGTGACGGCGGCTTGGATCAATAGGCGGAGGCCGTCTCCGGACCGCTTCCATCCTGCTGGTAGATATCCGGGCGGAACTGCACGATGCCGTCTGGCGTGGACCAGGCGGTGATGTACGTGAAGTAGACCGCAACCGGTTTCACCAGCTTCACGTCGATCTGCTCGCCGGATTGTTTCACCTGCTGGATGCGCTGCATGTCCCAACCGCCGGTGTCGCGCAGCAGCCAAAGCACGAGCGGCTCGATGTTGTCGGTGCGCACGCAACCCGAGCTCTCGAACCGCACGCTCCGGCCGAACAGGCTCTTGAGCGGCGTGTCGTGCATATAGACGCTGTCCTTGTTGGGGAAGTTGATCTTCACGAAGCCGAGCGAGTTCTGGTCCCAGGGAAGCTGGCGGAACTGATAGTTGTAGACATCGGGGCCAAACCAATTGATTTGGCGCGAATCCACGGGATTGCCCGCCGCGTCGAAGGCCTCCATGTGATAGGCCGCGAGCATATCCTGGTTTTTGCGGGCGAACTCCTGAGCCTTCGGCACCAGGTCTTTGTAGATGATGCTCTTCGGCACATACCAATAAGGATTGAAGTTGATCTCCTGGATCTTGCTCGAGAGCTCAGGCGTCGGGCGCTCCGGCTTGCCGACCACCGTGGCATGCCGCTGCACCACTTGACCGTTCTCCACGGCTTCCGCCTGCGCCGCGGGAATGTTGACGACGACGTAGCGTCCCGCCGCCGCAGCCGGCGGTGCGGAGGCCTGCAACCGCTTGAGGCTCGCTTGCAACTGCGCGAGCCTGAGGCTTGCCGGCACGTTCAGTGCTTCGACCGTGGCTTTCGTGTCGACCACGCCGGTGGGGGGCAGACCATGGCGCGCCTGGAATTTCTTCACGGCGGCAACGACGGCCGCGTCATATTCCTCGGGGATGCTTTGCCCGACGAGATCGCCTTCGACCTCGAGTCTGCGATGCAGAGTCACGATTCCGGGGCCGCGCGAGCCGGGCTTCATCACCGCGGCGGGCACCATTGGCCAACCGCCTTGCGCCACGATCGCCTGGTACCGCGCGATGGCCGCTTTGGTCGCAGCAATATTTGCTGAAGCGAGCGTCGGCGTTCCAAGCGCGGGGTTGGTTATCCAAGCGGCCGTCGCCGCATCGAACTCTTCGGGCGGAAGCTCGTCGCCATGGAAGGCCTGCGAGCCTGGTTGCTGCGGAGCGCGCGGACCTCCGCCGAACAGCCCGCCATTCCTGCCGCCGAAGAAGCCCCCGCCGCCAGAGCTTCCGGAATTGTCATCCTGGTAGCCGCCTTGGTAACCGCCGCCCTGATTCGGGTTGCCCTTGAGCCAAGAGAACAGGCCAGCGCTCGAAGGCTCGGCACTCATGAGGAGGAGAACCGCAGCGAATCCTGTAGCGGCGAGGAGAGCCCCGCCTCTCACTCTAGTCTGCCATTTCAGCATAAGCCGCTCCCCCGTCCGTTGGCGGCATGTCCCGCATTAACTATAGGCGCTTTGCCTGCGCCGCTCTAGAGCCAATGAACCGCCAATTCCCTTTCAAATCGTCTAACAATT
>JBKOUI010000220.1:0-13281 GCA_046723315.1 Pseudomonadota bacterium | reverse complement strand
GGCAATTCCCGCCTGCAGGTGCTGCCGGTCTGGGAGCTGGAAATGCGGCGGCTGCGTTCCGATGCGCCGAGGATCGCGACCCGACGGGCCAAGTGGAACCTCAAGTTCCAGGAACGTCGCGGCATCGAACTCCACCCTGCGCGGAACCTGCCGCCGGAGTTGGAGCGGCTCCTGGTGAAGACGACCAAGCGCCTATATCGTCTGCTGCAGCTCAGCGGTTACGCGCGCGTAGACTTCCGCCTCGATGCCGAAGGACGGCCGTACTTCCTCGAGGCCAACCCCAATGCCGACATCGGCTATGGCGAGGAATTCGCGGAAGCCGCCGAAGCTGCCGGCATCGACTACGAACCGCTGCTCGATCGTATTCTCGCGATCGGGCTTCGGAAGCGCTAGCACCGGGCGATGGGGCGTTGACGCCGAGGGTTGCGATTCGGCTTGAAATGTCGAGGCCAGCTGAGAACCAGCGGCCGAGCTAGGCTGAGTGCCAACATCGGAACTGCCGGCTTGGCGACCATCGAAAGCTGTGGCGACGCCAGTGAAAGAGTCTCATCGCAGCGTCAATCCACTCCAACGGCAAACCTTGCCGATCGATACCATCGAGCTTGCGCGATATCTCATCGGAAAGACGCTTGTTCACGAGCTACCCTCAGGCAGGTTGAGCGGCCGGATCGTCGAAACTGAAGCTTATCCGCCTGGCGATGCCGCCGGCCACGCCTTCCGAGGCAAGACACGAGGCAATCAGTCTTTGTGTCTCGGTCGTGGCTATTGCTATGTCTATTTTACCTATGGCTCGTCGTTCATGGTGAACGTCAGCAGCGAGGAACTGGGCGTCGGTGCCGGCGTGCTTTTGCGTGCGTTAGAACCGCTCGAAGGCATCGAGATAATGCAGCGCGTTCGGAAGGTCACGCGCATGCGCGATATTGCGCGTGGACCCGGCCGCCTCGCCCAAGCCATGCAGATCGATAAGCGATATGACGGAGTTGATCTGTGCGCAGGGGAAGTTCTCTGGCTCGGGACGCCGGTCCGGCGCGCAGGTCCTATCGGTAGCAGCGTGCGTATCGGCCTGACGCGGGAAGTCGATCGCAAGCGCCGGTTTTTTGAGACCGGTAATCCCTATGTCAGCGGGCTGAGATCACTCTCCAGCTCGTGAGAGAAGCCGGACAGCTTGGCGGCGTAGTCGCGCAGCTGCTCGCGTGATCTCCATCGAGCAGAATTTCGGACCGCACATCGGCACGAAATTGGCGTGCTTCATTGCCTCGCCGCGATGTCGCGCGAGGGCATGTCAAAGAGCTGCCCCCTTTGAAGGGGGATGGCGCGCCGAAAAGCGCAAACCTATTGGTGTCCGCGATCTTGCGAGACCGCCGCGGGCGCCTCTCGGCGCGCCACATGTGCTCAAGTGGCGAAGCGGTAGCGCATGCTCATTTGCGACGTCCATACGGCACCGGGCCTCGCTTTAGTCCGGTCCGTCACGCTCGAATGCGCCGACCGATCCTTCAGCTGGCTCTCAGCAGGACCTCCTATTGGGTCCGGGAGGAGCTCCGATGCCGCCCCAGTGCTCATATTGCGTCCATGAGCCCGCAGGCGCCGCACTTCGTCCCGCCGTCACGAACGCCTCGCGATGACGCCCTTCAACCCGAATGAACCGCGCGTACCCGCTGGCAATCCCGACGGCGGACAATGGACGAACGGTGGCGGCGGTTCGTCACCGAACTTCCCCTCTGGCGACACATCAAGCTACCACGTTGTGCAGCTTCGTGAGGCTACCTCCGATGTCAAACGGGTAAGCGAGACAATTGCTCCTGGATTCATCGTCGATCGATTTGACAAGACTGGCGATCCACTGATCGACACCATGACGGCATTGCTCCTAAACAGGACCGCCTTCGCCCATGTCGTCGTGGGAAGAGGTGTCGGAGCAGCGTATGGATCGAGAGTTCACACCGAATTCGCTAAAACCGTGCGCCTACAAGAAATTCCAGGCGTAGAGGTTGAGCAGAGTTTCGATAATGAGGGTGACATTGCCAAATATGGAGCAGACGGCAGCGTCCGAACGGACGTCATTCTCCGAGACTCCAATTCGAAGGTCATTGGAGTCTGGGATCTTAAGACCGGTACGGCGCGACTTGAGCCCAAAAGAGTCCGGGAGCTTCGCGATCAATTAAGGATTGGACCCGAAGTGCCGGTGATTGAAGTGCATATTGGTCGGGGCGCGGCGAACAAGGAAATGACGATCCAGTGCGACCCCCCCTTACCGGATTGCTGCATATTCTAGGCAATTGGGCTGGAGCGGAAGTCTATTAAGCGTGCGGCACTCGTCGACAATCGACGACACTTTCGCCTGGTAGAGATCTGCTTCGTCCAACAAGGAGGCAAGAAGCGCGGTCTCGGACCTCAACTTTGTCTGCCAAGTGGGCGAGCCCGCCCATACTTCGAAATCGCGAAAGAGCCGTCTTGCTTCGGCGACATCACCCACAAGTCCCGAGGCTACCGCCGCATGGTACAGCGTCCACCCGCCACGAGAGATGCAGCTCATTAGTTGTCGGTGAACTTGTGTCAGTGTTTTGAATCTTTCTCTTAAGGCGCAGACTTCTCGTGCGGCCAGCGCGGCGTGGCCAGCAATCAAAGGAGCGAACTGCTCCGTAGTCTGGAAGGGAATAAAGTCCCCTATGCGATAACCGCAATCGAACGCGAAGTCCTTCCGCACACGCCAAAGCCAGCACGCGCCCACGTTGAGAGATAACTTCCCTTCGACCATCCGCTGGGTTGAAACTCGATCAGTATGACCCAGAATCGCTCATCAGAAATCCATGAGCGGGATCGGCCGATTTGGCTGCACCCAAGTGGAAGCAAGGCCGCCCTGGCCGCGTTCGTGATCAACTTGCCGTGCTCGTTCGTCGTTGCCATTCAGCGAAGCGATCCCTCACTCCTTCAGATAGACCTCGGCGCCGAGCTCGCGGAATTTGGCGCTCATCTCGGCCATGCCCTGTTTCCTAGCCTGCTCTACCGCCTCGCTGCTTGAGAGCGGCTCCTTCTCAGCGAGCTTGGCCGCGTAGTCGCGCACTTGTTGCGTGATCTCCATCGAGCAGAATTTCGGCCCGCACATCGAGCAGAAATGGGCAAGCTTGTGCGCCTCCTTGGGCAGCGTCTCGTCGTGATATGAGCGCGCCGTCTCCGGGTCGAGCGACAGGTTAAACTGATCCTCCCAGCGGAAGTTGAAGCGCGCGTCCGACAGCGCGTTGTCGCGCGCGACCGCGGCGGGATGGCCCTTGGCGAGGTCGGCCGCGTGCGCGGCGATCTTGTAAGCGATCACGCCAGCCTTCACGTCGTCGCGGTCGGGCAGGCCGAGGTGCTCCTTCGGCGTGACGTAGCAAAGCATGGCGGTGCCGAACCAGCCGATCATGGCGGCGCCGATAGCGCTCGTGATGTGGTCGTAAGCGGGCGCGATGTCGGTGACGAGCGGCCCCAACGTATAGAACGGCGCCTCGCCGCATAGCTCGAGCTGCTTCTCGACGTTGACCTTGATCTTGTGCAGCGGGATGTGGCCGGGACCTTCGATCATCACCTGGCAGCCGTGATCCCAAGCGATTCGCGTCAGCTCGCCGAGCGTCTCCAGCTCGGCGAATTGCGCGCGGTCATTGGCGTCGGCGATCGAGCCTGGGCGCAGGCCGTCGCCGAGCGAGAACGACACGTCGTAGCGGCGCATGATCTCGCAGATCTCGGCGAAGCGCTCGTAGAGGAAGCTCTCCTTGTGATGGGCGAGACACCACTTGGCCATGATCGAGCCGCCACGCGAGACGATGCCGGTGACGCGGTCGGCGGTGAGATGGATGTAGCCGAGCCTAACGCCGGCATGGATGGTGAAGTAATCCACGCCCTGCTCGCATTGCTCGATCAGCGTGTCCTTGTAGCATTCGAAGTCGAGTTTGACCGGATCGCCGCCGACCTTCTCCAGCGCCTGATAGATCGGCACCGTACCGATCGGCACCGGCGCGTTCCTGATGATCCATTCGCGCGTGGTGTGGATGTTGCGCCCGGTGGAGAGGTCCATCACCGTATCGGCGCCCCAGCGGATCGCCCAGACCATCTTCTCCACCTCCTCCTCGACCGAGGAGGTCACGGCGGAGTTACCGATATTGGCGTTGATCTTGGTGAGGAAGTTGCGGCCGATGATCATCGGCTCGGATTCGGGATGATTGATGTTGGCGGGAATGATGGCACGGCCGCGCGCGACTTCGCTGCGCACGAACTCAGGCGTCACGAATGCGGGCAGTGACGCGCCGAAGCTCTCGCCGTCGTTGAGCCGCGCCTCTGCCTCTTCGGCCTGTTTGGTGCGGCCGATATTCTCGCGATGGGCGATATAGGCCATCTCCTTGGTGACGATGCCGGCCCGCGCCAATTCGAGTTGCGTGACGGGATGGCTGGCGAGGCCGCGCAGCGGCTGCCGCGCAGCGGCAAATTCGCGCGCGAGATGGCTCGGGGCGACATTGCCGTTGTCCTCGGGCTTGACCCCCCTGCCCTGATAAGCTTCGACGCCGCCGCGCGCCTCGATCCAGAAAGCGCGCAGCGGGGGAAGCCCGCGTCGCACGTCGATCGCGATGGAAGGATCGCTGTAAGGACCAGAGGTGTCGTACACGCGGAACGTCTTTTTTTGACCTACCGCTTCGCTAGTTGAGGCCGGCGCGGCGTCGCTCAGCGCGATCTCGCGCAGCGGCACGCTAAGGTCGTCGTGGCCCTCGGGCACGGAATAGACCTTGCGGCTTCCCGGCAGCGCGCCGATCGTCACTTTCGGCGCGGCGACGTCTTTGGCAGAGATCGGCTTGTTCATCGGCATGCTCCCATGCGCATCGGGATGCCGAGGCAAACTGGCTCTAGGGGCAAGTTCCTGTCCCTTCGCCGGCATGACCCGGATCAGGTTCAAAGGGTCTCCGCCGGGCCTGAGGAGGCAGCGGACTCTCAGCCCCTTTCCTGGGGCTCCCCTCGGACTGAAGCCAGTGTAGACCTCGCGGGCTCCGAGTCAAACCGGCTGACTATTTCTTGCGCTTCTTCGCCGTGGACTTGCTTGCGCCTCTCTCGCGGAAAGCCTCGTTCCACAGCGCCTCATAGCCCATGATCGAGAGGATTGCGCCGAGCACGATCATGAAGGTGGCGCCGGCAATGACGCCGGCTTGGCTCCCCACCATGCGGTCGCCCATGGTCTGCACCAGGTGGGGCAACACGAGATTCGTCACGCCGCGCACGATGAACAGCCAGCCGAGCACGGTTACCAGCACGCGCCAATCAGGCACCCAGAGATTATGCGCATTGACGATGGCGAGCCCGGCGAGCAACGCAAGCACGCCGGTGATGAAGATCAGCGCGCGGGAGGCGATGAATTCCTTCATCAGGCTCGAATAGGCCTCGCCCTCGACGAACAGGCCGGCAACCATGCCGATACCGATGACGAGCATCACCGGGCCCATCAGCCGCGCGATATATCTCGATGTGTCCATATTGCCCTCCCTAAGCCGCTTGCCGCCTCAATGCAGCAGGCGCCCGCCCTCCAATTGTGAAGGCGGGATCTTCGTCCCCTCGCCGCACCAGGATGAATTTTCGACTAGGCTTAAGAGCGTTCATTCTTCCTGGGGCATTTCGCCCCGGCGCCCTCGAACCCGCAAATGTTATGCCGAACTGATCGGAACGCAAGTCGTTAGGCAGCGTGTGAGAGTTTGTGCAAACGGCGGGAAAGACTTGCCAAAGCAAGGCGCCTAAGTCGTTGCAATCTCTCACGAAGCGTGGCAATTGGCGCAACCCTTCGGAAACAAGGGAATTCTTGCTCCTGAAACGTATCCAGTTTAAGCCTCGTCATCATTCTGCCGTGCTTCACCTTGATTTGCGGGCCCCGAGCCCTGAGGAGGCCGGTCCTTCCCCGCCCTAACCGAGGTAGACAACGACGTGAATCAGGACGTTTCGACAGGCACGCCCACACGCACGAAAAGCGCAGCCGCCTCCTATCGCTGGATTGCACTTGGCGTTTTGCTCGCAGTGACGATCGGCGGCGTGCTCATCTATTGGCATTATGCCGCGATCTATCCCTCGACCGACAATGCTTACACCGGCGCAAATATCGTGCGCGTGGCCTCGCAAGTGTCGGGACCGGTGATCCGCGTTTATGTGGAAAATGACGACAGGGTCGCCTCGGGAGATCCTTTGTTCGATATCGATCCCACGCTCTACGATGCCTCGCTCCGCAACGCGCGCGCCCAGTTCGATGCTGCAGCCAACGCGGCCGGCACGGCGGCCGACGCGCTCAAGGCCGCCGCGCAGAAACTAGAGGACAAGCGAGCGGCGCTAGAGGATGCGATCGGCAAATATCGCGACGCCAAGGACGCGCAGAAGCAAGGCAGCGGTCCCTCGGACCAGCTCACTACGGCGCTGAAAGGCTGGCATGATGCGCTGCAAGCCTTCAACGATGCCCAGAGTGAATTCGCCAAGGCGCAAGACGCGAAGCTCACGGTGACGACGCCGACCACCCAGCTCAGAGGCGCCGCGGCCCAGCTCGACAAGGCCACTCACGATCGCGTGCAAACCCACATCACCGCGCCTGGCGACGGCTGGGTGTCAAATATCAACGTCCGCGCGGGGTCGGTGGTGCAAGCCGGCACGCCGGCTCTTGCCCTCGTCGAAGACGGAAATTGGTGGGTTGATGCCAACTTCAAGGAGACCGATCTCGGCCGCATCAGGTCAGGGCAGAAGGCGACCATCAAGATCGACATGTATCCTGGCGTGAAGTTCGACGGCGTGGTCGAGAGCATCAGCCCGGGGTCCGGAGCAACCTTCTCCGTCCTGCCGCCAGAGAACGCCACCGGCAATTGGGTAAAGGTCACGCAGCGCTTTCCGGTGCGGATCAAGATCACGACCCCGCCTGATCCGAACCGGCCGCTCCGTGCGGGCGCAAGCGCCACCGTGACCATCGATACGACGTCGACGCCGCAAGAGACACCCGCGCCGCAACAGCCACCGAAGCCGCAAGAGACACCGACGGCGCAAGACCAGAAATGAGTCTGGAGCAACCTGCGGGCAAAAAGGGGCGCAAGCGCAAGCCCCCTTCCAAACCACCGCGTATCATCGAGACGGCGCCTCCTCCGCCGCACCATCCCGACCGCCCACCGATCCCCCTCGTCATCGCCGTGGTGATGACCGCGGTGCTCGAGGTGCTCGACATCACCATCGTCAACGTGGCGCTGCCGCACATGCTCGGCGCGTTCGGCGCGACGTCTGACCAGATCACCTGGGTGCTGACGTCGTATCTCGTGTCTGCCGCCGTGGTGATGCCACTCACCGGCTATCTCTCGACCTGGCTCGGTCGCAAGCGGCTCCTGCTCGGTGCTATCACCGGCTTCGTAGTGTCATCGGCACTGTGCGGCATGGCTTGGAACCTCGAGACCATGGTGGCCTTCCGCCTCGCCCAAGGCATCTTCGGCGCCCCGCTCGTGCCGTTGAGCCAAGCGATCCTGCTCGACGTGTTTCCGCGCGAACGGCACGGCCAGGCGCTTGCCATCTTCGGGCTCGGCATCATGGTGGCCCCGGTGTTCGGTCCGGTGCTCGGCGGCTGGCTGACCGAGACCTATTCGTGGCGGACGGTGTTCTACATCAACGTTCCGCTCGGACTCCTCGCGTTACTGATGTCCGTCGGCTATCTGCCGCAGCGGGCCATCAGAGACATCAAGACGGATTGGGTCGGCATGGGACTGCTCGTGCTCGCGGTCGGCGCGTTGCAATTCGTGCTCGACCAGGGCCAGATGCGCGATTGGTTCAACTCCAAGGCGATCGTGGTGGGCACCATCATCGCCGTGTTCGGCAGTGCAGCCTTCTTCATCAGGGGCTGGAACAAGCGCGACAACATCATCGATCTGTCGCTGATCAAGGATCGCAATTTCGTCATGGGCACTCTCGCCATTACCGCCTATGGCATCAGCCTGTTCGGCTGGATGGCGCTCATGCCACTGTTCAGCCAAAAACTACTCGGCTATCCGCCGTCGACGGCTGGAACGTTGTTCATTCCGCGCGCGCTGGTCAGCGCCTTAACACTCGCCATCACCGGCAGCATTCTCATTCGCATCTTCGACGCCCGCTATCTCGTCACCGCAGGGCTTGTGCTTACGGCGTTCGGCACCATGCTCATGTCTCGCTACTCGATGATGGTGGATTACTGGGCGATCGCCACGCCGGGCATCTGGGCGGGAATCGGAACGGGACTGTTCTTCGTGCCGCTCACCGCCGCGGCCTTCGCCAGCATCCCAAAGGCACAATATGACGAGGCCTCAGGCGTCTATGCCCTGATGCGCGGTATCGGCGGCTCGGCAGGCATCGCGGTGGTGAGCTGGCTGTTCGTTCGGCAGACGCAGATTCACTGGGCCGAGCTCAGCGCGCACATCACGCCATTCAATCGTGATTTCGCTGATCAGCTCACCCAGCTTGGGCTCACGCCCTCTTCGCCGGCGGCGGCGCCCCTCGCGACACTGCAAATCGCTCAGCAGGCGCAGCTCATGGCCTTCAACGACCTGTTCTGGTTCATCGGACTTGTCACGCTGGCGATCATTCCCCTGATCTTCTTCATGAAGAAGCCTGAGAGGATCGAGCTCGTACCCGCCCACTAGAGCCGGGCCGCGGCTGGTTTTTGCTTATCGAGAAAATGGGATCGGGCCCCGGGGTGTCGATCCCGGAGCCCGATGCAGGACTTCTCAAAACTACCAGCAGGCCTTCGCGCCCGAGGTACACACGTAGGGCGAGACTACGCCTTGCCAGCAGATGGTGTAGGACTTGGCGGTCACGATGTCGGGCTTGTACATCATGTTCTCGCTCACGCTGCCGCGCCAATAAGGCTGCGGAGCCGTCCGCATGGGGCTGAGGGTTACGGCGCCAATCTTCTTTGAAGCCTTGTATTCCTTGACGTACGCGTCCAGCGCGAGCTGGGCGCGACTAACGGCGGTTTCCTTGTCAAATCCGTCGGCGGTGCCCGACAGGCCGACGCATCCTCCGGCTTGCGCCGGAGCGCCCAGAGCCAAGCAGAAACCCGCCGCGATCAATGCCAGCGCTGAGCCGCGCCAATACGACGTCATCGGAACGCCTCAATCACGGAGTGCCACCTGCGCTAAGATTATCCTCCCACGCGCGCGGTTGGCAGTAGCTTTGCTGGGCGGGCAGGATGATCGCCCCACGTTGTAGCCTTTGTGCAACAGTCGCACATCAATTTGAAACGGGCAAAAAAGATGACAGCGCCCGGCCAAGCCAACAACTTGGCCAGCAAGCCGAGCAGAGGGAAGCGTGATGGCCTCGAGCCTTGTTCTTGTCACTGGCGCGTCAAGCGGGATCGGCGCCGCGACGGCGCGGCGCTTTGGCGCAAGCGGCGCTCATGTCCTGCTGCTCGCCCGCAACCAGGAACGTCTCGACGATGTAGCGAACGCGATCCGTAGGGCGGGCGGGAGTGCAGTTTCCTACCCCATCGATCTTGCCGACGCCCGCGCTATCGTCGAGCTGAGCACAAGGATCGAGCGCGAGGTTGGCACGCCGGACATCCTCATCAACAACGCCGGCACCGGCCGCTGGCTCCCGGTGGCAGAGACAACCGCCAAGCAGGCGCTCGCGATGATCGAGGTCCCATATCTCGCCGCCTTCAACCTCACCCGCGCCTTCCTGCCCAAGATGATCGCCCGACGGAGCGGAGCCATCGCTTGTGTGACCTCTCCCGCCTCTTACGTCGTGTGGCCGAGCGCGGGCGCCTATACGGCTGCACGCCAGGCGCTCGCGGGGTTCACCGAGTCGCTCCGCGCCGATCTCAAGGGCACTGGGATTTCCGTCACGCTCGTCGTGTTCGGTTTGGTCGAAACTCCCTATTGGGAGCACAATCCGGGAAGCCGCGAGCATGTGCCTGTCATGAATCCGCTGATCATGCGGCCGCTTACCGCTGAAGAGGCGGCAGAGGCAATCGTCGCGGGCGTCGCGGGACGGAAGCGCATGGTGGTGAAGCCCGCGATCTTCCGCGCCTTGTTCCTTCTCAATGCCGTCGCGCCGCGGCTCGTGGCGAACCAACTCCGCCGCGCCGTGCCGAAACGAACCACCTGAAAGGACTGAGATCGTGGACATTAAGCTCGAGGGCCTAGCCCTCCTGACCAATCCTCTGCTCAACAAGGGCACCGCTTTCACTGAGGAGGAGCGGACTGCGTTCGGCTTGCACGGCCTGCTTCCCCCGCATATCAGCGCGCTCGACGAGCAGATGACGCGACGTCTCCAGGCCGTGCGTCGGTTCGAGACCAATCTTGAGCGTTACCTGTTCCTACGTGGACTGCAGGATGCGAATGAGACACTGTTTTATGCGCTGCTCACCCGCAATCTCGCCGAGCTTCTGCCCATCGTCTATACGCCCACGGTCGGAGAAGGTTGCCAGGAGTACAGCCACTATCACTACTATCCGCGCGGACTGTTCCTGAGCTGGCCGCATCGCGACATCATCAAGCACATCATCGGCCATCCGCGTTATGACCGGGTCGAGGTCATCGTGGTGAGCGACGGCGAGCGCATCTTGGGCCTCGGCGATCAAGGCGCCGGAGGTATGGGTATCCCCGTCGGCAAGCTCGCGCTCTATACCGCATGCGCCGGCATCAATCCGGCCACCACGCTTCCCATCCTGCTCGACGTCGGCACCGATAATCAGGATCGCCTCAAGGACCCGCTTTACGTCGGCTGGCGCCATGAGCGCGTGCGCGGCGACGACTACGACTCATTCGTCGAGAGCTTCGTTTCGGCGGTGGCGGCGCGCTGGCCGCATGTGTTGTTGCAATGGGAGGACTTCGCGCGCGCCAATGCCGGACGCCTGCTCGCGCGCTATCGCGACCGGCTGCTCACCTTCAATGACGACATTCAGGGAACGGCCGCAGTTGCTGCCGGCACGCTGCTCGCGGCGGTGAAGGTCACCGGCGTCCCCATCACCGAGCAGCGTGTCGCCATCGTCGGCGCGGGCTCGGCCGGATGCGGCATCGCTGCGCTCTTGCTGCACGTGATGATTGAGGCTGGTCTCTCGGAGCTGGAGGCGCGCTCACGCTTCTACGCCATCGACCGCGACGGTCTTCTCGTCGAGAGTATGACCGGCATCCTCGATTTCCAGGAGCCGTTCGTGCAGAAGGCGGATGCCGTTTCCGGCTGGCCGCGCGAGCATCCCGATAAGATCAGCCTTCTCGATGTGGTGCGCAACGCGAAGCCCACCGTGCTGATCGGGGTCTCAGGACAAGGTGGCATGTTCAGCGAGGCGGTGATCCGCGCCATGGCGGCGGGAGTCGAACGCCCGGTGGTGTTTCCGTTGTCCAACCCCACCTCTTGCGCCGAAGCCACGCCGCAAGATGTGATGAACTGGACCGAAGGCCGGGCGGTGATCGGAACCGGAAGCCCCTTCCCTCCGGTCACCGTTGCCGGCCGAACCTGCGCGATTGCGCAGACCAACAACGCCTATGTCTTTCCCGGCATGGGTCTCGGCCTGCTCGCGGCAAAGGCGCGCCGCGTTTCCGACGGCATGTTCGCGGCGGCCGCCAAGGCGCTCGCCGAGATCTCTCCGGCCCTAAAAGATGCCAACGCCAGCCTCCTGCCTCCAGTCTCCGATCTGCGCTCAGTCGCGGTGACTGTGGCCACCGCGGTCGCCAAACAGGCGCGCGCCGACGGCCTATGTCCGGCGTTCGATGACGCCGCCCTGCCGGCGATGATCGCAGCCAAAATGTGGGAACCGGTCTACCGCCCCTACCGGCGCGCACCTTAGTCCAGCAGTCCGGTAGCCGGTGAGGCGGCAATTTCGAGTAGAATGCTAGGCCAAGCACTAGTCCGAGCTGGCTGCCACGAAAATGTGACGGGGGCTTTCGTGACGAAGTCGATTGTCCTCTTTGCAGTCTCAATTTTCGCTATTGCGTCGGGCTCCGCAATTTGCCCCGGCGCCGTTAACGCGGGCGGCCTTGTCATCAATTCCTTCAGCGCGGTGCCCGACTGTATCTTTCCCGATCCGCATCGTGGCATCCTGTCCCACCGGGTCACCGGAGACATCGTGCGTGTGCAACTTTACGCGATCCACCGTGGTGGCAGGCTGCGCGAGTTTTACGGCCGATCGGCGGGCGGTGCCTCATCGATGGCCGCTAGCGGTGTGCAGGACCCAGGCGCCGCCTCGGATATCGAATCCTATTTTCTGCGGGTGACGGGGGAAGGTGGCGCAGAACTCAGGCGCGTGGTGTTCTTCCGTTACCGGCGCGCCGCGTTCGACCTAATCCCGCCGGCATTTCATTCACGGTCACAAGCGGCAATGGAACCTTGGCGCGATATTCGTCGCAAGCGACGCTTCTCAACGTAGATTCGGTGAGCTGTTCGTTTAAGTTCGACATCGCGATTGGCGGCTCCGTCCGGCAGGACTGGCAGCGCGGCCTTGGTAACCCGCACCGATCCCGACGCAGTCCAATGCGACATCAGATGGCGTAGCGTGCGCCAGGCAAATGCCGGTGGTACGGTCGAATGGACCGCCTTCGTTACGGATAGCTGCACGCAGGGACGCATAACGCGGACAGCCCCAATCAACGAGATCCATTGAGCCGACTCAAAACCAAGCCACTTGTTCGGGGGGAGTTCATTATTGGCTAAAACCTGCGTTATCGCCGGGCTGCTGTTCACCCTGTTACGGACGGTTGCCGCGGTTTCGGCGGCTGAACAACTCTATCCCGTTGGAATCAGGCAAATCGAGTTCCGCGACGGCGACCGCCATCTCGCTCTGGCGGTGTTCTACCCGGCCGATCTACCAGCCAATTCAGAACCGAATTTCAACCTGCCATTCTTTGTGAATCTGCATCTCTATAAAGACGCGGAGATCGCCGGCACTGAGGCAAAATATCCGCTGGTGATGTTCTCGCACGGGCGCGGCTCGAATCCGCTGCAATACGCCTGGTTCGCCGAGACGCTTGCCTCGCACGGCTACATCGTCGCCGCGCCCTATCACTACCGCGCCAACACTTACGACTCGACCATCGCCTACCTTGCCAACAAGCTGTGGCAGCGCCCGCTCGATATTTCGTTCGATATCACCGCGCTTCTGAACGATCCCTTCTGGAGCAAGCACATCGACGCGGAGCGGATCGGCGTCGCCGGTCATTCGCAAGGCGGCTTCACTTCGCTGTGGATCGGCGGCGCCAGGGTCAATCCCGACAAATATCTCGCCTTCCAGAACGGCTGGAAGAGCAATCAGGCCGTGCCGCAATATTTGCGGGACGAGCTGGCGCTCGA
>JBKOUI010000141.1:0-4516 GCA_046723315.1 Pseudomonadota bacterium | reverse complement strand
GACGCAGCCGATCGTGCCTGACGTGCTGGTGCGTGCGCTCCCCGACGGCAGCTTCCAGGTCGAGCTGAACAGCGACACACTGCCCCGCGTCCTGGTCAATCAGTCCTATTATGCGACGGTGTCGAAGTCGGCGACGCGCCGGGAGGACAGGAGCTATCTTGTCGACTGCCTGCAGACCGCCAATTGGCTGGTCAAGAGCCTAGATCAACGCGCGCGCACCATCCTCAAGGTGGCGCAAGAGATCGTGCGGCAGCAGGACGCGTTTCTCATCTATGGCGTTCGCCATTTGCGGCCCCTCAACTTGAAGACCGTGGCCGACGCGATCTCGATGCATGAATCCACGGTGAGCCGCGTCACCGCCAACAAGTACATGGCGACCAATCGTGGCCTGTTCGAGCTCAAATATTTCTTCACCTCGGCGATCGCGGCAACCAGCGCCGGCGACTCTCACTCGTCTGAGGCCGTGCGCCACCGCATCCGCGAGATGATCGACGCTGAGCCGGCGAGCGATGTGCTGTCGGACGACAAGATCGTCGAGAGGCTCAAGGGGGACGGCATCGACATCGCGCGCCGCACCGTCGCGAAATATCGCGAGGCTCTGCGCATTCCCTCCTCGGTACAACGAAGGCGGCTTAAAAGCGCATCGCCGACAACGCGCGCGCCTGATTGGCCCTAAGCCGCTGATCGGTAAGTGGAATAGTGTAAAGGGCTTGGTGCGAAATAGATGGTTTGACACCCCTGGATGAGCGGTCTAGCTTCCGGCCGCGCTGTTAGAGGCGAAGCGAGTCTGAGCCCAGCGCTACAGTCGGCTGGATCAGCAATCGGCCCCGCAAGATGCGGCATTCGCCCCGGGAATCGCGGTGGAAAAGGGCCATTAGATTTTTCCGCGGGCAATGACGAAACAAGTTACCGAAAGAATCTGGACGTCGGTGAGGCGTTGCGCGGTTACGTCCAGGAACGCGTTGTGCACACCGTCGAGAAGTCCCTCGGGCGCGAGCCCGCGGCTGATGTGCGCATTGAGAAGCACGGGGAGCGCGCGGCGCTAGGCGGAACTTTCCGCTCCTGTCGTCGTTCGTGTGAGGGTTTAGCCAAGATGCATCTCAGCGACTTCATCTCTTCCGATTCTGTCATCCCATCGCTCAGGGCGAAGACGAAGAAGCAGCTATTGCAGGAACTCGCTGCTCGCGCCGCTCGCCGTACCGCGCTGCCGGAGCGCGTCATTTTCGACGTGCTCCTTCAGCGAGAGCGCCTCGGCTCGACCGGGCTTGGTCAAGGCATTGCCATTCCGCATGGCAAGATCCCGGGACTTAAAGGTATTGTCGGCATCTTCGCGCGGCTGGCCGAGCCGATCGATTTCGAGGCCGTCGACGGCGAGCCGGTCGACATCGTGTTTCTGCTGCTCGCGCCCGAAGGAGCCGGCGCCGACCATCTCAAGGCGCTAGCGCGTATCTCGCGGCTGTTGCGCGAGGGAAGCGCGGTCGAGAAGCTGAGGGGGTCGCGTGACGCCGCCGCGCTTTATGCCGTCTTGACCGAGGGAGAAACCTCCTCCCACGCCGCTTAGAGCCTAGCGAGGAGCGATCTGCTCCAGAAGCTCGTTGGCGAATTGGCCCATGGCGAGCGCCGCGCCGAAATCGAGCTTGTTGATAGCGATGAACACCGCCGCGTTCCGCGCCGGCGCAAAGGCGATATAGGTGAACGTGCCCTGGAGGCCGCCTGCCTTTTGCAGGATGAAGGGGCGGTCGTCCTTAGCCATCATGCCGATCCAGGCAAGGCCGAGCGCATCCATGTGGCCGGACTCGTCCATGCCCGACACTGTCTTCAGTCCGTCGCGGTTGAGATAGAGCGCGTGGTCCAGCGTGCGCGCCTCGGCATCGTCAGGGTTGAAGCGGTCGAGATGCCACTTCATCCATTTGAGGAGATCGTTGGCCGTGGAATAGAGGCCGCCCGAGCCGACGATGATCGAGCCGGTGGGAACGTTAGGGAGCTCCGTTCCGTCCGGACCGTGCCCGGGCATGAATCGCTTCTTTTGCTCATCGGTGAGCGTGAACACGGTGTCCTTCATGCCGAGGGGAACGGTGATGTGCAGCAGGTCTGGGTAGGGCTTCTTGCCTGCCGCCGACAGGCTCATGGCCAAGAGATCGAAACCGAAATTCGAGTAGAGCACCGCGGTGCCGGGGGTGAAGAGCAGCGGCTCCTTCTTGATCCACGCGGCGAAAGCGTCGCGAGTGATGGTGACGAACGGATCAGTATCCGGGCCTGCCTCGTGCGGCACTTCGCGCGGAAAGCCTCCGGCGTGCGTGGCGAGATTGAGCAAGGTGACGCGATCGAGGTTCCCGTTCGCGCCGGGACCGAGATCGGGCTGCCATTTGGTCAACGGATCGGTCAGCACGACCGCGCCCTTGGCGGCCATATGGGCAAGCACATCACCAGTGAAAGCCTTGGTGATCGACCCAATGCGCATGATGGTGTCGCCATCAGGGGCGGGACTGCCGGGGCCTGCCCGCTCGCCGAACCCCGCTACTGCTATATCGCCATCGTGCACCGCGCCGATGATGACTGCCGGGACTTTGGCGTCGAGAAAGAAAACTTGTCCGGTGAAGTCGACGATCTCGTCGAGCAGGGCGTCGGCGCGGGCAACACTCGCGCTTGCTGCGAGGCCGGCAAACGCAACCGCGATGAGCGTCGCGGCACGCAACATGGTGAGAGAGTGATGCAGTGCCATGTTCCCTCCTCCCGTAGAGGGGGCACTATGCACTGGACGGGAAGCGGCGGCTAGGCAGAGTCCTTCTAGTGCACGCTGACCGGAACGAGGTCGTTCTCGATGGCGTTGGCAATCGCCGCAGTGCGGCTATCGGTGAGCGCGATCGGCGTGCCGTCGGCGCCGAGCACGGCAAAGAGATCGATGCCCTTCGGCGCGGCCTGCAGCGCTGGAAACAGTCGCTCGGCAACGTCTGGATCAAGCTGCTTGATATAGGCCACTTCACCGTCGCCAAGCTGCGCGAATTCGCTTCTGGTCATCAGGTTCCGCTGCTGGGGGTCTTCTTTTTCGAACTCTTTCATTGACTATCTACTCCTTCCCTGGAGTGGTCATGACGAAGCTACGTCTGTGAGCCTCGTAAAGTTTCAATCGCCGGCGACGATTCCAACCTTGAGCACGCGCTTTTCCTTGGCCGGGCGCGTCAGCTCGATGGCGAGAAGCCCGTTGTGAAGCTCGGCATTACCTACTTCGACGCCGTTGGCGAGGGCGAAGCTTCGCTTGAATTGCCGCGCCGCGATCCCGCGATGAAGGTAGTCCTTGGCCAGCTCCTCGCTCTGCTTGCCGCGGATGGTGAGCTCGCCGTCCTCGACGCTGACTTCAAGATCTTCGAGTCCGAAACCCGCCATGGCAAGGGTGATGCGCAACGCTTCTCCGTTCCCCAACAGCTCGATGTTGTAGGGAGGGTACCCGCCCTCTTGAGGCCTCGCGCCACCGCCATGGGGGCGCTGAGGTGCAAGGGAGAGCCAGAGATTGCCTTCGAGAAGCGTCATGCGCGACATCGAGCGAGAGCCCTTTCGGAAAGCGGCCGCGCCGGTGGCGTTTTCGAGGCCCTGACGGCGCCTCGAAATTAGCGCGCTCAGCCCGCCGCGGCACCGAGCGCGTCACATTCGCGTCGCATATGGGGAATTGGCGAGCGAATTCAAGCAGAGCGAGACGCTAGGCCGCGCGGCCTCCTTTTCGCTCCTACCGCTTGCCCGAGCCTTGCACTATCTTCCCGGAGGTTCAATTTCGCGTGTGCGAGCGATGATCTGGTACGTTAACTCCAAGCTGAATAGCGGCACGATGGATGGCCGCAGCCTGCAGACGGCCTTCGCCTCTCTGCAGCAAGCTCTCGACCACGCCAAGCCGGGAGACACCATCCTGATCGCGCCTGGCGCCTATGATCAGGATCTGGCGGCGCGCGTCAGCGCGGCGCGCGCTGCGAATATCACCGTCGCAGTAGTCGGCGCCTGACGCGAACTACTTGGCGTCACTCCTATCTCCTGCGTGCGGCTCAGTCTCGATCACGCGCCAGCGCCCGCCATTTGGGACTTTGGAACTCGTCCCCCTGCGAATTGACGTTTTAGGCCTGCGGCGAACCTTCAAGGCACCTCCAGCTACACGCTGCACCGCGCAAGACGTAGAAGCCCGGCCTCCCAGCCGGGCTTCATTCCTTGTCGGTTCGCGATCGCGATCGTTGTTCTTCCTTACTTGTTCTTGTCCAGGCCGTTCTCCTTCAGCAACTTGTCGAGCAAGCCTGCAACCTTGTCGTTGTCCATGTCCGCGAAGGGGATGTGCGTGCTTCCCAACAGACCCGCATCCTCCCCAAGCTTAAGGACTTCGGCGTTGCCGCCAGCGTCGTTGATCAACTTCGCGCACAGACGGGACTGCTGAACGTACGTATACGTCTCTGGTCTATTGTCGCCCCAGACGAACTGGATCTTCTTGAGCTTTGCCAGCTTGTTGAAGTCCTCCTGAGGAATGCCGACAGGTCCGAAG
>JBKOUI010000267.1:0-5143 GCA_046723315.1 Pseudomonadota bacterium | reverse complement strand
TGATGGCTGTGGCGGGGGCTATCTTCGCTCCGACAGTTGCGGCGATCACCTTGGGAATTACTAGCCAACAAGCTTTGGCTGGACGCCTCGGTCGGAACGCGGCCTTTGACCGTGCGGGCAACATTTTCATTGCCGTTCTCGCCGGGTGGGTTGGCTGGGTCTTCTCACAGCGCGCTGTCTTCTATCTGGTGCCGCTGTTTGCAGTGCTGACTAGCCTCGCGGTTCTGTCGATCCCGGCGCGTTCAATCGACCATGAGCACGCGCGAGGTCTTGGGGACAGCAATAACAAGACCGAGCACGAACAACCGGTTAGTTGGCGCGTGATTCTCGAGCGGCGGTCGCTGGTGGTGCTCGCTGCTGCGAATGCCGTGTTCCATTTCGCTAACGCTCCCATGCTGCCCTTGCTGAGCCAAAAACTCGCGCTTGCTCATCCAGGCCTGGAGACCGCGTTGACCTCGGCCTGCATCATCACCGCCCAGCTCATCTCGATTCCCACTGCATTGATCGTCGGATGGAAGGCAAATGACTGGGGACATAAATTTCTCCTGCTGGTCGGATTCGCGGCGTTACCGATCCGAGGAGTGCTGTACACGATCTCCGATAACGCAGTTTGGCTCGTGAGCGTGCAGATCCTCGACGGGGTCGCTGCTGGCACTTTGGATGTGCTGATACCTCTCGTACTTGCCGACATTATGCATGGAACTGGCAGGTACAATTTAAGCCGTGGAGTTGTTGGCACCGTGCAAGGAGTAGCGGGGTCACTGAGCAATGTCGTCGCAGGCCTCCTAGTCATCGGGCTTGGATACAGCAGGTCCTTTTTGATTCTTTCAATGATCGCCGTTGTGGCGTGGCTTCTGTTGATGACAATGCCTGAAACTTCCAGAAGCCTTCCACTGCCGCAGCAAGACGCGCGGTCGCCCAGAACTGACGAGTCCGATAAAACCGCTCCTCAATGAAGTGATCCCCCGGGGGGACGAGACGCCAGCCTAGCCTGTCGCGGGTTCCGCGTAAGGGCATGATCACGCCTCCTGGTCAAGGGTTAGTCCGTCACAGACCCATCGGAATCGGGATAAGTTGCGGCAGCCGCAGCAAGAGGTTTTCAGACTAAGAGCGACGCGACTGCGCACACGCACAACTGGTCATCGGCGAGAGTTCCAAAGCGAAACATTCATCATTTCGGAAGTGGGGCTCGATATCAGAAGGGCGGGTGGTAAGGCCCTCGCTTTCGCGACCGTCATGATGGTGCCCGCTGACGACCATCATGAGCTACCACTCGCATGCGGGATGCTTACGGCTGGGCTTGCCGTAACGGCGGCGATGACCCTTGGCATGATCGCAACTACGGCCATCGCTGATCGCCAGGCGGGGATTATAGACGACCGCAAAAACCGTCGTTGCTCCGCGATGTTCCAAAAAAGAGGAAGCCCGGCTCAGAGTGTGAAACCGGGCTTCAGGAGATTGCTCTCCCGACGGCGCGGCCACGGTTCCGGGATGAGCCCTCAGTCAGTGGAACGGTCTCACGAGGCTCCTCGTGGAACCGCTTCAGCTGGAAGGACGACCAGAAGGTGCTGGGCAAAGAGAATGGACAAGACACAACTTAAACCGGTCAATCTTGACGATTCCCCTGCGGGGTGCCGATGCGTCCGCAGTGCCGCAAGAAGTTTGGCACATGGCATTGTCCATGCCCCCGCTGCGAAACCCGCTACTTGATCCGCAAGCAATGGTAATAGGCGCCACCGTTGGAAGGGCGCATTGCCGCCTCCTAAAAGACGCGATGGGTGAGCCGAGGTCGTCGGAACCTCATCCCAGAAGCCGCGTTAGCGCGAACTGGAGTTTAGGGCGCGGCATACGTCGCACGCTCTTCCACTAGAGACAATAAGCCAAACCAGGATTTAGTTAGGGTGAGCTCAAGGCTCACCAGCAAGTAAGGGAGTACGAAATGAACGAAAGTGAAAAACAGGGCGGAAAGGCCGCCGCTCAAGGCCGCCAAATGGCCGACATAGCGCAACAAGCAGCACAGGAAGGAACACGGAGGATTAAGGAGATTACCAATGAGGCAGCCGAAGCTGGGCAGCAGGCTGTGACAGCGACGGCTGAAGCAGCGAGAGTAGGTGCCGAGACAATGCAGCAGACGCTCCAGGCAGGATTGGATGTGGCCTATAAGGTGGCCCAGCGTTCCACCGACCAGTTCCTTGAAGTTCTCGGCCTCTCCGGTCAGCAGTCACAGGAGCTTGCGCAGCAATCTTCGCAGAACGTTCAAGCCATCGCCCATACCAGCACGGTCCTCGCCCGTGGGTTCCAGGACATTGTGCGCGAGTGGCTGAGTTTTACCCAATCGAGGCTCGACCAAAATATCGATCGCCTTAGTGCCCTCAGGACTTGTAGGTCAATTCCGGATTTGTTTGCGCAACAGAGTGATCTGTTCCGTGAGAACCTGGAAGAGATGATCGATAAGGGCCAGAAGATCATGCAACACACGACTGAGGTCACTCACGAAGCGGCTCGCACCATCACGGCTCAAAGGCCCACCGCAGGAGCACCACGAGGTTAGACCGTGCGCTCCGATCAGCGCTTCCAGGCGATTAACAGAAGGGCGTCAGGCTGGGCACCTGACGCCCTATACTTCGCAAGAAGCGATGATTACTCGATTACCTGAACCACCCTTCGACTAGACGGATCGACGAAGAAGATCCGGTCATCGCCATAAACGTAGCGGTAGGTGCGCAGTTCAGGACCCCACGCCTCCGGAACTGGTGCAAGCTCCACGTCACTGGGAAGAGTCGTGCCAACGATGACTCTCTCATTGAAGTGGCGAGGACGGATGTTTTGCCTCAGCACGTAATCCCGCATCATGGTTCGCCGTTCAGGCGCGATGATGATGGTCTCACGGCCTCGTACCGCTGTATCACGAGGGGCGGTATCCTTGTTAGTGGCGCCTTCACTTTGCGCACTTCCTTTGACGCCGGTGCCACCCTGATCTTCTGAATTTGGGCTTGGAAGTTGCCGACTACCGGCTCCCATTAGGGGCTCGTCCGATTTGGCTTGACCAGCCAGAGTTCCCGACACCGGAACACCTGCGGCGGCGACGCTCAAGGCAAGCGTGGCTGCCGTAGCTACTAGACTAAGAGGGAACCTCATTCTCTTACTCCTTGTGCATGAATGGCTGCGGCTCGCAGCCGCGTGGCTGCTGAACTCGGCTTTTTTGCCCCGAGTTCCAAAGGTTCAGAGAGGGACGCTCCTCGCCCCACACGGTCGAAACCACCGCCGCTACCACTGCCAAGAAGCTGTTTTGGTCTGAGCCAAGATGCGTGAGTGCTACCCGGCGGGATTCTTGGACAAACGCCGTTCGGGGGGTTTATGCAGGGGTTTCTGCGGGTGGCTAAGTTCGGCCGTGATGTAGGTTGTGGCTTTCGAGGTCTGGCCGCTCACCTAGCCTGCTCAAGCGACAATGCGCGCAGGGCTGCTGCTGCCAAATGTACATGAGCTTCAGTCGTGGGGTGGATCTCGTCCCAAAAGAGGTATTTTTCGCATCGAGTAGAGGCATGGCACGGCGTGCTTATGTTAGTGAACCCGTAGCTCGCGGGGTCCTTTCGTGCCCGCTCTGCCATGGCTGCAACGTCGAGGCGGTAGAGCCTGAAGCTGGTCGAGGAGTGAATGAGATCACTGAGGCTCTGTTCGACCGCCTTGTTAAAGTCCAGCGAGAGGCGACGGCCTTCAGTGATGGCTTTGGGGCCATGGGCCTGTACCTCAGGCGTGAGGCTCACATCTGGAAGATTGGGCACAAGCAGGTCTGAGGCGCCGTGCGCGATCAACTCGGCTAAGACATTCTTGAGGGCTGCTGCGGCCGCATTGACCTTGGACACCGCGTCAGGTTCACCAATGGCAGCCAAAACGTCATTGCCGCCACCCCAAACGATGTAAAGAGTGCGGCCTGACAGGCGAGGCAGTTTTAAAAACTGTTCGACCTGCGCAGGCAAGCTCTGAGGCCCTGAGTCGAGCCTTGCCCCTCCCACGGCAAAATTCCGGCCACCGCGCCCGCTGGGTTTCAAGGGCAGCTTCAGCATCTCGGCAAGCTGCTCCACCCAAACCGGGCCATTCGAGTAGCGGCCCGCATTGCCGCTATCGGAGAGGCTATCTCCGAAGATTACAAGATGATCAAACGTGGGCTGCGCTCGAGCTGCGGCGCTGCTGCTTAAAACCATTAGGACAGCCAATGGGACGAGTGAATGCACGGCTGCTCCTGGACCAAATCGCATGGCCCCTGTTCCGACTGGCCTAATTGACTCTGGGCAGCAAGCGTCGGCCTCGCGGGTCTGTGGTAGCGATGCGCTCCTGGAGCGGAGCGTCATCGGCTGAAACAGCCGCATCAGGGCGATGCGCTCTGCCAGCGATGGCTTCGTAATAGTTGAGGTAGGATTGCGCCATTCGCTCGGAGGTGAACCGTTTTTCAAAGGTTTCCCTGATGCGACGGCGATCAAACTTGCCAATCTTGCCGACCGCTCTGGCTGCTTCAGAGCGATCGTCCACGATGAAACCGGTCACACCGTGATCGAGCACCTCGGGCACGGAACCGCAGGGATAGGCAATGACAGGTGTTCCGCAGGCCATGGCTTCGATCATCACAAGCCCAAAGGGTTCGGGCCAATCGATAGGGAACAGCAGCGCCGCTGCATGTCGTAAGAATTCGCCTTTGCCCCGCTCGTCCAACTCTCCAATGAACTGCACCTTCCGGCCGTCGATCAATGGCTCTACCTCTTCCTTGAAATAGTGTCCCTGTTGGCGCGGCAGCTTGGCCGCGATACGAAGCGGAAGACCCGCTTCTCGCGCAATCTTGATGGCATCACCGGGTCCCTTATCGGGAGTGATACGTCCGAGAATGCAAGGTATTTCCCCTGCTCAAATGACGGTCGGTAAAGATCGACAGGCAGGCCGTGATAGACAGTGCCGAGCCAATGCGCGTCCGGCAAAGGAGCCCGTTGGGAATCCGAGATTGAGATGAAAGGGGCTTCTGGGAATTTTTGGATTAACTCCGATAGCCCGGACAAGTCGAGCCGACCATGGCAGGTCGTAAGAAAGGGAGTTGAAAGCCGATGCATCAGCGGCAGATGAATCCAATCGATGTGGAAGTGGATCACATCCAACG
>JBKOUI010000063.1:0-13271 GCA_046723315.1 Pseudomonadota bacterium | reverse complement strand
CCTCATGTCGCCCTTTGACGAATAGGCCTCGCTGAAGCCGCCGCCATGCTTATGATAGATAAGCTACACGCCAAGACCCGGTATTCCGTAAATGTAAAAGTCTAGGTCCACGCGGCGTTCGGCAATGTGGTCCTCATTCTCAGTTCCGTACAGTCCTTCCATCGTGAGGCCTGCGGTGTCATTGCCGTAGTGGTTGAACCATTCTTGTCCAGGCGGCGCGAAGAAATAGGGCTTCAACTCGCGCGGATCGGGCCAGCCTTCCTGATCAAACCTGTCGAAGTATGTGAGCTTGCGCATTCTATCGGCCTGTTTTCCAAGTCCCGTTGCGCATGGTCCGTATCCTTCCGTTGGGATCGGTAAATCTTACTCTTGGATTACCGAGTTCAAGACCGCCGTCAGGATTTCCGCGGGGCACGCGCGGCTGATTGGGATTGAAGTTGGCTTTGACCGCGCGTTCGAGATTGCGCAGCTTCTCCTCTACAACGTTCGCCAAGAGAGGCGAACGCAGGCGGCGCAAAGCTGCGCTCGTTTGCCAACTCGCTTCCGATTCCTGCACGACATTTCTCCTAGCCGCAAATTCCGCGCTAGGATTTTATTCATACCAGGAGGGGCGGGGATAAGTTCGCGCTGCCGTGCTAGGGTCGAGGGTATGAGTGGCATTGGTGAAGCGTCAGTCGCGGAACGGGCGCCGCAGTTCGACGCGGAGTTTCGCGAGCGGTTGCGCGATCTGCTCAGATGGCGGCGCGACGTGCGCCGCTTCCAGCGCGACAAGCTTCCCGATGGGACCATCGAGCGGCTGATCGCGACTGCTTGTCTTGCGCCATCGGTTGGCCTGTCAGAGCCGTGGCGCTTCGTCATCGTCGAGGACGAGGCGCGACGCGCCGCCATCCGCTCATGCTTCGCGGACTGCAATCGCGCGGCGCTCGCCATGCAATCGCCCGACCGCGCCGCGCTCTATGCACGGCTCAAGCTCGCCGGGCTCGACGATGCGCCGAGCCAGCTTTCAGTGTTCGCCGATCGCTCGACCGTGCAAGGGGGAGGCCTCGGCCGCCTCACCATGCCCGAGACGCTCGACTACTCGGTGGTCATCGCCATCCACACGCTGTGGCTCGCCGCGCGCGCCGAAGGTCTCGGCGTCGGCTGGGTCTCGATCCTCGATCCCAAGCGCATTGCCGCAATTCTTGACGTACCGCCGCACTGGATCTTCATCGGACATCTCTGCGTCGGTTACCCGGCGCAGGACGACGACACGCCCGCGCTCGAGCGCCAGGGCTGGGAGCACCGGCACTCGCCTTCGGGCGTCGTCCTCTACCGCTAGGTCCATGTCATTCCCGCGAAAGCGGGAATCCAGTAGTCGCCGCCGTCAATTAGCCGGCGGCCACAGGGGTTACTCGATTGCCCGGTCGAGCCGGGCAATGACAGCGCGTTTCGTTGCTTGATCCTCGCCCCGGCAAGGAGCACTCTCTAGCGGGGCTGAAGGCCGCGCATGGGGCGCGCGGGCTAGGGGGCGACATGCGCAAAGCGCTTGTGAGGCTGGCATTGGCGGGCCTGATGATGGCTTGCCTCGGCGCACTTTCCGGAACCGACGTGAAGGCGGACATGGCGGGCGGCCTCGGCGGCGCGCTCCCGCGTCAATCCCTGGTGATGCCGGTGCGCATCTGGAAGGAGTGCCAAGAGGTCGCCATGTGCACGGGCTGCCGCCCGGTCTATCACTGCCGCTCCTGCTCCTATCAGCGGACTTGCCCCTACGGCATCTGCCAATGGGGCGATGTCTGCGTGTGGGGTCCTTACGTGCGCGTGCTGCCGCGCGGCGCCCGCATCATCCGGCAGTAGCCTCTCCGTCGCGCACCTTTCCATTGTCATTCCCGCGAATGCGGGAATCCAGTAACCACCGGCCTGTGTTGTCTCTGACCGAGTCCTGGATGATCTCTACCCCATAACTGCAGTCCCCTGAGTTTACTGGATGCCCGCTTTCGCGGGCATGACACTGGAAGAAATCAGGGCAAGTTTATCCCCGCGCTCCAAACCTCGCTTATCGTGGCAGCCACCTCGTCCAGTTGAAGGGCGTCATCGCGAGGCGTTCGTGACGGCGGGACGAGGTGCGGCGCCTGCGGGTTCGTGTACGCAACATGAGCGCTCGGGCGGTGCCGGAGCTCCTCCCGGACCCAATAGGAGGTCCTGCTGGGAGCCAGCTGAAGGATCGGTCGACGCGTTCGAGCGTGACGGACCGGACTAAAGCGAGGCCCGGTGCCGAAAAGACGCCGTGATTGGCGCGCCGAGAGGCGCCCGCCGCGATCCCGCAAGATCGCGGACACCATCGGTTTGCGCTTTTCGGCGCGCCATCCCCCTTCATGCCTCGCGGACGGAGTCCGGCGGGAATCATTGTCATGCCCGCGGAAGCGGGCATCCAGTAAACACCACCCTCGCACCAAAGCGCGACTACCGGGGTTACTGGATCGCCGGCTCAAGCCCGGCGATGACAAGAGTGGCTATTTGAGCGAGCCGCGCCCGAGAAGCACTTCTCGCAACACGACCGCGTCGTTATGTGCCTCGTCGTGCGCGGCATAGACCAGCGTGACCGGACCGCGGCGCGCCCAGGAGCGGAGCTCGGTGAGAAGGTCAGCATGCTGGCGCAGTTCCACGGCGTAGCGGCGGCGAAATTCTTTCCAGCGCGCGGGATCGTGGGCGAACCATTTGCGCAGCTCGGTAGAGGGCGCGATGTTTTTCATCCAATGATCGAGCGCGGCCTTCTCTTTGGAAATTCCACTCGGCCACAGCCTGTCGACGAGAATGCGCGTGCCGTCCTTTGCCGAGGGCGCGTCGTAGGCCCGCTTCAATTTGACATTGGCGGCCGGAATAGTGGTGGCCATGACTCACTCTGCGGCATGTTTGGTCTTGCGCCAGCGCGCTGTGGCATCTGCGTCGGCCTCCGACGCTTCGACCCAATGGCTTCCGCCCGGTCCCGACTCGCGCTTCCAGAATGGCGCGCTGGTCTTGAGATAGTCCATCAGGAACTTGGCGGCGTCGAAGGCGGCGTCGCGATGCTCCGAAGCCGTCACCACCAGCACGATATTGTCGCCGGGCTTGAGCGCGCCGTAGCGGTGCACGATGAGACTCGCTTGAAGGGGCCAGCGCGTCTGCGCCTCGGTCTCGATGCGGGACAGCTCGCGCTCGGTCATGCCGGGATAGTGCTCGAGCGTCATCTCCTCGACGGCGCCGTCCTGATCGCGCACCGTGCCGGTAAAGGTGACGATGGCGCCGATATCGGTCCGCCCGGCCGTGAGCTTGGCGATCTCGGCGCCGACGTCGAAGTCCTCTCGCTGGACGCGGATCACATCAGCCTCCAGTCACCGGCGGAAAGAAGGCGATCTCGCGTGCGCCGCCGATCCGCGCATCATGGCGGACATGGCTCTGGTCGATCGCGGCGCGGATCACTTGCTCGCGCTCGAACGCGTTGGCGAATTCAGGACCGCGCGATTTGAGCCAGGCGATCAGCTCGGCGACCGTGGCGACATACTCCGGCACTGCCACATCCTCCGAGGCGCGGCCCACTTTCTCTTTGACCCAGGCGAAATAGAGGAGCCGCATGTCAATCTTTCTCGGTCAGGAGATGCGCGATCGCGGCGCGCAAATAGTCGTAGCCAGTGTAGAGGGTGAAAATCGCGGCGATCCACAGCAGCGTCAGCCCGAACAGCGTGGTGTAGGGCCAGATCTTGTCGCCGGCGCTGCCGGCAAGCAGGAACCCGATCGCTACCATCTGCACCACAGTCTTCCATTTGGCGAGCGCGGTGACGGGGACGGGAACGGCAAGCGTGCCGAGAAATTCGCGCAAGCCCGAGACCAGGATCTCGCGGCAGAGGATGATGACGCCGGCCCACAGCGACCAGCCGGCGATGGTCTGGTCGGCCGCGAGCATGAGCAGGGCAGCGGCCACGATCAGCTTGTCGGCGATCGGGTCGAGCATGCGGCCAATGGCGCTTTGCTGCTCCCAGGCGCGGGCGAGATAGCCGTCGAGGAAATCGCTCACGCCCGCGGCGATGAAGATCCACATCGCCGTCCAGCGGCCCCAATCGGCCGTCACGAAGAAGCAGGCAACCAGGGCAGGGATGGCGACGATGCGGAAATAGGTCAGCAGGTTGGGCAGACTCACGAATTTGTCGCGCCGCTGCCCGCGGGGTGCCCCGCGCCGTGCCGCAAAACCTTGCTCAGCCATATCCTGTCCGCTCACGGTCGCTCATCCGTGGAAATGATCATAGATGGTCTTGGCCATCTGCGCGCTGATACCACCGACCGACTGGAGATCGGCGATGCCGGCGCGGCTCACCGCCTTGGCCGAGCCGAAATGCTGCAGCAGCGCACGTTTTCGCGCCGGGCCGATGCCGGGCACCTCGTCGAGGGGCGAAGCGGTGATCGCCTTCTTGCGCTTGGCGCGATGAGCACCGATGGCAAAGCGATGGGCCTCGTCCCTGAGCTTCTGGATGCAATAAAGCACAGGGTCGCGCGGTTCCAAAAGAAGCGGCTCCTTGCCTTTAAGGTAAATGCGTTCGCGGCCGGCGTTGCGGTCAGGACCTTTGGCGACGGCGGCGATTTTGATCTCCGACAGGCCAAGCTCGTCCAGCACCTCACAGGCGGCACCGAGCTGGCCTGGGCCGCCGTCTATCAGCACGAGGTCTGGCGCGGCCCATCCATTCACCTCGCCCTTGTCCTTGGCGAGCCTGCTGAAGCGGCGCGTCAGCATCTCGCGCATCATGGCGTAGTCGTCGCCGGGGGCAAGGTCTTCATTCCGCATGTTGAACTTGCGGTATTGAGCTTTGATGAAACCTTCAGGGCCGGCCACGATCATGGCGCCGACCGGGTTCGTGCCGGAGATGTGGCTGTTGTCGTAAACCTCGATACGCTCGGGCGACTCGTCGAGGTCGAGCAGCTCGGCGAGCCGCGAGAAGATCGCGGCCTGCGAGGTCGAGTCGGCGAGGCGGCGTGCGAGCGCCTCGCGCGCATTGACCAGTGCGTGCTCGACCAAATCGCGCCGCTCTCCCCGCACTGGCTTGCCGACCTCGATCTTGCGCCCAGCGCGTAGCGACAAGGCCTCGGCGAGCAGGCGGCGTCCTGAGATGTCGTGCGACAGGAGCACGAGCTTGGGCGGGGGCTTATCGTCGTAGAATTGGGCGACGAACGATTCCAGCACCTCCTCGACGGAAAGGCTCTTGTCGGCGCGCGGGAAATAGGCGCGATTGCCCCAGTTGTTGCCGGTGCGGAAGATGAACACCTGGATGCAGGTCTGCCCTGCTTCCTGATGCGCGGCGAACACATCGGCTTCCTTCACGCTGGCTGGGTTGATGCCCTGACGCGACTGGATGTGGGAGAGGGCGGTCAACCGGTCGCGGAAGCTCGCGGCGCGCTCGTAGTCCTCCTTCAGGCTCGCTTCGTCCATCAGCGCGTGCAGCCTGCGTTTCACCTCGTCGCTCTCCCCCGTGAGAAAGGCGAGCGCCTCGTCGACCAGCCTGCCGTAGTCTTCGACCGAGATCTCGCCGGTGCACGGTGCCGAGCAGCGCTTGATCTGATAGAGCAGGCAGGGCCGGAGTCGGCTTTCGAAATAAGCGTCCGAGCACGACCTCAGCAAAAACGCGCGTTGCAGCGTGTTGATGGTGCGGCCCACCGCGCCGGCCGAGGCAAATGGACCGAAATAATCGCCTTTACGCCCGCGCGCGCCGCGATGCTTGAGGATCTGCGGCACCGCATGATCCCGCGCGATGAGGATGAAGGGAAAGGACTTGTCGTCCCGTAGCACCACGTTGAAGCGGGGCTTCAGCCGCTTGATCAGGTTCGCCTCGAGGAGAAGCGCCTCGATCTCGGTCGCGGTGGTGACGAACTCCATGGCCGCAGTGTCGGCGACCATGCGGGCAATCCGATTGTTGTGGCTCGCGCCCCGCGCGTAGCTCTGCACCCGCTTCTTGAGGTGGCGCGCCTTGCCGACATAGAGCACCTCGCCTGCCGCATCGATCATGCGGTAGACGCCGGGTCCTGCGGGCGCTGTCTTGGCATAGCGGCCGATCACGGGCGCACCCGTCTCGGCGCCGCGCAAAACGTTGCGCGTGCGCTCAGTGAGCGAAGGCTGGGTGTTGTCCGGATTCTCTAAGGGCATGGGATCATGAGGGTTTCGCGCGGTTTAGCGCGCGGCTCTTAGCCGAAGGTAAGGTCTAAGCGCGACCAGGTTCAAGGGCCGGCCGGGCCTTATCCCTTGCTGGCGCTCCACGCGAGATGCTGCCCTGAGTCTAAGGCGATCATCTGGCCGGTGATGGAGGTCGTATCGAGCAGGAATCCTATCGCAGCGGCAACATCCTCGGCGCCGACAGGTCGGTTGAGCAGGGTCGCGCGTAACTCACGCTCGAAAGACGCCTCGTCTTGAGCCTGGCTTGGCATTACGGGCCCTGGGGCTATCGCATTGACCCTGATGCGCGGTGCGAGCGCCTGGGCCAGCATTTGCGTCGCCGTCCAAAGGCCTGACTTGGCGATCGTGTAGGAGAAAAAATCTGGATTGAGGCGCAAGACTTTCTGGTCGATGACATTAATGACATTGCCGCTGGCACCCTCCGGCAATTGATTAGCGAAGGCCTGAGTCAAGAAGACCGGAGCCCGCAGGTTGACTTGGAGATGATCCTGCCAGCTCTCCAGGTCGAGGGTAGCGATTGAGTCCCAATTGAAGCACGCGGCATTGTTCACGAGGCAAGTAGGTGGCCCGAGCCGGTCGTCGCATTCCGCAATTAGAGGCCTGAGACTGTCGATTTCCGCCAAATCGGCCTGAAGCGCAGCAGCGCGACCACCCATCCCATCGATCTCAGCGACAAGGCCCGAAGCCTCATCAGAGGAGGCATGGTAGTGCACCCCAACGCGCCAGCCGCGACGGGCAAAATCAAGAGCGATGACTCGGCCAAGCCGCCTTGCCGCGCCGGTCACCAGCACGGTCCGAGAATCTTTATCGCGCGCCATGTTTCTTGCGGGAATGAGCAGCGAATCGGTTCGCTAAAAGCAGATTTCTGAGGTGCGGGCTAACTCTAGGCGGGCACCGAGATGCTCACAAGGCTTAGCCCAACTGTCGCAGAAGTCGTGGGAGCAAGAAAAGGCAACCAAATGAATCAATGAGTCGATTGATCTTCGCCTGAGCTTTGGGCAATTGCCGTTCTTCTAAGCAGACTTCCAAAGTAACAGAAACGCCACAAACATGCGCACAAGCCCAATGTGGCATCAATCCGCTTGGACCATTGCAGAATAGTCACACCTGCACAGTTGTTTTGAGAAAGTCGAGCTTTTCCGTTGCTTCCAGGGTCGGCGGGCATATTGTGACAAATGAACGGGGGACGTTGCACCGCGGGCACGGAGTGCGGGGCGCCTCCTGACTATTCGATCGCAGGGACAGCGATAAATCAGGAGACTGAAAAATGGCTCGGCGCAGGGAAGTGGGGAAAATCAAACTTGGCATTCTGGGCGCGGCGCTTGCTGTGGGGTTGGCTTTGCCGGCCTACGCCGGAGACAACAAACTCACGCTCACGGGGTCCGCATCGTTCACCACCGACTACATGTTCCGCAGCATTTCGAACACGGATGAATTACCTGCGGTGCAGCCCGAGTTCGATCTGACCTATGGCATGTGGTACGCCTACATTTGGGGATCCAATACCGACTTCGGCGACAACATCGAGATCGACTACGGTATCGGCATCACGCCCAAGTGGAACAACATCACCTTCAACATCGCCGGGCTCGCCTATACCTATCCGGGCGCCAACGACGAAATCGCCTATTTCGAGTTGAAAACCGGCGGGACCTGGGCGAGTGGGCCCTGGAGCATCGCCGTGATGAACTATTGGTCGCCGGACAATTTCCAATTTTTTGGCGACTCTGATGCGATCGACGGAACGGTCGGCTATACCTTCTCCAACAAGCTCTGGAACTTCTTCACCCCCAGTATCAGCGGGCAGGTTGGATTCAGTCCTACGAAAAGAATGCCGACGATTACGTCTATTGGAACGCGGGCCTGACCCTCGGCTTCTTGGACCACTGGTCGGCTGATATCCGGTACTACGACACCGACTACAATGACGCGCAGTGCCTCGCCCAGAGCGGCGGACAGCACAACTGCGACGCGCGCGCGGTCGGAACCATCAAGGCGACTTTCTAGAGCTTCACAACTTCCCCAAAAAGCACTTCCCACCTCAAGGGGCGCCCGCACGGCGCCCTTTTTTTCTTGCCACCTCGGCTGCATTTGACCAGCAATGAGGGACTTCTGCGAGTAGGGCCGGCGACACGGATCTGGCCGGTTTCGCTTGGGAGGGTCATGCGTGAGCGTTGACACGTTGAGCGAGCGTTCGTTGGCCCGCATAGCCGCGCTTGAGATCTGGGCCGGGCAAGTCGAGCCTCGCCCGCTCGCCGGCGGCATCACCAATAAGAACTTCACCGTCGAAGATCGTGGACAGAGCTATGTGGTGCGGGTCGGCAGCGACATCCCCGTCCACGGGATCGTGCGCGCCAACGAGCTGGCTGCGAGCAAGGCGGCCCATTTGGCGGGCTTGAGTCCGCGCGTCGTGCACGCGGAACCAGGCATTCTCGTGCTCGATTTCATCGAGGGTCGCACCTTCACGCCTGAGGATGTGCGCAATCCGACCAATCTGGAACGCTTGATCGACATGGTGCGGCGGTGTCATCGGGACATTCCGCAACATCTGCGCGGGCCGGCCGCCATGTTCTGGGTGTTCCATGTGGTGCGCGATTATGCGCACACGCTGCACGAAGGCGGCAGCGGCTATGCGCCAACGCTATCCGACCTGCTCACGCGCGCCGCGCGCCTCGAGGCTGCGGTCGGTCCCATCGATGTCGTGTTCGGCCACAACGATCTCCTCGCCGCCAACTTCATCGATGACGGGCGCAGGCTGTGGCTCGTGGACTGGGATTATGCCGGGTTCAATTCGCCGCTATTCGATCTCGGCGGTCTTGCGTCCAACAGTGAGCTTGCCACCGAACAGGCGGAGCAGGCGCTTTATCTCTATTTCGACAAGCCCGTCGACGATGAGCTACGGCGGCGTGCCGCGGCCATGACGGCCGCATCGTTATTGCGTGAGACCATGTGGAGCATGGTTTCCGAGATCTATTCGACCGTCGATTTTGACTACACCGCCTATACTGCCGAGAATTTGCGCCGCTTCGAGGCTGCTTACGCCGCCTTTCAAACCATCGAGGGCGCATGAGCGCCCTGCCATCGTCAGCAAAGATCGTCATCATCGGCGGCGGCATCGTCGGTTGTTCGGTCGCCTACCACCTCGGCAAAATGGGTCTCACCGACGTGCTTCTTCTCGAGCGCGGCAGGCTGACGAGCGGCTCGACTTGGCACGCCGCGGGCCTGGTGGGACAGTTGCGCACCAGCGCCAACATCACCCAGCTTCTCGGTTATTCGGTCGCTCTTTACGACCGGCTGGAAAAGGAGACGGGCCTCGCCACTGGCTGGAAACGCAATGGCGGATTGCGGCTCGCCTGCAACGCCGAGCGCTGGACCGAGGTGAAGCGGCAGGCAACTACCGCCACGTCCTTCGGACTCGAGATGCATTTGCTGAGCCCGAAAGAGGCGCAAGCATTGTGGCCGCCGATGCAGGTCGACGATGTGATCGGTGCGGCGTTTCTTCCGACCGATGGGCAAGCCTCCACCTCTGACATCACCATGTCGCTAGCCAACGGCGCACGTGCCGGGGGCGTCACAATCGTTGAGGGGGTAAGTGTCACTGGCATCGAGGCTGGCGGCGGTCATTTGCGCGCCGTCGTCACCGATCAGGGCCGCATCGCTTGCGACAAGCTCGTGATTTGCGCCGGTCAGTGGTCGCGAGACATCGGACGGATGGCCGGTGTCAACATTCCGCTCGTATCGGTGCAGCACCAATATCTGATCACCGAGCCAATTGATGGGGTGAAGCCAAACCTTCCGACACTGCGCGACCCCGACCGCCTCACTTATTGGAAAGAGGAAGTGGGTGGACTGGTGATGGGCGGTTATGAGCCCAATCCCAAACCTTGGGCCGTCGATGGCCTTCCCGATCGCTTCGAGTTCCAGCTTCTTGAAGACGACCTGGAGCACTTCGAACCTCTGCTCGAGCTTGCCATCGGCCGCGTTCCCGCCATGCAGACGGCCGGCATCAAGCAATTCATCAACGGACCGGAAAGCTTCACGCCTGACGGTAACTTCATTCTTGGCGAGGCTCCCGAAGTGCGCGGCATTTTTGTCGGCGCCGGCTTCAACGCGTTCGGCATCGCGTCGGGCGGCGGTGCGGGAATGGCGGTCGCCGAGTGGGTCGCCAAGGGCGAGCCTCCCTTCGATCTCTGGCCGGTCGATATCCGTCGCTTCGGAAAGAACCACCACGATACAGGCTGGGTGCGCACGCGCACTCTCGAGGCGTATGCCAAGCACTACACGATGGCTTGGCCGTACGAAGAATATCGCTCCGGCCGCCCGCTGCGCCGCTCGCCTCTCTACGAGAGGCTCAAAAGGCAGGGAGCCTGTTTCGGCGAAAAGCTCGGCTGGGAACGGCCAAACTGGTTTGCCGATCTTGCGAGCGGCGACAAGGCCGAGGACCAATACAGCTACCAGCGTCAGAACTGGTTCGACGCTGTTGGCCGCGAGCACAGAGCCTGTCGCGAGCGCGTTGCGGTGTTCGACCAGACCTCGTTCGCCAAGTTCCTCATGACGGGACGCGATGCGGAAAAGACGCTGTCGTGGATCGCGGCCGGTAATGTTGCGAGGCCGCCCGGACATCTCGCCTATACACAGATGCTGAATGATCGCGGCGGTATCGAATGCGACCTGACAGTGAGCAGGCTGTCTGAAACCGAATATTACATCGTCACCGGTACCGGCTTCGCCACGCACGATTTCGACTGGATCGCGCGCTCGATCCCAGAGGGCCTCGATGCTCGGCTGATCGATGTCACTTCATCCTATGCCGTTCTTTCAGTGATGGGTCCTCGGTCGCGCGACGTCCTTCAGACTCTGACCGGTCACGATATGTCCAATGCTACCTTTCCCTTTGGCAGGGCGAGGCGAGTTACTCTCGCCGGCGCGCCGGTTCTGGCGCTTCGTGTCACCTATGTCGGCGAGCTCGGCTACGAGCTGCACATTCCCGTTGAGTTTGCTCTCAGTGTTTACGACGCACTGATGGCGGCAGGGCAAGTGCACGGCATCGCCAACGCCGGCTACCGTGCCATCGAGTCGCTACGGCTGGAAAAGGGCTATCGCGCTTGGGGTGGGGATATCGGTCCTGATCACTCGCCGCTTGTTTCTGGCCTCGCCTGGGCCACGAACCTGAAATCGAACGCACCATTCCGGGGACGCGACGCGCTTACCATTCAGGCCGCAAAGCCTTTGCCGCGCCTGCTTGCCGGGTTCACCGCCGATCCCTCGGTCGTGCTCCTGGGACGGGAGACCATCTATCGCGATGGCAAGCGTGTCGGTTGGCTCACGAGCGGCGGCTACGGCTATACGGTTGGCCGCGCAATTGGTTATGGCTATGTCCGCGATCCGGAAAACGGCGTCGACCGCAACATGGTGCTCTCCGGTCGTTACGAGCTCGAGGTCGCCACGGTACGCGTGCCAGCCGAGGCGTTTCTCGAGCCGCTCTACGACCCCAAGATGTCGCGCATTAAGAACTAAAGCTCGCTTCGGACCGATGGGCCAAAAGCGACAGCCGGTAGCCCAATCTGGGCCGCCAGAAACGCTGCGACGTTTTGCCTTCGCGGCCGCAAGGTGTAGAGTGATCGAGTTTTGCGGGGCTGAGATCAAGCGCCCGAAAAACTCGGGCGGCAGACATTCTTATGTCTTGGTTTCGAACGAACACGTCTTCTAAGGTCAACGGGAAACTGACGCGTCTCTTCTTTGCCTCCGATTTCCACGGCTCGCAGCGTATTTTCCGCAAATTTATCAATGCCGCGAACCACTACGAAGCCGACGTCTTGGTCATGGGCGGCGACGTTGTCGGCAAGCTCGCCATTCCTGTTATCCGTGAGGGCAATGGGGGCTTTCGCGCCCATCTCATGGGCAGGACCGAGCGTCTGAACGGGCAAGCCGAGCTTCAGGCGTTCGAGGAGCGGCTTGGAACCCTCGGCTATTACAGCAAGGTCATGGACGAGGACGAGTATAAGGCGATCAAGTCTGACGCCGCGGCCATCGACCGCCTGTTTCATGATCTTGCCCGCGAACGGCTCGCATCTTGGATCGAACTCGCCGAGACGCGACTCGCCGGCAGCGGAGTCAAATGTTTCGTGATGGGCGGCAATGACGACGATCCAGAAGTGCTGGAGCTGTTCAAAGAGGCCAACACCCGATCCATCGTCTACTGCGAGGGCAAAGAGGTGAAGGTCGACGATCATCACACGATGATCAGCGTTGGATTCAGCAACCGCACGCCATGGAAAACACCACGCGAAATCGACGACGAGGATCTTGGCGAGATCATCGAGGGGTTAGCCGAACAGGTGGCGGACTCCGAGCATGCCATCTTCAATCTGCACGTCCCACCGGTCGATTCGACGTTGGATACCTGTCCCATGTTGGATTGGGACACCGACCCGCCAACGCAGATCGTCAAGGCAGGCCAAGTCGTGCTCCATGGCGCTGGGAGCAAGGCAGTGCGCCGGGCAATCGAAACCCATCAGCCGCTGCTCAGCCTGCACGGGCACATTCATGAATCCGGTGGCGTGGTCAAAATCGGCCGGACCACCTCGGTAAATCCCGGCAGCGAATATGGTGAAGGCGTGCTGCGCGGCTGTCTGCTTACTTTGGCAAGGGATGAGGTGAAAAGCTATCAGCTGACGGCCGGCTGAAATGCCGGTGCGTGAGCAAAATTCGAATTCGAATTGATGGAGGGGCAAAATGGCAGTGGCTGCAGCAAGACCGGAAGTCTTTACCCGAAAGTCGTCGGGACTCGTGCGGGTGATGTCGCCGTATTCGGCGTTCATCTACAACATCCTGACGATGGGTCTCATCTTCCCCTGGACCTATCTTTGGGCGCCGGGGGCGCTCCCCGGCGGGCGGCTTGTATGGGGCATCCTGCTCGCCATGATCTTCGAGATACCCATCGCACTCGCTTATGTCTGGCTATCGACGGCGCTGCCGCGCTCGGGCGGTGACTACGTGTTTCAGAGCCGGGTGTTCGGGGGCGGAATCGGCTTCTCGATTGTCATGTCTGGGTTCGTGATCTGGATTTTGCAATGGGTCGCCCTATCGGGCTGGCTGCTCT
>JBKOUI010000181.1:0-6048 GCA_046723315.1 Pseudomonadota bacterium | reverse complement strand
CAGCCATGCCGGCTCCCCAAACCGCTAAGGTGATCAGGCGTTGAGACCCGATCGATACATAATCGTCTTCCATGAAGGCGAGTGGAAGATTCGACGACGCGAAGGATTATCTGCTCGCTATCGGACCCAGCAAGAGGCGTTGCTCGACGCACTGCACTCCGCCAGGAAGGCTGGTGCCCGTGGAGAACTGATAGAGGTTTTTTTGGAAGGCGAAGTCCATCCGATCGCCTTGAGCGACGCCGGCGGAACTTCCTCAGACGAGACCACATTTGGACTTCGCGGCCGGGGATCAGAAGGAAGCCATGGCCCGAGGGCAATTCTTCGTGGTGCTCCACGAAGCCCGCTGGAAGATCAAACATAACGGACAACACTCGAAGCCCTACAACAGTCAAACCGCGGCCCTCAAGGACGCGATCGATCAGGCACACGAGGTGCATAAGAGGGGTGGCCTGTCACAATTCCTCGTCCAAGGAGAGGATATGCAGTTTCGCGAGGAGCGGACTTTCGGCAAGGACCCCTATCCGCCAGCGGGATAATCGCCGCCATTCCTCAGACCGTTGTTGTTTTGACGCCAATCGGCCAGGTGCGGCGCCTGCCCTTACCGCGTCAACTCCCACGCGATTTGCCCCTCAATGAGGGGCCATGCGACCGCTAAAGCCAAGAGCAATGTGGCAACGCTCATGATGTTGAGCGTCGAGGCCGCCGGTCTCATGTTCGACCGGACGGCTTGGAACCAAATCCATAGCCATGCGACGGCTACAGCGACGATGGCAAGAATCGTCATCCAGCTATGCGCCTCCGTTAGCCAGGCGAGCATCGTTCCCGCGCCGGCCAGCACGACCGCGGGAAGGGCAAGCGGCGCGATACAAGCCGCTCCGCAAGCTACCGCTGCGCCGGCGCACGCCAGGGCGACGCGGGCCGGTCCCTTCGTGCCGGCTTCTTTTGGCGCGATAAACTGGTCGAACATTGCTTCGGCGGCGACTCTTGCCTCCTCCGGCGCAGAGATGGTGACGACGATGTCCGCGTCCTCCTCTCGAAGCTCGAATATGAGATACGCGCAGCACTCTTGCTCTCGCCTAACCATCTCCTTGACGCGATCGGCAGAGGCCCCGTCATATCGCAGACGCAGGACGAGGCCATCTCGTTCGTAACTTCTAAGAGCATCGCGAGCGAGTTCAGCGATATCTGCAAGCCGCTCCCGGTAATCGGCGGCGCTTAGCGTGCAGGCGATTGGGACGTTCGAAATGGTTGCTTGTTGTTTTCCCATGGTTCGACCTCGCTCTTGATCCTCGCGGGCGCATCCCGATTTGAGAGAACATAATTCTTCAAGTAACTTGAGCTTCAAGGGGGTCCTCAACACGGAGGATTGCAATGGCTCGGCTACGAATCGGCGCACTGGCGACCTGCGCGAGAACCAATGCTCCGACAATCCGCTACTACGAAGAGATCGGTTTGTTGCCACGCGCGGAGCGACAGTCTGGAGGTCAACGCACCTATGCTGACGAGGATGTGACGCGGCTCAACTTCATTCGCCGCTGTCGCGAATTTGGCTTTTCGATCGATCGCGTGCGCGCACTGGTCGAGCTCGTTCAGGATCGACAGCGCTCCTGCTTCCACGCGCGCGATCTCGCCAACGAGCATCTCACCGAAGTGCGATCGAAACTTAAGGAGCTTCGAGCCCTCGAGCGCGGCATCGCCAAATTCGTGGCTGACTGTGACTCATTGTGCTCAGGCGGTGCGGGACCCGATTGCGTTGTCTTGCAAGACCTCGGGAGAGCCTCGAAGCGAAAAGCGCAGAGAACTTATCCCCGCGAATAAAACTGCGTCTATCCTGCCGCCACCTCGTCCAGTTGAAGGGCGTCATCGCGAGGCGTTCGTGACGGCGGGACGAGGTGCGGCGCCTGCGGGCTCGTGTACGCAACATGAGCGCTCGGGCGGTATCGGAGCTCCCTCCGGGGCCAATAGGAGCCCCCGCCAGGAGCTGGCTGAAGGATCGGTCGGCGCGTTCGAGTGTGACGGACCGGACTGGGCCCGGTGCCGTATGGACGCCGTGATTGGCGCGCCGAGAGGCGCCCACGTGCCGTAAGGCACGAACCACAGGTTTGCGCTTTTCGGCGCGCCATCCCCCCCCCCTTAAGCCTCGCGGACTCGGTCCGACGGGAAGTTTTGGCGTGACCACGAGAGGCCTAGGAAATAGGTCGAGGCGCGACGCGCAAGCCCGAGGCGCGAGAGAGGCCCTTATAGATGCGCACCATGAAGGCGGTAGCGAACAGCGGCGTGATCAAGTTCAGGATCGGCACCGAGGCCACGGCAGCAATGATGAGGGCGCACAGCAGAACCGTGATGCGGTTCGCCTTGCGCAATTGCTTGGCGTCGGCCGTCGGCATGTGGCGCATGGCAGCAAGCTCGAAATATTCGCGGCCGAGCAGATAACCGTTACCGAGATAGAAGGCGATGAGATTGATGCCGGGAACGAGCAGGAGAAACAGCGCGAGAATGTTCACCGCGAGCACGACGAGGAAGAACTTGAGCGCGAGCCCGATCGCCGGCAACGTGGCGAGCTCCTTCCCGGGAGGATCTTGCGGAAACGATGTGCGCTCGACTTCTGCTGCGATGTCGTCGACATAGAGGCCGGCGATCAGCGAGCTCACCGGCGGAATGAGAAAGATCGAACCCACCACGAGCGCGAGGCCGCCCAGCCATTCGATGGTCTTCTCGATCCAGCTCGGCCATTGCACGAAATGGCTGAAGGTCCACTCGATGCCGACGATCAGCAGGACGAGCAGCGCGATGGTGAAACCCACGCATTTGAGCAACACCGCGCGGAATGGCGGCGTGAACAATTCTTGGAAAGCTTGACCTGCGGCAGTGAGCATGACTGGTCTCGAACTCCAGCGGGCGAATATAGTGGCCGTCCCGCGTGATACCAGGGGAAGGAGCGGCTCAACACATGGCTGAAAAGCGTTACGACGTAGTCGGCATCGGCAACGCCATCGTCGATATCATTTCCCGCTGCGACGATGGTTTTCTGTCGAAGCACGATCTCGCTAAGGGCTTCATGCGGCTGATCGATGCCGAGGAGGCCAATCGCCTTTACGCCGCCATGGGCCCCGCGGTAGAGCGGTCGGGCGGGTCGGTCGCCAACACCATCGCCGGCCTCGCCTCCTTCGGCGCGAAATGCGGCTTCATCGGTAGGGTGGCCGCCGATCAGTTCGGCGGCATCTTCCGCCACGACATCCGTTCGCAGGGTGTGGCCTTCGATACCGCGCCGGCAATCGACGGGGCGCCGACGGCGCGCTGCCTCATCCTGGTGACGCCCGACGGCGAGCGCACCATGAACACGTTCCTCGGCGCGAGCGTCAACCTCAGCGCCGCCGATATCGACCAGGCGCTGATCGAAAATTCGAAGATCATCTACCTCGAAGGTTATTTGTTCGACCGTCACGACGCGAAAGAAGCGTTTCGTGACGCGGCACGCCGCGCGCGCAAAGTGGGGGTCAAGGTCGCGCTCAGCCTCTCCGATGCCTTCTGCGTGGACCGTCACCGCGACGACTTTCGCAGATTGGTGAGAGAGGGCGCCGATATCGTGTTCGCCAACGAGAAGGAGATCACCTCCCTTTACCAGGTGAACAGCTTCGAGGCGGCTGCCGATGCCGCGCTCCAGGACTGCGAGATGGCGGTCCTCACCCGCTCCGAGCAGGGATCGGTGATCGTTGCCTCGGGCGAGACCATCGAGATTGCCGCGGAACCCGTCGCCGAGGTCGTCGACGTAACGGGTGCCGGCGATCTCTATGCAGCGGGATTTCTTTACGGCCTGACCAGAGGCCTTCCCCTCGAGACATGCGGCCGGCTCGGGAGTCTCGCCGCAGCCGAGGTCATCAGTCACATCGGCGCCCGGCCCGAGACTCCCCTCCGCCAACTCGCCAAAGGGAGCGGACTGATTGGCTGAGGGCTGATGGTCAGTGTTGTGACTTTTCGGCCACGCGCCGGCGAAATCTGCTTATGGCAGCGACAGATAAGCCTTCCGTAAGTTTCCAAGCTGGTATGGTCTCGGCCCGCGCGGACCTGGCAGGAACAGCATGAAAAGAACGGTTTATCTGATCGCAGCCACGGCATTTGGCATCGGCGCATTCGCCCAGGCGGCCTCTGCTCAGGACTTCACCACCGCGACTTTCGGCGGCACCACGATCTGGGCTGGCGGTGGCGTCCAGTACTTAAGCCTTCCCGACATCAGGTTCACCGGCAAGGGCAATCCCGGCGACTTTCACCGCCAGAAAAACAGCGATTTCGCCGAATACGGCGGGTCGACCGGCGGCGGCGTCGAGACGGCGCTCGGCTATTGGTGGGGCTACCGCGTGACCGGCGGCGTCAAAGGCTTCTGGTCCGGCGTTGATGGCGACGATACCGTAACCACCAGAACGGGTGGCGTTGTGGTTGATCCGACTGGAGTGGTAACCGCCTCCGGGCCGACGCTTCGCACCAAGACCGATCGCGATGTCGATTATTGGGGCGGACAGGCCGAGTTCAAATTCGGCAATCCCCAGCCCGTAGAGACGCGGCCCAATCTCTACCGCAACGACTATTTCATCATCGGCGCCGACGTCCGCGGCATCGATCAGGACAACAAGCTGCGAGGCCACTCGCTCGCCGGCACCGACGTATTCACCTACAGGGAAAGCCTCGATACCACCTATGCCGGCGGCTATATCGGGTTCGGCGGCGAATACAGTCTCGGCTTTCTCGGCACCGGCGGCCTGATGGACCGCTTCGGATTGCGCACCTTCCTCAACGTGAAGGCAGGCCTCTATAACGCCGATACCGACTATGACGGCCGCTTCGCCTTCAACTTCTTCCCGTTCAATTCCAGGCTGTCCCAATCGGACGACGACCTCGCCTTTATCGGCAGCGTGTCGTTCGAAACGCGCAAACAATTGGGCCCGCGCACCAGTCTCTCGCTGTGGACCGACTATGAGTACATCTCGTCGGCTCCGAAGATGCGTTACGCCAGCGATGACCGCCCGACACGCATCGACGACGATAGCGCTTTTGCTGCGCGCACTATGCTGAGGCTGAATATCAGCTTCGGCGGGCCGCCGCCTGGTCCCGCGCCGACCTATGCCGAGTCGCTGAAGTAATCCTCGCCCCTCACGCCTAGCGTTATCCTTAGCTTCGGTTGCGCAGGTCCCGGCTGTGGCCGGAGGGACACACCCACCCTTCCGGCTTGATGCTATGGTGTCTCGGATCTTGGATCGGCCGGGGGGCGTCCATGCGTAAGATCGCGCAGCTACTCGCGGGCGCACTACTCGTCGCGGGACCCGCATCGGTGGCATGGGCGCAAGGCGCGGCGCCGGTCCCGGTGACCGCGACCTATGGCGGTACCACCATTTCCATCGGCGGCGGCGCCCAGCTCCTCTCGCTCCCTGATATCGATTTCACCTTCAAGGTGAACGAGGAGGGAGCTGCCGTCCGCAAGCAGACCAACAGCGATCTCGACGACTACGGCGGAGCGTTTGCCGGTTCGATCGAGACTCCATTCGGCTATTGGGGCGCGACGCCTGTAACGGGTGTCGTCTCGGGTTTCTTCGCCAATGTCACCGATACCGACCGCAAAGGTTGCGTTTCGACCGGCAGTCTCGGCTGCACTGCCGAGAACATCGTCGATAATCCCAACCAACTCGACAGCTTCGGCTTCGAGCAGTTCAGGACCAGCACCAACCGCGACGTGGATTATTGGGGCGTGGGCGGCGAGGCGCGGTTCGGCAAAGGCGCCGAGCCCGTTCCCGACTCCGGCGGTTATCTCTTCCGTTTCGCCTATGTTGGTGTGGGTGTCGATGCGAGAGGCATCGATCAGGACAACAGGCTCGACCTGCGCGGCGACGGCTTCGACACGAACGAGATCAAATACAGCGAATCGCTCGATACGACCTATTGGGGCGGCTATCTCTCGATCGGCGGTGAGTACAACATCCTCGGCTATCTCGGCATGGGCGGATCATGGGGCTTGCGCTCGCTCATCTCGCTGCGCGCCGGAATCTACGACGCCAACAC
>JBKOUI010000313.1:0-9130 GCA_046723315.1 Pseudomonadota bacterium | reverse complement strand
GAGAGCAGCTCCAATGCTCCTGGGGACAAGGGAATAATACGGGGATATCCGTTTTTGGTTTGAGGAATGAGTAGCGACTGTTCGTCGTTGCGGATGTGCTCCCATTTAACGCTAGGATTTCACCTCATCGCCGTTTCGATTGCAAAGAGGATTGCAGGAAGCACCCATCCGTTTCGACAGGATCGGCCAGCCTCGATGAGCTTCTCAAGCTCTCCGGCCTTCAGCCTTCGTTCTCGCGCGTTGGTAGCGGCACCAAGGCGAACTCTAGCGAGCGGATTTGATTGAAGCGGCAGACCCCATTCGTCTCGCGCCACTTCAAACAAATGGTGGATTGACGAGAACTCTCGTCGAAGGGTGCTGGTCCTGACCTTGTTCAGGCGTTCGTCCCTATAAGAGGCAAAGTCTTCGGCTGTAATGTTAGAGAGCGGCTTGCGACAGATGCGGTGTCGAAGAAATGCGTTGAGCACGATCCGCTCAACCTCATAGCCTCGCTTTTTCACGCTCACCGTGTCTCGGTAACGCTCAACCAGTTGACCGAGGGTCACCCGCTGATGGGACTTGGGGTCACTTGGTAGGTCTCGCCGGTCAGCATGCACTTCCATTTGTCGGGCCCAGGCTTCGGCATCTTTGCGTATGTTGAACGAACGCGAAATTGGTCTGACACCGACCCTCCGGATTTGGACCTGCCATTTAGCTCCTCGCTTGCGGATTGTAGCCATGGGGAAACCTCTTGCTGTGACTGAGCTGTGACAGCTGAGATTTCGGTCCGTTTGCGAGGAGCAGCACTCTTGCTTAAAGTTGAATCAGAGCAAGAGCTTACGATGGTGGGCGGTACTGGACTCGAACCAGTGACCCCTGCGATGTGAACACAGTGCTCTACCAGCTGAGCTAACCGCCCGCTTCGGGTGTCAGCCCGGATTTAGCGATTGCGCCTCTGGTAAGTCAAGGAAGCGCGCTTCATTTCGCTTTGGCGACTGTCTGGTTGACGGTTTCGAGCTTTTGCCTCGCCTCTCTGACATCTCCTTCGCTGCAGGCAGCATCGGCGTCGTCCAAGAGCTGGGTAAGCTTCTCGGCATCGGCCTCGCTCAAAGCTTTGGCGTCGAGCTTGGCTTGAAAGGCCTGTTCGGAGGCTGCGAGCTCCCGGATACAGGCGGCATCGGGAGAGTCTTCTTCCTGCTTGTTGCCCGAGTCCGCGGGCACAGCCCGATCCGCCTTGCTGCTCTCGGTTGATTGCGGCGCTTGCGACTGTGCATCTTGCGCCGAAGCGCGATGCGGCGAACAGCAAAGCGCCGCGGCCAGCACGATGGCGGCGATGGGCAACGTCTTATGCGCTGCCTCGGTCCGCGCTTGGCAGGGACGAAGGCCGACAGGCAGAGCGTGCTGCCGCCGGCCCTTGGCGAACTTCATGCTACTTCTTGTTGATCATGCCGTTGATGGTCGTCAGCTTCGCGCTTGCGTCCTGGAATTTCCCCTCGGTGCAAAGCGCATCCGCCTCGTCGAGAAGCTGATTGACCTTTTGTTGATCGGCATCGCTCAGCGCATTGGCGTCGATCTTGGTTTGCACGGCTTCATCAGTGCTGGCGACCTGATCGCTGCACTCGTTATCCGCCGGCTCTTCATCAACGGCATAAGCGGCTCCCCCCATAAAGCAGAGCATTGCGACGCCGATTACGACACGCCTCAGCATTTCCCTCTCTCCCTCTAAGTTCCTGAAGTCCCTCTCACTTACAGGCGTCAAAGTGTGCTTTGACTATGGTTCTTCGTTGAGAGCTGCCGGGTCGAAATAGGGCTGATCTTGGGCGGTATTAGGGCGTGTCAGGAACGTGCATGCCGCATCATTTTTGCGCCGAGTAGTGTTGCAGCGCACACTTCGAGCTGGTTGAAATGATCGATCGTTGCCTCGGCTTCAACTGTACCGCGAGGCGTTGGTCCGTAACCGAAGCTCACCAGGACGATCGGAACGCCTGCCGCCTTGGCGGTCTGCACATCGATGTCACTGTCGCCCACCATTAGGGCGCGTGCGGTGTCGCCGCCGGCGAGTGCAATCACGCCGGTAAGATGACCGGGATCCGGTTTTGCCACGGCGAAGGTGTCGCGGCCTGCGACAGCCGAGAAATAGTGTTCGAGATCAAGCTCTTGCAGGAGGAGCCGGCTCAAGGTCTCTCGCTTGTTGGTGCACACCGCGAGCCTCGCACCCTGGTTCGTCAGACGCTCCAGCGCCGCGACGCTCCCCGGGAAGGGGCGGCTCTGCCGTGCGATATTTGCCTTGTAGTGCACGAGGAACTCGGCAACCAGTTCGTCGACATCGTCGGCTGTTCCGAGTCTGCGCAAGGTCTCCTCGATCATGACCCGTATGCCGTGTCCCACCGCCGAGCGGACGGTTGCAGCCGGCACGGCGGCGTGGCCGCGACGCGTAAGCACATGATTCATTGCATTGGTCAAATCCGGGGCGGTGTCGACGAGCGTGCCGTCGAGATCGAATACGATGGTTGAGCCCTTTAGCATCCGCGTTCTCTCACACGCGCCTTGCGAGCGTGCAAGCGGCGGCGTAGAGAGCGGCGGGTGATTGGCGGCTTCCATATCCGGGGAGAGGCTTGCTCAAGACTGACGACCTCAAGGAGAGCGCGGCGCGAGCGGCTCTCGATCTCGTCGAGGACGGCATGCAGCTCGGCCTCGGCAGCGGGTCAACCGCCGCTCGTTTTGTCAACGCATTGGGTGAGAGGGTCGCACAAGGTCTGGGTGTCGTCTGCGTCCCGACTTCGGAGGTGACCCGCGTACAAGCCGATGGTCTTGGCATCCCGCTTACCACGCTCGACGAGACCCCGCGGCTCCATCTTACGATCGACGGCGCCGATGAGATCGACGATCAGCTCCGCCTGATCAAAGGCGGCGGCGGCGCACTGCTTCGTGAGAAGATTGTTGCCACTGCATCGGACCGGATGGTGGTGATTGCCGATGAGAGCAAGGTCGTGCCGGCGCTCGGAACCTATCCGCTTCCTGTCGAGGTGGTGCGCTTCGGTTTGCTCGCCACCATGCGCCTGATCGAGGCCATTGCCATTGAGACCGGCTGTCACGGCGATATCAAGCTTAGGCCGGGGAAAGGGGAAGCGCCTTTCGTCACCGATCAGGGCAATCTCATCGTTGATTGTGCTTTCGGCGCGATCCCCGAGCCCGAGGTTCTCGCCTTCGCATTGAAACGGATTCCGGGCGTGGTGGAGCACGGGCTGTTCCTTGGTATCGCCGATTTGGCTATCGTGGCCGGCAGCGACGGGGTGAAGCTGTTGCGCCGCGCGGGAGCCTGACGCCAGGTGGCTCAGTACGATTATGACCTTTTCGTCATTGGCGGGGGCTCCGGCGGAGTTCGCGCTGCGCGCCTTGCTGCTGAGCTCGGCGCCAAGGTCGGCATCGCCGAGGAATATCGTATCGGCGGGACCTGTGTGATCCGCGGTTGCGTGCCAAAGAAACTGCTCGTCTATGGCAGCCAGTACGCCAGCGAGTTCGCCGAGGCCGAATGCTTCGGTTGGACTTGCGAAAACCTGAAGTTCGACTGGTCGACGCTGATCGGCAATGTCAGGCGTGAGGTCGACCGGCTGAACGGCGTTTATACCCGGATCTTGGAGAAGGCTGGCGTCGATCGCTTCATGACTCACGCTAGACTCGAAGATGCACATACGGTGCATCTCGGGTCCGGCAATGCGGCCATGTCCGCCAAGACTATCTTGGTGGCAACCGGCTCCCATCCCAAGATCCCCGACGTTCCCGGCAAGGAGCATCTGATCAGCTCGAACCAATGCTTCGAGCTTGAGCAACTGCCGAGAAGCATCGTCATCATCGGTGCAGGCTATATCGGCATGGAGTTTGCTTCGATCTTCAGGAGTTGCGGGGTCGATGTCACCGTGGTTCATCGCGGCGAACAGGTGTTGCGCGATTTCGACAGCGACCTCCGCGATGGGTTGGCGGAAGCCATGCGGGATCGCGGGATCGACCTTCGCATGGATACCGATGTTGCTTCGGTGGAGAAGGAGAAAAGCTGTTACCGCGTTCATTTCAAACGCGGCGGCTCGGTGGCTGCCGATCTCGTCATGGCGGCGACCGGCCGCAGGCCTACTACCGCTGGGCTTGGCCTCGAGGAGGCCGGCGTCAAACTCGGGGTGAACGATTGTGTTGTGGTGGACGAATTCTCCAAGTCGTCGGTCGGCAATATCTATGCCGTGGGGGACGTGACAGATCGCAAGAATCTCACCCCGGTCGCCATCCACGATGCCAACGCCTTTGCCGAGACGCTGTTCAACAACAAGCCGACTGCTGTCGATTATGCCTTCATTCCTACGGCCGTGTTCTCCCAGCCCGAGATCGGCACGGTTGGACTTTCGGAGGAGAAGGCGCGCGAGTTATACGGCCCCGTAGACATCTATAAGACAAGCTTCAGGCCGCTCCGCTCAATGGTCAGCGGCAGCACAGAGAAAATGATGATGAAGCTCGTCATCGAGATGAAGTCCGATAGGGTCGTCGGCCTCCACATTCTGGGCCCTGACGCTGCCGAGATCGTGCAAATGGCGGCGATCGCGCTCCGTCTCGGTGTGACCAAGGCTCAGCTTGACGCGACCATGGCGCTGCATCCCTCGGCTGCCGAAGAGCTCGTAACGCTGCGCCATAAGTGGGAAGCGCCCACGCCTATCGCAGGATCAGATGCGGCGGCTTGAGGACAAAGTCGCGCTGGTCACCGGGGGTGGCGCCGGGATCGGCCGCGCCATCGCCGAGACCTTTGCCCGTGAGGGCGCTGCCGTGATTGTCGCCGACCGTGATGGTGAAGCAGCGAAGGAGGTCGCGGAAGCCATCGTCAAAAGCAATGGCGCGGCTTCGGCGCATGAGGCCGACGTCACCGAGACGCCGCAGGTGAAAGGGCTGATGAGCGCCATCGCCGACACTCACGGCCGGCTTGACGTGCTGGTCAACAATGCGGGCGTCGGCGAGCGCTCCGACTTCCGTCATCTGTCGGACGAGGCTTGGGACAAGGTTTGGAAGACCAATCTCGATGGCACGGTGCGCTGCGCGCGCGAGGCCTTCGACCTGCTGAAAGCGTCGGGCAAAGCCTCTATCATCAATCTTTCATCGATCATGGCGAGCAAACACACGCGCCAGATGGCCGTTTATTCAGCGACGAAAGGAGCCGTGTCGGCGTTGTCGCGGAGCCTCGCGGTGGAATACGCGCCCTACGGCATCCGCGTGAATACATTGCTTCCCGGTTATGTCGAAACAGCACTGATCGGCCGCTATTTGCAGAATCCGATGGTCGCCAAGGCGCTGCTCACCCAGACGCCGCTCAGGCGCTTCGGCACGCCGCAGGACATCGCCAATGCGGCGCTGTTCCTTGCTTCCGACGACGCGTCCTACATCACCGGCGCCGCGCTCAATGTCGATGGCGGCATGGCCACCACGCTTTAGGACGCCTTCGCGGCGACGACGCTTGGCGCGGGCGCCGTTGAAGGCAGCATCAAGGTCTCCTCGACAATCTCGTCGACCACGCCGACCAGCGCAGCCTGCTCGCTGCCGCCGAGCTGCTTTATTGCCTCATAGCGGGCAAGTTGGCGATCCGCACTCGTGCCGCGCTGTACGATCATGCGCGCATGCGCGACCTCGGCGATGCAGCCAAAATAGGCGGCATCCTCGGCGATTAGATCGAACAATTCCTCGAGCAGGACAGGGAAGGGGACCACCGCACCCTTGCCGAAATCCACCATCCCTTGCTCGATGCCGTAGCGTTGCGCGCGCCAGCGGTTTTCGCGCACGAGGAAGGGTGGGTAATGGCGCCAGCGCTGATTCTCGCGCCTCAGGCGATAGAGCAGCCTCAGGATGCAACGGAACAGCGCGGCGATGGCGATGCCGTCCTCGACCAACGGGCAAACATCGGTGATGCGCATCTCGAGCGTGGGGAAGCGCGCCGAGGGCCGCAGGTCCCACCAAATCTTGGTGGCGTCCTCGATCAGCCCCGCATTTACCAGAAGCTCGATGGTGCGCTCATACTCGCTATAGCTCGAAAATTGGTGGGGCACCCCTGTACGAGGCAGTTCGTCGAACACCGACAGCCGGTAGGACTTGAGTCCGGTCTGCGTCCCTTGCCAGAAGGGCGAGGACGTCGACAGTGCGAGGAGATGAGGTAAAAAGTACGCCGCCTGGCCGAGCAGATCGATCCTGAGATCGTCGTCCTCGATGCCGACATGGACATGCATGCCAGAGATCACGAGTCGGCGCCCCACTTGCTGCAGGTCGTGGGCGATTACGTTGTAGCGCTCCTTGTCGGTGTGCTGCTGCGCCGACCATTCGGCGAAGGGATGAGTCGATGAAGCGATCGGCGCAAGCCCGAACTCGTCGGCGATGCGCCCCACCGTGCTGCGGAGATGGATCAGCTGATCGCGCGCCTCCTGCATCGAATTGCAGACCCGTGTGCCGACCTCGATCTGGGACCGCAGGAATTCGGGACTGACCTGACCGCGCAAAGCCTCCTCGCATTTGGCGAGCAACTCCGGCGGCTGCTCATGCGCGAGGTCGCGGCTGTCCTTGTCGACGAGCAGATATTCCTCCTCGATGCCGACGGTGAAGCTTGGTTCCTTGATCGCCATGGGCCCTATCGTGCCATGTTTGCCGGCGTGGGAGTTAGCTGATTACGTCAAACAATCTTCTGCAGGAAGTCTCCGACCATGTAGGCCACTATGGCGGCGGCCATGCCAATGACAAAGGTCTCAAGCCCGGCGCGCCACCAAGGCGTCGGCGACCAGCGGCTACGCAGCGAGCCAATGGCGAAAAACGTAGCTCCGGTCATAACAGTTGCGACGGGGAGAGGATGCGGAAGCTGAAAAAGGTAAGCGAGCAGCGGGACGCTGCCGCACAGCACAAAAGCAAGAAAGGTGAAAAGCGCCGAGCGGGTGGGTGAACGCGTGATGGGCGGCAGGCCGTGCTCCTCGGTCATCATGGTCTCGATCCAGCGCTCCCGCTGGCTGGTGATCACATCGACGGCGCTGTCGAGCGCCTCGCCCTTGAAACCTTTGGCCTCGAAGATCTGGCGGACTTCCTCGCGCTCGCCCTCGGGCGCGATATCGACGTGCCGCTCCTCCATTTGGCGTACCTGCTCATATTCATCGATCTCGGTCTTGGTGCTCGAGTAGTTGGCGGCGGCCATAGAGAGGCCGTCGGCGAGCAGGTTGCAGGCACCAAGGATAAGAACCACGCGGGTCTGGAGGCTCGCGCCCACCACGCCAGCCATGATGGCGAAGGTCGTGACCGTGCCGTCGATGCCGCCATAAACCCAGTCGCGCAGGTAGCTCGCCTTGGGCCCGATCTCCAGCCGCCTGGCGATATCGCGCGGGTGGTGCCCGTGCTCGAGATGTCGGGGATCCATGGCCGTCCCTTGGGCTCACGTTAAAGGATGTGTGGCATGCTCAAGAAGGTCAGGCAATGAAGCGGCCTGCCTAGCCAGCGTTCCGTCAATCGCCTATATACCGGTCACTTTCAAGGAGAGCCCTCCGATGGCACCCCGCTGGAGCCCAGACAGCTGGCGCAGCAAGAAAATCGAGCAGGCGCCGGTCTATGCCGACCTCGCGCAGCTCGACCAGGTCGAGAAGCAGCTCGCGACCTTCCCGCCGCTCGTCTTTGCCGGTGAGGCGCGCGAGCTGAAGGCCAAGCTCGGCCGCGTGGCTGCAAGCGAGGCGTTTCTGTTGCAGGGCGGCGATTGCGCGGAGAGTTTCCTCGAGCATCGCGCCGACGCGATCCGCGACTTCTTCCGGGTGTTCCTCCAGATGGCGGTGGTCCTCACCTATGCCGGCGGCTCTCCGGTGGTGAAGGTGGGGCGTCTTGCCGGTCAGTTCGCCAAGCCCCGTTCGAGCGCGACGGAAACGCAGGATGGCAAGTCATTGCCGAGCTATCGCGGCGACATCATTAACGCCACCGACTTTACGGAGGATGCCCGCAAGGCAGATCCGCAGCGCATGCTGATGGCTTATCGCCAGTCGGCGGCGACACTCAACCTGGTGCGCGCCTTCGCGCAAGGCGGCTATGCCAATCTCGAGCATGTCCATCGGTGGAACCTGGGCTTTGTCAAGGATAGCCCCGCGGGGCATCGCTACCAGGAACTGGCGGAGCATATCGCCGAGACTTTGCGCTTCATGCGCGCCTGCGGGCTCAACGCCGATAATACGCCGCAGCTTCGCACCACGAGCTTCTACACGAGCCATGAGGCGCTTTTGCTCGGCTACGAGCAGGCTTTCACACGTGTCGATTCCACCTCGGGCGACTGGTACGCGACGTCAGGGCATATGCTCTGGGTCGGCGACCGCACGCGGCAGCTCGACCAGGCGCATATCGAGTACCTGCGCGGCATCAAGAATCCCGTTGGGTTGAAAGTCGGCCCGAGCCTCGGCGCCGAGGAGCTGCTCAAGCTTATCGACGTGCTCAATCCGCACAACGAGCCCGGCCGTCTCACCCTCATTTGCCGCTTCGGGGCCGACAAGGTCGCCAAGCACCTTCCGTCCCTTATCCGCACAGTGGAGCGGGAAGGCAAGGTGGTGGTGTGGGCGAGCGATCCCATGCACGGCAACACCATCAAGGCGGGAAGCGGCTACAAGACGCGGCCCTTCGATCTCATCCTGTCGGAAGTCGAGTCGTTCTTCGACATCCACCGCAGTGAGGGCACCCATGCCGGCGGCATCCATGTCGAGATGACCGGACAGAACGTGACCGAATGCGTGGGTGGCGCCAAGGCCGTCACCGAAACCGATCTGTCGGACCGCTACCTCACCCATTGCGACCCGCGGCTCAACGCCGACCAATCGCTCGAGCTCGCCTTCATCATGGCAGAGCGGCTGAAACGGGAGCGTGAAGGGCGGCCCGAGCCAGAAATCTCGATTGCCGCCGGCAAGTAGTCCACGACGCATTGCCGGTCCTCACCGGCCGGGCTTGTCCCGGCCATGCACGATTGAGTCCGCTGCACCGTGTAAATTCGTGTGTGCCCGGCACCTCGGCCGGGCATGACGAGTCAAGTTGGAGAGTTTCGTTCTAAGTTCCTGCCATGCCGAACAAGATCACCGACTCATTCAAGCTTGCGCTCGCACAGCTCAACCCTGTGGTCGGCGACATC
>JBKOUI010000085.1:0-3586 GCA_046723315.1 Pseudomonadota bacterium | reverse complement strand
TCGCTTACCCGGCAGGATCCTTTTGGACTTAGGCGACATTTTTCCACACCTTTAGTGCCATCTTGGGCCAATGCGTAACATATAACGCAAAAACCCTTGACGGTCAATCCCTACGCGGGTAAACACCGGCTATCCTTGCGTAGCCCGTGACGCATTTCTAAAGGAGCGATTATGAGCGAAGAAACGCCGTTAACCCTCTCTGTCCCCCAGGCCGGCAAGAAGTATTTCGGCTTGTCCCGCAACGCGGCCTATGACGCCGCCGCCCGCGGTGACTTCCCGACGATCAGGATCGGCCGACTGCTTCGCGTCCCCGTGCGGGCACTCGAACAAATGTTGGATCGCGCCAGCGAGCGGCCAGCGTGATCCGCGTCACTCACATCAATCGATCGAGCCGGTGCCCGGCAAAGAAAAAGCCGGGCCGCCGCGTTGAAGCGCGCACCCGGCAAAAGGAATTCAGGCATGGGCCATATCGCATATGGGGCAACGGCGGGCAATAGCGTCGCCAAATCAACCCCCTTCAAAGCTCCTCGGCGGGACGCGCCGGTAATTTGTCCGGTGTGTGAGCGCCGCGTCGATCGTCAGATGCGCGGTCAACGCTACTGCTCGCGGGGCTGTCGCCAGAAGGCAAATTATGCCGCCAAGGTCGCTCGCGGCGACTTTTCGACCCACACCACCGCGCTTCCGACGACCACCGCAAAAAACAAAAACAAACTCAAGGCCCTACAAAGGGCAAAAACGCTGTCGAGCCACCGCGTTCGGGCGCCCGCACACGTCGTCGCGTGCGAGGTATTTGGCGGCCGCGATTGGCGGCATGCAATCAGCACCGGCGGAGTAGCGGTGGGAGTAGGCCATCTGCGGTCTCGTGCCCTGGTCGAGCGTAGCGGGGGCGCGCCATGAGACCCCGCCGCCGATCAGCTGAGGCAGCAATTCAGCGGTGCGTGTTCCAGCACCTACGTGCTCGCGGCGCACCTGGCGTGTTTGCCTTCCATCCCGCGAACGGGGGTTACCGCAAGCCGATCGAGGCGGCGATGCTGAAGGGCATGGGCCTCGTCCCTGGCGTGCCCGATGTCATCGCCATCCATCAGGGGTGCGTCTACGGCCTCGAGCTCAAAGCCGAGGGCGGCAAGCCGACACCGAAGCAGGTTGAGACGATTGCCGCCATGCAGGTGGCCGGGGCCATCACTGGGGTCGCTGTCGGGCTGGATGAAGCACTGCACTGGCTTGAGCGGCGCGGCTTGCTGCGAGGCCGCACGAACCAATCCACGAGAGACCGACATGACTGACTACGACAACACTAATCGCGGCGTGCTGTTCAGCGAGCGCGACAGGAAAACTAAGGACAATGATCGCGACTACAGCGGCAGCATCAACATCGAGGGCACCGAATACTGGCTCTCGGCTTGGATCAAGGTCAGCAAAAAGACGGGAGGCAAGTTCCTGAGCCTATCGGTCAAGCCGAAGGTCGAGAAGCCGGCCGAGAGCGAGAAGAAGTCGCCGGCCGAAGACCTTGACGACGAAATTCCTTTTTGACGGCGCGCAGTCATGACTCGCCTGCCTGCCTTGCTCAAGGAGAACGTCGCGATCGAGTTGCACCCCTTCCAACAGGACGCCGTCGATCAGATCGAGCGCGAAATCTCGGAGGGCAAGCGCAGGCTGCTCTATGTCGCCCCCACGGGGGCCGGCAAGACCGTCGTAGGCGCGGAGATCATCAATCGCGCGGTCGAGCGCCACCACCGCGTTCTGGTAATCACCCATCGGCGCGAGATCATCACGCAGACCTACGACAAACTGCTCGCCAATGGCGTCAATCCCGGCATCGTTCTCGCCGGCTTTGAGGATGAGCTGCGGCCCTATGCCAACGTCCAGGTTGCCGGGATCCAAACGCTGCACGCCCGGGCCATCCGATCGAACCGGATGCCGATGCCGGCGGCGACGTACTTGGTTATCGATGAAGCGCATCACGCGCGGGCAAGCAGCTATCAGAAGGTGCTCGATGCCTATCCCGACGCGGTCGTCATCGGGCTGACCGCCACACCAGTCCGGGGGGATGGCCGGGGGCTTGGAAACATCTTCGAGACGATGATTGAGGCGCCGCAGATCGCGGAGCTGATAAAGCTCGGGCATCTGGTCCCGACGAAGGTCTACGCGCCGGTCGATCGCGAGATCGCCAAGGGCGTGCGAACGCAGACCGGCGATTATGTTGTCTCGGCCCTATCGGCGCGGATGAATACTGACCAGCTCGTCGGAGATGTGGTTGCCGATTGGCTGAAGCACGGGGAGCGCCGGCGGACGGTCGCGTTCGCGGTCGATGTCGCGCACTCCATCCACATCCGCAACGCCTTCCTGGAGTTCGACGTTCGAGCCGAGCATCTCGACGGCTCCACGCCGAAGACCGAGCGAGATGCGATCTTGGCGCGGCTGAGATCGGGGGAAACCGAAATCGTCACCAACTGCGCCGTGCTGACCGAGGGATTCGATTGCCCCGATATCGGCTGCATCGTCTTGGCTCGGCCCACCAAGCAAATGGGCCTCTATCGCCAGATGATCGGACGCGGTCTGCGTCCGGCAGACGGCAAGTCCGATTGCGTCATCCTCGACCACAGCGGCGCCGTCTACCGGCATGGCCTGCCTGAGGATCACGTTGAATGGACGCTCGACGTTGACCGGCGTGCCGAGAACCCAACTCAGGCTCGGCGGGAGCGTGGAGAGGAACCCAAGCTTCGCGAATGTCCGTCATGCAAGACGGTGATGGCTGCGCCTCCCTGCCACGCCTGTGGATGGATGCCAGCACCGCGACCGGGACGAGATCGTGATTTCGCGGATGGTGAATTGGGACTCGTGATCGGCGGCAAGGCGCAGGCGCAGGTCTACAGCGAGACCGAGCGTCGCGGCTTCTATCAAGAGCTTCGCGCCATCGCACAAATGCGGGGCTACCGCGACGGTTGGGTCGCTTACAAGTTCAAGGACAAGTTCGGGGTATTCCCGCCTTGGGACTACAAACGGCTCGCACCGCTTGCGCCGACTGACGCCACGCTGCGGTGGGTGAAGTCGCGCAACATCGCCTTCGCGAAGCGGAGGGCGGCGGCATGAGCCGGATCGAATATCTGCTCGCTGAATTGCGTTGTGCCTCACTGCGCGCGCGGCTGTGGGTCGCCGATATCGACGCCGTCGCGATGGCGCTCAAGGCCGGCCTCGTCGAGCCCGAGCAGGCGATCGAGCTATTGGCCGACTGCGATTGTCTGCAATTCATTTCACCAAAAGAAATTTCAAATGAGTGATGATCTGACGCTGCATCCTCTTGTTCGCCAGATGATCCGCGAGGACACGCGCGACAGAGCCTTGACGATGAATTGGGGACCGATCGAGCGCGACGCCTATAACCGACTCGGCTTGCGCGACCTAAGCCCGCTGGCCATGAAGGCGCGGACGCAAATCCTCACGGAGGCGCTAGTTGCTGGCGACCGCTTCATCTCCTACTCGCGTCGCCGCGCCTTCTATACCGAAAGCCAGCGTTACTTTCGCCCGACCTATAGCTACCGAGGCGTCATCCCAGCAGTCGATCAACTCGCAGCCGAGGGCCTTATCG
>JBKOUI010000227.1:0-17515 GCA_046723315.1 Pseudomonadota bacterium | reverse complement strand
GTGTTCAACGTGTTCGTCGCCGCGCACGGCCTCATCATGGTGTTCTTCATGGTGATGCCGGCGATGATCGGCGGGTTCGGCAACTGGATCGTGCCGCTCATGATCGGCGCGCCGGACATGGCCTTCCCGCGCATGAACAACATCTCGTTCTGGCTGCTGCCGGCATCTTTCGCTCTGCTGCTCAGCTCATTATTCATGCCGGGCATGCCCGGCGGCAACGGCGTCGGCGCTGGTTGGACGCTCTATGCGCCGCTCACCACCAAGGGCACGCCAGGCGTCGCCATGGATTTCGCGATTCTGTCGCTGCACCTTGCCGGCGCCTCGTCGATCCTCGGTGCCATCAACTTCATCACCACCATCTTCAATATGCGCGCGCCCGGCATGACGCTGCACAAGATGCCGCTTTTCGTGTGGTCGATCCTGGTAACCGCCTTCTTGCTGCTGTTGTCGCTTCCGGTGCTTGCGGGCGGCATCACCATGTTGCTTACCGACCGCAATTTCGGCACGGCGTTCTTTGATCCCGCTCATGGTGGCGATCCGCTGCTGTGGCAGCACCTGTTCTGGTTCTTCGGCCATCCCGAGGTCTACATTCTCATCCTGCCTGGCTTCGGCATGGTCAGCCAGATCGTCTCGACCTTCGCGCGCAAGCCGGTGTTCGGCTATCTCGGCATGGCCTACGCCATGGTCGCCATCGGTGTGATCGGCTTCGTGGTTTGGGCGCACCATATGTATGCGGCCGGCATCAGCGTGAACACGCAAGCCTATTTCGTGTTCGCCACCATGGTCATTGCCGTGCCGACCGGCGTTAAGATCTTCTCGTGGATCGCCACCATGTGGGGCGGCTCGCTACAGTTCCGCACGCCCCTGCTGTGGGCGCTCGGTTTCATTTTCCTGTTCACCATCGGCGGGGTAACCGGTGTGGTGCTAGCCAATGCCGGCGTCGACCGCTCGTTCCACGACACCTATTACGTGGTGGCGCATTTCCACTACGTGCTGTCGCTCGGCGCCGTGTTCTCGATCTTCGGCGGCTGGTACTACTGGTTCCCGAAGATGACCGGTTACATGTACTCGGAAGCCGTCGGCAAGTTGCACTTCTGGCTGATGTTCATCGGCGCGAATGTCACCTTCTTCCCGATGCATTTCCTGGGCCTCGCCGGCATGCCTCGTCGCATCGCCGACTACCCCGATGCTTTCGCCGGATGGAACTTCATCGCCTCGCTCGGCTCTTACATCGCCTTCGCCGGCCTGCTCGTGTTCCTGTACGGCATCGCCCAGGCCTTTGCCCGCCGGGTGCATGCTCCTGCCAATCCCTGGGGCGCCGGCGCCACCACGCTCGAATGGACGCTGCCCTCGCCGCCGAACTTCCATAGCTACGAGACGCTGCCGCGCATCAAATGAGCAGGGTGGGTGGCGAGATCGATTTGAGTGAGTGAAGCATGGCCGACGGCGGATTGCCCGTAGCACGTGAGGCGTTCCACGCCGACGCCGGAGGCGACGTCGCCGACTATGTCGCGCTGTTGAAGCCGCGGGTGATGTTCCTCGTGGTGTTCACGGCTCTGGTCGGCCTAGTCGCGGCTCCAGGCTCGATGCATCCGGTGCTCGCCATCGCCGCGCTGATCTGCATCGCGGTGGGCGCGGGCGCGGCTGGCGCGCTCAACATGTGGTACGACGCCGATATCGATGCGCAGATGGCGCGCACCGCGGCGAGGCCGGTCCCGCGCGGGGCGGTGAGCCGGCTCGAAGCGCGGGATTTTGGCGCCGTGCTCGGCGCGGGCTCGGTGATCTGCCTCGGGCTGATGGCGAATTGGCTGTCAGCCGCGCTGCTCGCGCTCACCATCGCCTTCTATGTGTTCGTCTATACGATGTGGCTCAAGCGCGCGACGCCGCAGAATATCGTGATCGGCGGAGCCGCCGGCGCCGTGCCGCCGATGATCGGCTGGGCTGCCGCCACCGATAGCATCAGCCTGCAAGCCTTCGTGCTGTTCCTCATCATCTTCGTGTGGACGCCACCGCACTTCTGGGCGCTTGCTCTGTTGCGGACCAAGGACTATGCGCGCGCCGGCGTGCCGATGCTGCCAGTGGTCAGCGGCCCCGACGCCACCAGACGCCAGATCCTGATCTACAGCCTGATCCTCGCCCCGCTCGGCATGGTGCCCGCGATCATCGGCCCCGGCGGCACGTTCTATGCGGCCATCGCCTCGGTGCTCGGGGCGCTGTTCGTGGTGTTCGCCTTCGACTGCTATTGGGAGAGGGAAGGCGAGAAGGCCGACCGCGCCGCCAAGAACCTGTTCGGCTATTCCATTCTCTATCTCCTCCTCCTCTTCGCCGCGCTTCTCGTCGAGCAGGGCTTCACCATCAGCGGCAGTGTGATGCCGCTCCCTTGGACGCCGTAATGCAAGATGCGGAACAAGAACGAAAACGCCGCCAACGCATGCGATCCCTCGCCATCGCTTGGATCCTTGCCGCGCTCGTCGTGCTGTTCTTCATCGTCACCATCGTCAGGCTTGGCGGCAACGTCGCCGACCGGCCACTGTGATCGCGCTTAAAACATGACCGAGACCCCGACCGACAAAGCCAAGCAGAAGCGTCATGGACTGTTGGCGCTTTCCCTTGCTGCTCTCGTTGCTGCGATGGTCGGCGCCTCCTTTGCCGCAGTGCCGCTTTACCGGCTGTTCTGCCAGGCGACTGGTTATGGCGGTGTGCCGCAGCGCGCCGAGCGCGCTCCGGGTGAGGGGCTCGACCGCACCATCCGCGTCCGCTTCGACGGCAATGTCGACGGTGCGCTGCCCTGGACCTTCGCGCCGGATCAGCGCGTCATGGACGTGAAGATCGGTGAGGTGGCGCTCGCCTTCTTCAAGGCGACCAACAAGACAAGCGCGCCGATCAGCGGCACCGCCGTATTCAACGTGGCGCCGGAGCTTGCCGGCCGCTACTTCACCAAGATCGAATGCTTCTGCTTCAAGAAGCAGACGCTCGCCGCCAATCAGAGCGTCGAGATGCCGGTGACCTTCTTTGTCGATCCCAAGATCGTCGACGACGAGGACACCAAGAACATTACCGACATCAGTCTGTCCTATACGTTCTACCGTAGCGACAACGATCCCGGCACGACTGCCGCGCCGCAAGGCTAGATTCTGGAAGAAGGGAAAGCACGATGGCCGACGTCCACGCGAGACAACACGATTACCACCTCGTCAATCCGAGCCCGTGGCCAATCGTAGGCTCGGTCGGCGCGTTCACCCTCGCCATCGGCGCGCTGCTGTACTTCATGTCGAAGAAGGCCGGCACGCCGCACCTCTGGTACGTGATCCCCGGCTTCCTGCTCGTGATCTTCACCATGTTCGGCTGGTGGCGGGATGTGATCAGGGAAGCGCACGAGGGCTACGAGACGCCCGTCGTGCAGCTCCATCTCCGCTACGGCATGATCCTGTTCATCGCCTCGGAGGTGATGTTCTTCGTCGCCTGGTTCTGGGCCTATTTCGACGCGGCGCTCTATCCCGACAGCGCGATTACCTATGCGCGGACGCAAGTGCTCGGTGGGCAGTGGCCGCCGGTGCCAAGCGCCGACACCGACGTCACCGGTCTCGGCTGGTTCGCCCACACCTTCAATCCGTGGGGCTTGCCGCTCGTCAACACGCTGATCCTGCTCACCTCAGGCACCACGGTGACCTGGGCGCATCACGCGCTGCTGCATAACGACCGGCGCGGGCTAAAGCTCGGTCTGCTCTGCACCATCATCCTCGGCATTCTGTTCACTACCGCGCAGGCCTACGAGTATTCCCACGCGGGCTTTGCCTTCGCCAACCACATCTACGGCTCGGTGTTCTTCATGGCGACCGGCTTCCACGGCTTCCATGTGATCGTCGGCACGATCTTCTTGACCGTATGCCTGATCAGGGCGACACGCGGAGACTTCACACCGAAGCAACATTTCGGCTTTGAGGCCGCCGCCTGGTATTGGCATTTCGTCGACGTGGTGTGGCTGTTCCTGTTCACCTGCATCTATGTGTGGGGGGGAGGCAGCAACTATCCCGCGGAGTAGCGGCGGCTCTCGCCGATTTGGAGGGGGCGGCCGGGCGGCCGCCCTTTCGCTTTGAGGAACTCGACATGGCCGAACAGGCCGCTGAGCACGTGCCGTCACTGGGTTCGACGATTCTCGCCGGCATTGCCGGGCGCTGCCCGTCCTGCCACCGCGGCAAACTCTATTCCGGCTATCTTGCGCTTGCCCCGCGCTGCGATGTGTGCGGCCTCGACTACCGCTTCGCCGATTCCGGCGACGGGCCTGCCGTGTTCGTGATCCTCGTCACCGGATTCGTGGTGGTCGGCCTCGCGCTGATCGTCGAGATTCTTTATTCGCCGCCGTACTGGCTGCACGCTGCCCTGTGGGGTCCTCTCGCCATCATCATGCCTCTCGTCCTGCTTCGGTCCTTCAAGGGCGTGCTCATCGCGCTTCAGTTCAGACACAAGGCCGAAGAGGGCAAGCTCGCCTCAGAATAGAGGCGGGATGCAAACGAGAGGCCTCATAGGCTTCACCGCGCTCGCTCTCGCCATGCTCGCCGTGCTGGTCGGGCTTGGCGACTGGCAGGTGAAACGGCTGCACTGGAAGGAAGGGCTGATTGCCGCGATCGATGCGCGCACTAAGGCTGAACCCATCAGCCTCGATCGAGCTATTGCGCTGGAGAAGGAAGGACAGGATCCGACCTATTACCGTGTCCGCGTCGAAGGGCGCTTCGACAACAGCAAAGAGCTCTACCTGTTTTCGCAGTCGATTTCCGACGGCACACCCGGCTGGCATGTGATCACGCCATTCACGACCTCCCAAGGGGAGCTTGTGCTCGTTGATCGCGGCTTCGTTCCGGATAACCTCAAGGATCCATCCACGCGCGCCTCAGGACAGATCGAGGGTGTCACCACGATCACGGGGATCGTGCGCGCTCCGGACACGCAAGGCCTCTTCACCCCGAACAATGAGCCCGCAACCAATCGCTGGTTCTGGCGCGACTTAAACGGCATGGTTACCTCGCTATACTCGACTGCGACGCTCGACGTGCCGCCGTTCTTTCTCGAGGCGGAGAAGAGCGAGGTGCCCGGCGGCTGGCCCGAAGGGGGTCAGACGCGGCTTGAGCTTCCCAACAACCATTTGCAATACGCCATCACCTGGTTCGGGCTTGCCGCCGCCCTGGTCGTGATCTACGCGTTCTACGTGCGGAGCCTCTACCGCGGAAAGCACGCCTAGGATTAATGGCTGGCCTTGTTGCGGGTCAGCCCGCCGAACGCTAGGTTCCGTTCGAAAACCCCCGCCTTTAGCCAAGAGGCCTGTCTTGAAGTTCGTCTCGACGCGCGGTGAAGCGCCGGCGCTTCCCTTCGAGGGCGCGCTCCTTGCCGCGCTTGCCCGCGATGGCGGGCTTTATATGCCCGAGGCGTGGCCCAAGCTCGCGCCCGATGCGATTGCCGGCCTCGCCGGGCTCGACTACGCCGACGCGGCTTACCGGGTGATGCGGCCTTACCTCGAGGGCGATCCTTGCCTGGCCGACCTCGAGCCGGAGCTGGAAGAAGCCAATGACGGCTTTCACCACCCGGCGGTCGCTCCGCTGCGTCAGATCGCGCCGAACAGCTTCATCCTCGAGCTGTTTCACGGGCCGACGCTCGCCTTCAAGGATCTCGCCATGCAGGTGGTGGCGCGGCTCATGAACCGCGCGCTGTTGCGCAAGGGCGTGCATGCGACGGTGATCGGCGCGACATCCGGAGATACGGGCGCTGCGGCAATCGAGGCGTTTCGCGGGCTTGAGGCGATCGATGTCTTCATCCTGCACCCGAAGGGCAGGGTGAGCGACGTGCAGCGCCGACAGATGACGACCGCGACCGAGCGGAACGTGCACAACATTGCGCTCGAAGGCACCTTCGACGACTGTCAGTTGATCTTGAAGTCGTTGTTCGGCGATGGCGACTTGCGCGACCGGCTCGGGCTGACCGGCATCAACTCGATCAACTTTGCGCGTATCCTCGCGCAAGTTCCCTATTACTTCACCGCTGGCGTCAGCCTCGGCGCCCCCCATCGCGCCGTCGCCTTCACTGTGCCTACCGGAAATTTCGGTGATATTTTCGCGGGTTACGCGGCCAGTGCGATGGGGCTTCCCATCGCGCGCCTCGTTATCGCCACGAACCTCAATGACAGTCTTCCCCGCGCGCTTGCCTCGGGTCAGTACGAGCCTAAGGGCGTGATCGCCACTTCTAGCCCGAGCATGGACATTCAGCTTGCAAGCAATTTCGAGCGCCTGCTGTTCGAGCTTTCAGGCCGGAGCGCGCAGCGGGTGAGAGCGCTCATGGACGAGCTCCGCAAGACCAAGGCCTTTCGTCTCAATGAGGGTGAGCTTGACCAATTGCGCTCACTGTTCGTGGCGCACTCGGTTGGCGAGCACGACACCGAGATGACCATTCGCGGGCTGTTCGAGGAGACCGGCGTGCTCACCGATCCGCATACCGCCGTGGCGGTCGCCGCGGCTGGGCGCGAAGCGGGGCACGCCGCGACACCGATGGTCGTGCTCTCTACGGCTCATCCTGCCAAGTTTCCCGATGCGGTCGAGCGCGCCACGGGTCGCATTCCCGAGCAGCCCGAGCGCTTGCGGCTGAGGCTCGGACAAACCGAGCGCTGCGCCACGCTTCCTAACGACTTCGCCGCCGTCACTGACTTCATCGAAAGCAACGTTCGCGCACGGGGGAGGGGGATGAACCCGCGCGCCCGCAAGGTGGAGGTGCGGGCGTGAGCGTCGAGCGGTCCGAGCTTGCCAATGGCCTGACCGTGGTCAGTCACGCCATGCCGGAGGTCGAGACGGTGTCGCTCGGCTTATGGATAGGTGCGGGGAGCCGCAGCGAGGAGACGGGCGAGCACGGCGTCGCGCATTTCCTCGAGCACATGGCTTTCAAGGGTACGGCGCGGCGGAGCGCGCGCGACATCGCCGAGGAGATCGAGGCGGTCGGCGGTGAGCTCAACGCCGCGACCGGGGTCGACTCGACGGCGTATTACGCCCGGGTGATGCGCAAGGACGTGGCACTGGCGCTCGACATTCTAAGCGACATCATTTTGGCGCCGCGCTTCGATCGCAGCGAACTGTCGCGCGAACGCGACGTGATCTTGCAAGAGATCGCGGCTTCGATGGATTCGCCGGAGGACATTGCCTTCGATCTCGTGCAAGAGGCTGCCTTCCCCGGCCAGCCAGTGGGGCGGCCGATCCTCGGCACGGCAGACAGCGTGCGAAGCTTCAGGCGCGCCCATCTCGGGGCCTATCTCTCCACCCATTATCACGCGCCGAACATGGTGCTTGCGGCAGCCGGCGCCATCGATCATGCCACGCTCGTCATAGAAGCTGAGCGGAGGCTCGGCGCGCTCGATGCGGCGACCACGCCACAACCCAGTGGAGCGTCCTATGGCGGCGGGGTGAAGCGGTCAGGCAAGCCGTTCGAGCAGACCCATCTCGTGCTTGCCTTCGAGGCGCCGGCCTATCGCCATCCTAACTATTTCACGGCGCAGATTTGTGCCGGCGCGCTCGGCGGTGGCATGTCCTCGCGGCTGTTTCAGGAAGTGCGCGAGAAGCGCGGGCTCTGCTATGCGATTTATGCCTTCTCCAGCGGGCTTACCGACAGCGGCATGTTCGCCATTCATGCCGCCGGAGGGCCCGAGAAGACGCACGAGCTATTCGGCGTGATCCGCGACGAGCTGGTCAAGGCGGCCGAGGCAGGTTTCGGCGAGGACGAGCTCAGCCGGGTGAAGGCCCAGCTCAAGATGGGCCTGCTGGCAGGTCTCGAAAGCTCGAGCGCGAGAACCGAGCAGCTCGCCCGGCAGATCCTGATCCATGGCCGGCCGCTCTCCACGTCTGAGCTAATCGAGAGGGTCGAGAGTGTCGAGGCCAAAGACGTGCAAGCCTTGGTTGAGAGACTGATCACCTCTCCGCTCAGTCTTGCCACGGTTGGGCCCATTCTCCATGTTGCAAGATTCGACCGGGTGGCGGAAAAATTCACCGTTCCCGCCACCAAGGCGGCTTGAAGGGTCCGCTTAAGCCATGGCGTTGCTCCGAACCGCAACCCCGAGCGATCTTGGGCCGGTCATCGAATCCGAAAAGGTCGTGTTGCGAACGCCGCAGATGTCGGACTACCCCGCCTGGGCCGAGCTTAGGGCGGCGAGCCGCGAGTTCCTGACGCCCTGGGAGCCACTTTGGGCCACTGACGAACTATCGCGCGCCTCGTTCCGCCGCCGCGTCCGCCACTATCTGCGCGACCTCCGCGAAGACGTGGGCTATGCGCTGTTCATCTTCACCGCCACCGGCGGGTCTCTGGTCGGTGGGCTAACCCTCTGCAATGTGCGCCGCGGCGTCACCCAATCCTGCACGCTCGGCTATTGGATCGGCGCCAGATTCGCGCAGCAAGGTTACATGACTGCCGCCGTGCGCGCGGTGATTCCCTTTGTGTTCGACTCGCTTGAGTTGCACCGGCTCGAGGCCGCTTGCCTGCCAAGCAATACAGCGTCGATCAAGCTCCTGGAGAAAACGGGATTCAAGCGTGAAGGCCTTGCCCGCCGCTATCTGCGGATCAATGGCGTGTGGCAGGACCATCTTCTATACGCGCTGCTCGACAGCGATCCACGCCGGTAAGTCGCGGGACCGGGGCCGCAGCGCTAAGACGGGGGAGGAATGGCGAAGCTGAACGCCTCATCGAGAGACGGAGCGGCAGCGTCTTCCCGGCGGCACGGCCAAGGCTGGGCTAACAGCCTCGTCTACATCGTTCTGCTTATTTTGCTGATCCTCCCGACGAGCCTCGCTCGCGCGGTCGAGGCGATCCAGGTCCAGCCAGACCAGGAGAAGATCGACATCACCGCCAAAGGCGAGCTCTATGAGGGCCGCGGCGACCGCTTGCAGATCGAAACAGCGCCAGGGCCCGACGGCTATATCGGCCGCATGGCGGTGCAGGCCTCGACCGCCGGCACCAATCCTGGCTGGCTCGTCTTCGCCTTGTCAAATCCAACCTCTGAGCGCATCGTGCGTTGGCTCGTTGCGCCGCGCTACACGCTCGCCGATTCGCGCGTGGTTTGGCCCGAGCTCGATGCGGCGCGCATCTCTGCCGTGACGCCGTCGCTCGGCTTCCGGCCCGAGCCGCTCAAGAGTGACCGCGCCGACATGTTCAGGCTCAATCTCGAGCCTGGGCAGACCATCACCTTCGCCGCCGAGATGAGCTCGGGCCAAGTGCCGCTGCTCACCCTGTGGGACCCCAACGCCTACCAGTCCAAGCAACAAGATCGCATGTTGTTCAACGGCGTGCTGCTCGGCATCACCGGCCTGCTCGCCATCTTCTTGACCGCGATCTTCGCCGCCAATCACAAGGCGATCTTCCCCGCGACCGCGCTCGTCGCCTGGGCTGCGCTCGCCTATTTCTGCGTCGATTTCGGATTCTGGAACAAGCTGTTCCCGGTCGGCCCCGACCGCACCGCGCTTTACCGCGCTGCCGCCGAAGCGGGACTTGCTGCGAGCCTCGTGCTCTTCCTCTACGCCTTCCTCCGCATCGGCCTGTGGCATATCTGGATAAGGACGTTGTTCTGGTGCTGGATCGCGGCGCAGTTCAGTTTGATCTTCGTCGCCATCGTCGATCCTGCCTTCGCTTCGGGACTCGCGCGCGCTTCGACTGTGGCGATCGCCGGCGTCGGCACGGCCCTGATCGCTTATCTCGCCCTGCGTGGCCAGGACCGGGCGCTCGCTCTGATCCCGAGCTGGCTGTTGCTCCTTGTATGGCTATTCGGCGCGGCCATGATCGTGCTCGGCAAGCTCTCGGGCGACATCGTCATTTCGGGTCTTGTCGCCGGCCTCGTGCTCATCCTCGTTCTGCTCGGCTTCACCGTCACGCAATTTGCCTTCCGTGTCGGCGGCGGTCCGCAGCTCGGGCCGCTAAGCCTGGCCCAGGTCAAGTCTCTCGCCGTGGATGGCTCGGGCACGCATGTGTTCCAGTGGCACGCAGGCCGCGACCAGATCACGGTGGCGGCGGAAATCGAGAAGGAGCTTGGGCTCGATCCCGGCAGCCTCAATGTCGCGGTCGATGAGTTCCTCCAGCACATTCACGCCGCGGACCGCGAGCGGTTCCGCCTGATGCTATGGTCCTTGCAGGAGAAGCTCGGCGGCGACCTGCAGACTGAGTTCAGGCTGAGGCGGCACGACGGCACCTATCTTTGGTATGACCTTCGCGCCCATGCCGCGCCTTGCGAGAATGCCCGGCTGCTTCGCTGCCTCGGCCTCCTGCGCGACGTCACCAGCCTGAAGCGCTCGCATGAGCGGCTGATCCATGACGCCGTGCATGACAGCCTGACCGGCCTTCCCAATCGCGAGCTGTTCGTTGATCGTCTCGGCGGCGCCATCACCCGCGCCCGCGAAGGCCAAGGCAACCGGCCGACGGTCATTTATATCGACATTGACCGCTTCAAGAACATCAACAAGAGCTTCGGCCTCGTCATCGGCGATTCGATGCTGCTCACACTGGGGCGGCGGCTCGGACGCCATCTCAACGCGCAAGACACGCTTGCCCGGCTTGGCGGCGATCAATTCGCCATCCTGCTGATCTCGGACTCAGACCCGCAAGTTGTGGCGACGCTCGCCGAGCGGGTGAGGCGGGCGCTCAGGACGCCGATGAAGATCAGCTCGAAGGAGATCGTGCTGACCGCCTCGATCGGCATCGTGGTCCATGACGGCTCGCAGGAGACGGCGCAGGACATGCTGCGCGATGGCGAAATCGCCATGCTGCGCGCCAAGCGGAGCGGCGCCGACCGCATCGAGATCTTCAATCCCGCCATGCGCGCCGAAGACGAGAGCAAGCCTCCGCCGGAAAGCGATTTGCGCAAGGCGCTCGAGCGGCAGCAAATCACCGTGCTTTACCAACCGATCACGCGGCTTGCCTCGAACCAGCTTGCTGGTTTCGAAGCTTTGCTTCGCTGGGACCATCCAACCCGCGGTCAGCTCGGCGCCGAGGACTTCATCCCGCTCGCGGAAGAATCCGGCATGATCGTCGAGCTCAGCAACTATGTCTTGGGTCAGGCGCTGGAGCAGGCTGCCGGTTGGCACAGGGTGCTGCCGCGTGACCGCGATCCGCTGTTCGTCAGCGTCAACGTGTCGAGCCGCCAGCTGTTCCGACAGGACATGGTGCAAGAGATCAGGCTGATGCTGGCGCGCGAGGCGGTACCGAAGGGCACCCTCAAGCTCGAGATCACCGAGGCTCTCGTCATGGAGAATCCCGAGCGCGCGGTGGAGATCCTCACCTGGCTCAAGAGCTTCGGCGCGAGCCTCACGCTCGACGATTTCGGCACCGGCTACAGCTCGCTGAGCTATCTGCACCGCTTCCCGTGCGACACCATCAAGGTCGATCGCTCGCTCGTTCGCGACACTGGGCTTAACGGCTCGACCCCGCTCATTCTCCGTTCGGTCATCGCGCTCGCGCACGAGCTTGGCAAGGAAGTGGTGGCAGAGGGTGTGGAGACGCAGGCCGACGCCGCCTATCTCCGCTCGATCGGCTGCGAATATGGCCAAGGCTACTATTACGGCGAGCCCATGCCGGCCAAGGACGTAACTGGCCTGCTGGCCGCGCTCGCGAGCCATCGCAGACGCAAAGAACGCGAGCGGGCCCGCTCGTCGGCCGGACCTCAGGGGCTCGAGGTGAAAGTTGGCGGCGGCTCGTCGATTCCGGCACTGCCGCGACCCGGCACTTTGCCGTCGGCTTCTTAAGCGTGTCCTGAATCATTGACGAGGCGGATCGGATCGATGCCGATCTTGCCAAGCGCCTTTGTATATTTACGATCGACGTCGGGATCGAAAATGATCTCGGGGTCTGCCGGGCAGTTGAGCCAGCCATTATTCTGAATTTCATTTTCGAGCTGCCCTGGCGCCCACCCGGCATAGCCTAAGGCAAGCAGAGCCTTGTCGGGGCCCGTGCCCTTGGCGATGTCGCGCAAGATGTCGATGGTCGCGGTGAGGCACACGCTCTCGTCGATAGGCAGCGTGCTTTCGGCCTTGAAATAGTCGGCGCTGTGTAGCACGAAGCCGCGGCCAGTCTCGACCGGCCCGCCGAGATGCACCGCCATCGCGGTCAAGCCTGAGGGAAGCCTGATGCGATCTTGCGGCGGCACGATGTTGAGCTGTTCGAGCAGCTCGGTGAAGCTGATGTTCGGCGCGCGCTGGTTGATGATGATGCCCATGGCACCATCGGCGGAGTGCGCGCACAGATAGATGACGGAACGCGCAAAGCGCGGGTCGCCCATCGCCGGCATGGCGACGAGCAACTGGCCGTCAAGGTAGAGGTCGCGTTGGCGACGGCGTGGTGCGCTACGAGCTGACATGAGATCAGACTACTCCAGTTCTGCTCTGAGGGAAGGGGCAACGCGGAAATAAGGCCGAGCGAGGCATTTTCGTCGCATGCCTCACGAAAGAGTGAGGCTTTCAGCCTTCGCGTGAGTCGCGCGAGCCTGGAGGCGAAGCTAGATTGCGCACCCGAGATGGTTCAATTGATGACGATGACAGCATCTGCCTCATTTCAGCGCATCGCGAGAGCGCCAGTGCTTCGCCCCGTTCTTGGCGCATGGCTGACTCTGGCTCTATTGGGTGCGGCGCCGGCGGCGCTGTCGAACCAGTCGCCATGGGTGAGTTCGACCGACTCGAAAGTACGCCTGGTTTCCGGCGCTGTGGAAGTTGACGGCAAACCGCATCTCCTTGCTGGTGTGCAGCTTCGCATGGACAGCGGCTGGAAGACTTATTGGCGCAATCCTGGCGATTCTGGCGTGCCGCCGAGCTTCGATTTTGCCGGCTCAAAGAATCTGAAACACGCGGAGGTGCTTTATCCGGCGCCGCATCGCTTCGCCGACGCGGGCGGCACCGCAATCGGCTATGACGACGAGGTGGTATTCCCGGTGAGAATTACGCCAGAGCGAGAGGGCGAGCCGGTGGAGCTCAGGCTTGCTCTGAGCTATGGGCTGTGCAAGACGCTATGCGTCCCCAACGATGTGAGCCTTGGGCTCGAGCTGCCGGCAGATGCCGCGTCGCGGTCTGGGGATGCGCCCTTACTCGAGGCTTCGCTCGCACGCGTGCCGAAGGCTGCGGCCCCGGATGCGCTGCCGCGCATCGAATCCGTCACCGCTAATCTCGATGGACCTAAACCAGAGCTTCTGGTCGATGTTCGGTTCGCCCCTAATGCGACCGGGACCGACCTCTTCATCGACGCCGGCGAGACCTTTGTGCCTGTGCCGAGGCCGCTCGGGCCGCCAGACTCCGGCAAGCAGCGCTTTGCCGTCGCCTTCGCCTCTGCCAAGGAGGCTGCCGCCATCAAGGGCAAGCCGCTGAAGATGGTTCTCGTGTCTGACGAGGGCTCGAGCCAAACGACCTGGACCGCGCAATAGCGGCCCTTGGCCGGGCTCGGCCTGGCCGATATGGTGGCCACGCAAAACGGAATGCGTTCAGGAGAGCATGATGGCGATTAAAGTTGGCGACCGCCTACCGGAGGCAACCTTCAGGGTGGCGGGTCCTGATGGACTCGAAACCTTGACGACCAAGGACGTGTTCGCCGGAAAGCGGGTCGTGCTGTTCGCCGTGCCCGGCGCCTTCACTCCAACCTGCCACCTCAAACACCTGCCTGGCTTCATCGAGAGCGCCGAGGATTTCAGGAAGCAGGGTGTCGACCGCGTGGTGTGCATCGCCGTGAACGATCCATTCGTTCTTGCTGCCTGGGAGGAGAAGTCGGGAGGCAAGGAGAAGGTGCTGTTCTTGTCCGACGGCAATGCCGAGTTCACCAAGAAGATCGGCATGGACTTCGATGGCTCCGGCTTCGGGCTCGGCACACGCTCCAAGCGCTATTCCGCTCTCGTCGAGGACGGCGTGGTAAAGATCCTCAAGATCGAGGAGTCTCCTGCCGTCGCCGAAGCGAGCACCGCCGCGAAAATCCTGCAAACGCTTTAGCTGTCATTCCCGCGAAAGCGGGAATCCAGTAACCACCTTCGCCGGTAATCAAATGCTGCAGGGGATACCGGATTGCCCGGTCAAGCCGGGCAATAACATGTAACTTGGAAGCGGAGTGTTCTAAACCTTGCCTTTGTTCGCTCGCCGGCCGACGAGAAAGGGCGCCATGCCCCCACGCGCGAGCTCGTCGGCGCGCTCGTTCGCGTTATGGCCATGATGGCCCCTGACCCAATGCCAGCGCACTTTGTGCCGCTCAGCAGCCTTTTCCAGCTGCTCCCATAGCTCGGCGTTTTTCACCGGCTTCTTGTCGGCGGTGCGCCAGCCGTTCCGCTTCCAGCTTCTGATCCAGCTGGTGATGCCGCCGCGGAGATAGTTCGAGTCGGTGTAGAGCTCGACTTCGGAAGGCGCTTTCAGAGCCTCGAGCGCTTTGATCGCGGCGGTGAGTTCCATGCGGTTGTTGGTGGTAAGAGCCTCGCCGCCCGAAAGCTCCTTGCGATGCGGCCCCGACTGAAGGATTACGCCCCAGCCGCCTGGGCCAGGATTGCCTGAGCAGGCGCCGTCGGTATGGATCACGACCTTCGGCTTGTCGGCCATGCTCACTGCTCCTTGAGGCCGTAATCGCTGTATGACTTCACGCGCTGATGGAACCGAAGCTTGCGCAGATATTCGGTAGGGTCCTTGGTCTTCACCAGCGCGTTCTCGTCGGTGTTGAGCCAGTCGAAGGTACGGGTCAAGAGGAAGCGGAGCGCCGCCCCACGCGCGAGCGTCGGCAGGTTCCTGAGCTCGGGCGTGGTCAAGGGCCTCACCTTCTCATAGGCCTGCAACAAAGCGCGCGCCTTGGTGACGTTGAAGCTCGCATCCTTCTCGAAGCACCAGGCATTGAGGCAGACGGCGACGTCATAGGCGAGCGTATCGTTGCAGGCGAAATAGAAATCGATCAGTCCAGAGACCTTATCGCCGAGGAAGAACACGTTGTCGGGGAACAAGTCGGCATGGATCACGCCTTGTGGTAGCTGCGACGGCCAAGCTCCTTCGAGATGCTTCAGCTCTTTGCCGATCTCAGTTGAGAGGCCCGGTGTCACCTCATCGGCGCCTTTGCCGATCTCGCCGAACAGCGTCCGCCATCCCGGCAGCGACAGGCTGTTCGCCCGGTGCAAGGGGAAGTCTGCGCCCGCGACATGAAAGCGCGCCAGCGCATCGCCGAGTCCCGCGCAATGCTCGAGATTCGGCCGCCTCACCCATAATCCTTCCAGGAAGGTGATCAACGCGGCGGGACGCCCGGCGAGCTCTTTCAGATTGCGCCCTCCGCGATCATGGACAGGGAGTGGGCAGGTAATGCCGCGCGAGGCGAGGTGCTCCATCAAGGCAAGGAAGTAGGGCAGGTCCTCGCGGGCGACGCGCTTCTCGTAAAGCGTGAGGATGTAAGGGCCAGTCTCGGCGTGGACCAGGTAGTTCGAATTCTCGACGCCCTCGGCGATGCCCTTGAACGAGGTCAGCGCGCCGATGTCATAGCTTGCGATGAAGGATTCGAGCTCCTCGTCGGAGACGTCGGTATAGACGGCCATCTAGAGCGCCGGCGTCTCTTTAAGCTCGCGCGGCAATTTGAATGCGACGCTTTCCTGTGCCGTGGTGACGGTGTCGATCCGGGTGTCGAAGCGCGCCTTGAATGCATCGATGATCTCGTCGACCAGCACCTCGGGCGCGGAAGCACCGGCGGTGACGCCGAGCCGGCTGATGCCGCCAAACAGCCCCCAGTCGATGTCCTTGGCACACTGGAGGAGCACAGCATGAGGACAGCCCGCGCGCTTGGCGACCTCCACCAGGCGAAGCGAGTTCGAGCTGGTGGGCGATCCCACTACGATCATGCTTTCGCAGCGTGGGGCAATGCGCTTCACGGCATCCTGCCGATTGGTCGTGGCGTAGCAGATATCATCCTTGCGCGGGATCAGCATGCGCGGGAAGCGCTGCTTCAGCACGTTCACGATCTCCTTGGTGTCGTCGACCGAGAGCGTGGTTTGGGTAATCACGGCGAGCTTTGCGGGGTTCTTGGGGACAAAGGAATGCGCGTCGGCAATGGTCTCGATGAGATGCACGGCGCCTTTTGGCAATTGCCCCATGGTGCCGATCACCTCCGGGTGGCCTGAGTGGCCGATCAGCAGGATCTCGCGCCCGTCGAGAAAGTGGCGCCCGGCTTCGACATGGACCTTCGACACGAGCGGGCAGGTGGCGTCGAGCACGAACATGCGCCGCAACCGCGCGGCCTCGGGCACGGCCTTGGGTACGCCATGGGCCGAGAACACGATCGGCGCGTCGGTCTCCGGGATTTCGTCCAATTCCTCGACGAAGATCGCGCCCTTGGCCTTGAGGCTCTCGACCACGTGGCGGTTATGGACGATTTCATGGCGCACATAGACGGGCGCGCCATATTTGGCGAGGGCGAGCTCGACGATCTGGATGGCGCGTTCGACGCCGGCGCAGAAGCCCCGCGGAGCCGCAAGATAGATGGTCAACGGCGGACCGCCGCAATGCCTCCCATTGGCCTTAATCGTGCCGTTCATCGTCGCCTCGATAAGGGGGTCAAGCGGTCTGAAGACGGCCCGGCAGCAAGGGGTTCAAGTGTGGCCTTGTCGCGCTTGGGGACTGCAGATACTTTGGCGTCATTGGGGAAATTGGCAGCTCGCGACATCAAACAATCGAATTCTTGGTCGAGCCCGGCATATCAGGCGGGGAGGCCTGACATGTCAAGCCGAGGACGGACTAAGTTGGGGTATACCGGCGCACTTATATTGCTGCGCGGTTGCTGCGTTTCCGGGCTGCTTGCCGCGCCCCTTTTGCTCTCGGCTTGCGCGGTATCGACCCTCTCCAATCCGTTCCGCTCCGGCAGCGAGGATACTTCCGCTTCCGCGGTCACGCCGGACAAGCTACTCGAGACGGCCAAGGCCGACACCGGGACGGATTTTCCCACCGGGATGAGCGCTCATTGTCCGCAAGTCGTGGCATGGCCGCGCGACCGGCTCCTCACCATCTATCAGCCGGGCCATGTCGGCGATCAGCTTGCTGTGCTGCATCGCGGCGAGATCACCAAGATGGCGCGCGAGTGCCAACTCTATTCCGATCGCGTGGTGGTGAAATATGGCTTCGCCGGGCGCGTGCTGCTCGGGCCAAAGGGCGGCCCTGGATCCGTGACGCTGCCGGTGAGCATTCGCGTGGCGGGCACGGATCAAAAGACGCTCGCGACCGACAAGATGACCATCACCACCACGGTGCCACAAGGCGACCCGGCTGGCTATTTCTCGATGGTGCGCGAGATTGCCTTCCCGATCCAGATGGGCACGAGGCCCGAGGACTACAAAGTATTCGTGGCCTTCGACCACAGCCAGGCCGGTGCGGGTTAGCGCACGGAGTTCAGCGCTCTTTTAGCCCCACATTCCTGCGATCCGGCAACGCTCGCCCCGCTCTTTCCACTTTGATGCCAAAAAACCGATCCAGCTCTCTGATAGGGCTGGCAATCTAGCCGAGGCTGCTTGCAAACGGGGACCGGCCTC
>JBKOUI010000185.1:0-33473 GCA_046723315.1 Pseudomonadota bacterium | reverse complement strand
CCTTTGACCGGCGCTATCGGCCATCATGTGTCAGTTCAAAGAACACAAAAGGGGAAGCAATGAAGATTGGAGCATTTGTTGTCGCCGCGGCGCTTGTCCTCCCGGCCGCAGCGTCTCTGACCGGGCAGGCCAACCTCGCCGGCGATGAGCTGCGGAAGGCGATCAGCGGCAAGACTGTCTATCTCAATATCTCAGGCTTTGAGCTGCCGATCCGCTACGCCGCCAACGGCCGCATGTCGGGCAAGATGAGCACGGTAGCCGCTAGCTTCTCCCGCGGCGATGGCGCCTCTGACACCGGCAAGTGGTGGGTGGCAGATGACCAACTCTGCCAGCAATGGTCGAGCTGGATGGATGGCAAGACCTATTGCTACAAACTCAGCCGCAAGGGCTCGACCGTGCAGTGGGTGAGGAACGACGGCCGCTCCGGCACCGCACGCATCAGCGGCTGATCTCAATCACCGGATGTTTTCAAGTTTGAGGGCCGCCTCCGGGTGGCTCTCAGTTTTTCGACAACTCCTACACTGCTTCGCGACAGTGCGACGTGCGCAAGCATCGGTCACTGAACGGATTATCGTTGCATAAGGGCATCACCGTACACGGAGAAATTTATCAACAACCGCCGGGCGCTGTCGGTAACGCAAAGTTTGCCTTAGCGTGCTCTAATCGTCACGTCGCGATTCGTTTTCGCGTTCCCTCGTCACGTGGAAAACTTGTCTCAAGACTCCAGCCATATCGAAATTCTGCGCCGCGGCCCGAGGTCATGGAACATGTGGCGCGCGCAAAACCCCGAGATCGTTCCGAATCTGAGCGGCCTTGCTCTTAGCGTCGGCGAGCGCCAGATGGGTCCGATCAACGGCGGTCCGATCAATCTCTCCTCGTCACGACTTAGGCACGCCTCCTTGCGCTTCTCCACGCTGACCGGCGCCGACCTCAGCATGGCCGATCTATGGGACGCCGATCTCAGCGATGCGCGGCTCGACCGCGCCAATCTTTCGGGCGCCGACCTCACCGAGGCCCTTGTGGAACGCGCCGATTTCGCCGGGGCGACACTCACGGGCGCCAATCTCTCGAGCGCGAAGCTTCTAGAAGTGCGCAACCTGACCCAAGCCCAAATCGACGAGGCTCTGGGCGACGCCTTCACCGTCCTTCCGCCTGATCTGACGCGGCCTGCCGCCTGGACCGGCGCCCTCTCACCGGTCGGCAACGAAAAGCCGGCACGCTTCCAGCTCGACGCTGTGCAAGGCGGCGTCGAAATCGCGCCGAAGCGAGTTGAAACTGTCTCGTGGCTGGTCGGCGGACCCCGCTCGGCTAGGATGCGGTCAAACACGCCGCCGCCGCCCCGCAACGAGGGCGGCCTCTAGCCTCATCTGCGATTCACTGGCGTTGAAATTTCCCGTCTTGGGTCGGGCATCGCGACGCGATCGCGGCGCTGTTGGCACGAGCGTTGCTGTAGAGTGGAAATCCGGCCAAGCAAGATCAGGAAAAGTCCGGGCTTTCTGCCCAACTGCGCCAAAAGCCAGAGGCGCGCGTTTAAGGAACAACGATGAAAATCCGTGCAGGCTACGAGATCACCTATGACTGCGCGCAACCGACTCCGATGATTGTCGAGCTGAGCGTCCATCCGGTGAGACGGAGCGACCTGCTCACGCCCGATGCGATCCGCTTCCAACCCGCTGTTCCATTTAGGGAATATTTCGATGGCTTCGGCAATGTCTGCCAGGTAATCAAGGCGCCAAAGGGCGAGATCACAATGTCCTCCGATTTCCTCATCGAGGATAGCGGCAAGCCTGACGAGATCGCGCCGGATATGACCGATGTTGCCCTCGAGAAGCTGCCGGCCGAGACGTTGGTCTATCTTCTCGGCAGCCGCTATTGCGAGACCGACCGGCTTTCGGAATTTGCCTGGTCGAGGTTCGGCACCTTGCCGAAGGGCGGGGCGCTGGTTCAGGCCATTTGCGACTTTGTGCATGAGGAGGTCACGTTCGGCTACGAGCACGCGAGCGTCGCACGCACGGCATTCGACACGTTCAAGGAGAGGCGAGGGGTGTGCCGGGACTTTGCCCATCTCGCTATCACGCTGTGCCGGTGCATGAACATTCCGGCTCGCTATTGCACCGGCTATCTCGGCGATATCGGCGTCCCGAAGGAAGACTTGCCGATGGATTTCAGCGCCTGGTTCGAGGCCTTTCTCGGCGGGCGCTGGTACACTTTCGATGCCCGCCACAACAAGCCGCGCATCGGCCGTATCCTCATCGCGCATGGCCGCGATGCCACCGACGTCGCCATCGTGACCTCGTTCGGGCCTCACACTCTGGTCGACTTCAACGTAATTACCGACGAGGTGATGCCAGAGGAGACCGTTGCTTTCCCTAGCCCAGGGCGAATTGCCTCAAACGGAGGCGTTGACCCGAGCAAAACTTAGGCAAGCTCTGGCACGCCGTAGACTGGGCGTGACGCTGAGCGATAGCAAAGCCGCGGCTCACCGCGTAAATAGGTCGCTGCGACACCAATTGATTACGCGTGCCCGTCGTGGAATCCTGACACCGGCCATTCCTCGTGATGGGGGAAGGCAAGGGAGAGCAACACAATGAAACGCTTTGCGATGGCAATTTTGCTTGTCGGGTTTGCAAGCACGGCGCTTGCGGCCGACGCCCAGTACTTTGTTGTGACTGACACGGTGGGCAATTGCTCGGTGGTCGACTCGAAGCCGGCGAAGACATCGGGGCTGAAGGTCGTCGGAGACAAGGGGGGCTATACCTCTGCCGATGCCGCCAGCAAAGTGCTCAAGGATATGACCAAGAAGTGCAAGGGCGTCGTCGAGTAGGACGAACGGCTCGCTGCCTCGACTATCCTGAATCGCGAATTTGAGCCGCCGGAAGTCTGTCGGCTTCCGTTGCTTCACCACGTCCAGTGCCGCAGGGCGAGAAAGGCGATGAAGGCCGCGAGCATCGCGGCCAACATTGCCCCGCCCGCGATGATCAGCGCGGCCGTCGCCCGTGTCTTCGATTTGAGCGCTTCTATCGCCGCCACTCGCGCCGCCTCGCGCATCTCGTCAAGATGCTCGGCAGCCGCTTCGACGCGCTTAAGCTTGAGGTCGTAGAGATAGTGCTGAACGAGTGGGCGAACCTGTTCGCCCCAGACACCAGCCGCAAGGCCTACCTCGATCTGCTCCTCGGTGAGTGCATCGAGGTCGGCGAACAGCTTGTCGTGGTCCTTGTTCTCGGTCATTGGCGCTTTGCCCCGGCGCCATTTTAGCCCTTACAGGTTCAGAGGTGGTTGAAACCTAATCTGCCTCTGCGGGATTGCCTCAAGGATGGCGGATGGGGAGGGATTCGAACCCTCGAGACGCTTGCGCGTCTGCCGGTTTTCAAGACCGGTGCCTTCAACCACTCGGCCACCCATCCCTTGAGATAGGTCAATTACTTAGTTAGCGTGCCTCTGGCAACAAAGCGTGAATTGCCGCCGGATTGCCGCTGCCAACTCCTGGCCGCCGTACTCAGGAGACTGTTCGCAGCCTGAGGTCATAAGCGACGGCGTCCCCACGGCCGTCCCGATGCATCGGTCTGACGCCACGGTTTCGCCGACAGCTGTAGGCCGGCGTAGTCAGCGCGGCGCAGCCGGCGCGAGCCCCGTCGAGCGTGAGGCGCATTGAGATCGGGTGAGCTGATCAATCGACCTTAGCTGCATCCTGCGGCAGTGTGGGGAGTGCGCCGCGACATGCGTGTGCCCCTCTGCGGCGAACTCCTCATGGAGGCGTCAAGACGGCCCATGTGGGCATCCTGCCGGGATGGCAAAAATCTGGAAGATTGATCCTCACGACTTGGCGCAATCTGGAGCTGCACGCCAACCAACGGGTGCTCATAGGCACAAACGAGAGAGCGCTTCACATTGAGCGCTCTCAGGAGGGATCGATGACTAGACCTATCTTCTTCGTAAGCATCGCCTTAGGAAGCCCCCATGCCGCTAGTGCTGCTTTGTGCTTCCAATACACGAAAAGCGGGGGCGGAATTTCAGTGGCTCAGACGGATTTGCCCGCGCCCAACAAGTGTCAAACCTTCGCGCTCTATGAAGTAGGAACTAACCCCGCCACTACCCTGTTGGGCGGCGGAACGGGCAGCCTCTGCACCAGCACAAATAGCCCGATGGTCATCTTCCACTACACATACGAGGGGTGCATGCCCATGGGCAGCGACAATTACTGGGAGTCGGGAACCTGCCGACTCCAGCTAGACCATAATGGCAATCTTCCGACGCAGTTTAGCGTTTGCCGGGGAGCGCTCATCACGGGCAAACCAGGCCAGATCGGCAAAGCGGGCAACTTCTTTAATCAAGACGATTTGGTAATCACAAAATGCGACAGCAACGATATCAAATTTCAGGTGCCTAGTGGCACGGTGAGTGAGTGCTCACGTTTGAAGTTGAGGCTCCCCGAACTTGAGCAGAGTGGAGGCTCCGACCAGCTGCGCCAAAGCCCGTGAGGATGGCCCCAAAGAGATAGGGCGCCGGCCGAAGCCGACGCCATTCCGTCCTGAACTAAGTACTTTAACGGCAAATCCAGATGTAACCGCCAGGCGTCCAGCGCCAGCAGGCACCTTCGCCGTAGCCGTACCAACGGCCGCCCCACCAACGACCGCGGAAGGGAGCATTCCAATTGACGCGACCGCGGTCCCAGTCACGGTGATAGTTCCAATGACCATGATGATAATGGCGATGGCCGTAACCATGTCCGTGCCCATGTCCATGGCCGGCGAATGCGGTAGGAGAAATGAACAAGGCGGCGGCAACCGCCCCGAACAGAAAGAGTTTGCGCAGCATGGTGATCCTCCCTCAAGTTGGTTAGTCCGGACTGCTAAGCATGCGGCTGTTTGATCCGTAATGCGAGATACTAAAAGCCCAGCCGCCCGCAGCACAACGGCCAAACCTCTACCCGCGCCCATCCTCTAGGACAATGCGTCCTAATCCAAGCAGCGGATCCGCGGTTTGCTGCCGCCGCGCGGCGAGAGCGACAGGACAAGGTTGCCCACCGCTTACCCACGTTGTGCCGGTCATCGAGACTAGAGAGCGGTGCGTGGGTCGCCGTTCTCTCTCAGGCTAACCCCATGAGCCCTCCGCTGCCGCCATCGCGTACAAGAACCTTGTCTCAATTCCGACATTCGATGATGTGATTTTTGGAAGGTTGCAAGAGGGAAGCACAATGCGCGGGCTGATCGCCGTCACCATTCTCTGCCTCACCTCAATGCCGGCCTTCGCCTGCGTGTTGGACAACGACTGCGCCAACAAGCCAGGCACAATGTGCGTGGATGGCGATTGCATCGGGACGTCCGTTGGCGACGATGCTGATGACGCCCAGGACAATACCCCCGTACAGGGAGCTGGAAAGCGCTGCTACGACGACGGCGATTGCAGCCACGGCGCCAAGTGTCTCAAGGGCTCGAGCTACAAGGGCGTCTGCATAGGCCACTGAGCGCGCCCGACTCGGCACGGGAGTAATCGGAACCGCGCGCGCGCCGCCGCATTATGCGCTTGCCTTTGCACCTTCCCATGATCCTTCGTGAAGGCCATGAGCGCCAAGCCCGATCCTTACGGCCGCGACGCGACGCGTCCTTACCACATTCCGCTCAAAGGCTGGCTGCAGGTGGCCGAGAGGGTGTGGCGTGAGAGCTCGCGCGATAATCTCTCGGTGGTCGCTGCCGGCTGCGCCTTTTACGCTCTGTTCGCCATCTTCCCTGGTCTCTCGGCGTTGATCTCGCTTTACGGGCTCACTGCCAATCCCCTCACGATCGAGCAGCAACTTGGCGCACTCGCTTCGGTGCTGCCGGGCGAGGCCTACAATCTCGTCATCGAGCAAGTTCATCGGCTAGCCGAAGCCTCCGGTAGGTTGCTCGGCTGGAGCCTCGTCGTCAGTCTCGTCCTTTCGGTATGGAGCGTGATGTCGCTCACTCAGGCGCTGTTCGCAGCATTGAACATTGCCTATGAGGAGCCGGAGCGGCGCAACTTGCTACGCTACTACCTGAACGCCTTCGTCTTTGCCCTTCTCGGAATCATTGGCGGCGTGATCGTGCTGCTCGCCATCGTCTATGTGCCCATCTTCTTTGCCTATGCGGGTTACTCCCAACAGTTCGAGTTCTTCGTCAAAGTGGCGCGCTGGCCTTTGCTCGCGCTGCTCATCCTTTTTCTTCTCGCACTGCTCTACCGCTATGGCCCGTGCCGCCGCACCGCGAAATGGCAGTGGGTCAGCGTAGGCTCGATCTTCGCCACCTGCCTTTGGCTGCTCGCCTCGGCCGGCTTCTCGTTCTATGTCGCGAACTTCGCCCACTACGACGCCACCTATGGCTCGCTCGGCGCAGTCATCGTGCTTCTGTTCTGGCTTTATCTCTCGTTCTATATCGTGCTGCTCGGCGCCGAACTGAACGCCGAGCTCGAGCTCCAGACCGCGCAAGACAACCAGCGGAACGCCCAAGCCCAGAGGAAAGCGCGGCGCTTTTGTCGCCGATCATGTGGCGGGAGGGCAGCAAGGCGACAAGCGACCGGAAAGTGCGGTCATGGCCGATCCCGCAGCGGCCAAGCCTGGCGGCTAAGCAATTTGGTCAGGTGCTCGCTTTTGCCAGGCGCCGGCGCACCAGGCCTGCGAAGATCACGAACAGCGCTCCCAAGGTCGCGGCCACCATCCACACAGTGTGCGCCGAAGCAGGATCGAGATAGCCGGTGATCAACGGATCCTTGGCGATGATCTCTCCGGCGATCCACCCGAGCAGCGCGGCGCCGGCCCAAACCACTATGGGGAAGCGATCGAGCAAAGTCATCACCATGGCGGCGCCGGCCATGATCAGCGGGATACTAACGGCGAGGCCGAACATTAGAAGCGCGTAGTTCTGGGGCGCATCGAATTTCTCCGCCACCGCGGCAATCGCGATGACGTTGTCGAGACTCATCACGAGGTCGGCGATGGCGACGATCCTGATCGCGCGAAACAGATTCTCGACCGGCTCGATATGCTCGTTCTTGCCGTTATCCTCGGGGCCGAGCAGCTTGACGGCGATCCACAACAGCAGCACGCCGCCCACGAGCTTGAGATACGGCATCTTCATGAGCGCCGTGATCGCTCCGGCGAACACGACACGTAGCGTAATGGCGACCATCGTGCCGAGCACGATGCCCCAGAGGCGTTGCTTGGGTGGCAGTTTGCGGCAGGCGAGCGCAATCACGACGGCGTTGTCGCCTGACAACAATACGTCGATCCAGATGATCTGAAAAACGGCGAGCCAGAATCCGGGTTCGTCGACGATCATGGCGCTCCCGTCCCCCCTGCTCCCCGCAAAAAAGATGTCAACCAGTCCCCTCGGCCAGGTGGATACCCATTGCCTTCAAAAGCGGCAAGGGCAAGACGGCATATATGCCTTTTGGAACGGGATTGAAGGTATTGCGAGGACTTTAAGTTTCGCCTGCACGGGACAGATTTTGGCCGCTATTTTCAGTCCACGACAAGTAGCCTATGCTGCGCTTCGTCGAGGCACGAATCAGGGCGGATTAAGCCCGCATCTCGGGGGGAGATACAATGACGATTGACCCAGTGATTGTCAGCCCGTTGATCGCGCTGATCGCAGGAATTCTCATCCTGCTCATGCCACGCCTGCTCAATTACGTGGTGGCGATCTATCTCATCGCGATCGGGATCATCGGTCTTGCGCATCACTTCCAATAGGTGCATGGCCAAACGCATGTTCCAAAGCGTACATAAACGCATGTTCCAAAGCGTACATATAACGCAACATTGCTGTTTAATATGTGATCGCGAAGAGAAAGAGTGATCTGGAACCGCGTCTGCTGATGGCCTATAGTTTCGCTATTCACGCTCAGGATCTGGGGAAAACTAACAGCGAAAAAACTGGGCCGATCCTTGTAGGAGCTAGGGCGAAGGGCGGGACGGGTGACGCTCATCGCGACAGTCGCAAAGCGTAAGTTGGCTTAAGCAGCGCTGCGGCGAAAAGGGGATCGAGGGTTTGCATAGACGAGGCAACCGAACCAAGTGGTGGCGCCTCAAGGACGGCGAGGGTTCCATGTCGGAATTCCGGCCGAGACCTTGGTTGCTGTGCCTTGTGGTGCTGGTTGCCGCGGGCGCAGCGATCGGCGTGCGCGCGGGCTTCGGCACCGAGCCGAGCTTCGGCACGGCACAAGCGTGGCTGGTTGCTTCGCCGGTTGCCGACTCCGTCAAGGTCGCCGAGAACAAAGTCGGTGAAGTCCACCCCTCAGGCTATGTGTGGTCCGCGACCCGGATCGAGTCGGGCATCAGGCTGCGTGGCCTGGTGCCTTCCGAAGACGATCGCCGCACAGTGCTCGGCATGGTGAAGGCGCACTTTCCGGATCTTGAAGTCGAGGACCGGCTTAAGATCGTGAATGGCGCGCCGCCAAGAGAGCAATGGCTCGGCGCCGTGAGTTTCGGGCTCAAGCAACTCGCTCATCTGAAGCGTGGGTCCGCCCGGCTGTTCAATGTCACCCTGAAAGTCGACGGCGAGGCGCGCAGTCCTGCCGACTACGCCGAGGTGAAAAAGGCGCTGAGCGGGCCGTTGCCCACCGGGCTCACCATCATGGGAGAGAATATCAGGCCGCCGATGGCCGATCCCTTCGTGTTCGTGGCTGATCTCGGTTCCAATGCGCTCAGCCTCTCCGGCAGCGTGCCGAGCGAAGGCGCTCGGCAGAATGTGCGGGAGTTGTCGCGGCAGTTGTTCGAGCGTCCAGGGCTCGACGACCAGCTCGAGGTGGCCTCCGGCGCGCCCAAGAATTGGAACGAGGCGGTCAGCGCCGCGTTGCGCGCTCTGAGCCGTCTCGACTCCGGAAAGATCTCGTTGTCCGGCCTCGCCGTAAGTATCGAGGGCGTGGCGCCCGACAAGGGCACCGCTGTTGCAGTGTCTTATCAGTTGCGGCGCGATCTGCCGTCCCTGTTCTCGACCTCCGAGAGCATCAAGTGGAAACAGGCGGCGATATCGCATGATGTCGGCTCCAAAGTTATCCCGCGTATCAAGGAGCTCGCACGCAGCGACAGCCAACTTCCCAGGGCCAACTTGCCGAAATTGCTGCCCTTGCTCGCAGCGATTAGGGCTCGATGCAACTTGCCGATCTCTGGCTCTATTTCCTCATCGTATTTGCCGTAGGTTTCGTGTTGGGCTGGATCAGGCGATGGCCCGTACGCTCCTGAGCGTCCGATGGAGCCGGAAATCCGATGAGCAATTTCGCGCTTAGCACGTGGATGCTTCTCGTCTTTGTGTTCGCCGCGGGCCTCGCGCTAGGCAGCCTCGCCCGCGCCCGTTACGAGCAGCAGAAGAGGATTGGCGCCGCACGTCGCAAGAGCTCGCCTGAAAAACCTTCCGACGGACGCTAGCGAGCAACCCTAGTCGTTGGCGGCAAAGAACGCGGCGATCGCCTCGACCGTCTCCTGGTCTTTCAAGAGCGGCGCATGTCCCTGATCGGGCACCGTGATCGCGCGTAAATTAGGATGGCGCTCGACCATGGCTTCCAGCGTCTCGGCGCTAAGCACGTCGGAATTTGCGCCCCTGACGACGAGGGCCGGGACTTGGCCAAGCGCGATGAATTGCGGCCATAGATCGGGAACCGGCCGGCTCAAGTCGATCGTGCCGATCGCGCGCGCGAGCCTGCGGTCGTAGGCTCGTATCGGCTTGCCCTTGCGCTCGTCGAAGACCGCTCTCGCCATCTCATCCCAATCAGCATCGGTGAGATTGGGAAAAGAACGCTCGTTGATCTCGCGCATGATCATGACGGCGTCGGGCCAGGATTTCGGATTCGGCATGCGCCTCACGTAATTGATGATGCGCGCGAGCCCCCGCGTCTCGATCACGGCGCCGATGTCGTTGAGAACCACCGGACCCATCGCCGTCGGCCTAAGTGCCGCCATCAGCATGGCGATGATGCCGCCGCGGGAGGTCCCTACGATCCCAACTTTGTGCAGGCCGTTGACGGTCAGGAAGTCGAGGATGTCGAGAAGCTCGATATAGGGAACGTAGTTCCGCCACTTGCGGTCATATTGCGAGCCGCCGCGGCCGCGATAGTCGAAGCAATACACGTCGCGGGGCTTCTCGGCGTAGTGGGAGAGATAGGTGGCCAGCGTATGGAAGTCGCGGCTGTTACGGGTAAGTCCCGGGAGGCAGATGACGGTTCGGAATTTCGCCGCCGGCGCCTTGTAGTGGCGGACATGAAGCCTAAGATCGTCGAACGACGCGTAGGTGACGTCTTGCCAAGGCTCGCCAGCAGGCTCGGGCATGTTGAGGATCGACCTTGGGAGCGCGTCTAGACCGTTGGCAGCGCTTGCGGCGCGCGCTTTCAATGTTCACAAAGTTTAGGCAGGGGCAAGCCTACCGAGCAGTCAAAGCACAGGACGGCTCACTCCGATTTGGCCTGAACCTCGACGACCGCTGCTGTCGAGGCCGGCATGCGCCGGCCGCGGTTCAAGTCCTGCACCAGCTGGAGCGCCTGGTCAGGACCTGCCAATCTCGAGCGGTAAAGCTGCAGCGTCTCCATGATCTTGACCACGTATTGGCGGGTCTCGGTGAATGGGATGCGCTCAATCCAGTCCACAGGGTCGACTTGCGGATCGCGAGGATCGCCAAACGCCTTCATCCATTCGGCGACCCTTCCGCCGCCCGCGTTATAGGCGGCGAGCGCTAGGAAGTAGGAGCCGCGATAACTGTCGATGAGTTCGCGCAAATGCGCCTCGCCGAGTTGGGTATTATAGGCTGCATTGGTGAGCTGATTGACGTCGAACTTGACATTGTAGGCCTTGGCGATGGCCCTGGCCGTGGCGGGCATGAGTTGCATAAGGCCGCTTGCACCAACCGGACTCTTGGCGGCGGCATTGAACTCACTCTCCTGACGCGACAGAGCATGAACGAGAGCGATATCGACGCGGTCTTGCCCGAGCAGGCTCCTGAATTCCGGAATGACACCGATGGGCAGAGCGTAATCGCCGACAGGTAGATCGCGGTTGAAGGCGATCTTGGATAGCCTGAGCGCGACCTGGGGTTGACCGAGCATTTTGGCAAGCTCGGCGAGAAGTATGACCTCGGCTGGACTATCGAGCTTGCGCGACAGAGCTAAAAGGAATTGCGGCGTAGCGCCGTCTAGACCCGTCGCGTGGGCGACACCGATGGCGCGCACGGCGTCGCGCGACAAGAAGCGCTGGATGTCGGAATCCTTGGGTAGCGGGGTTGAGGTCACCTCGAGGTGCGCCGGCCTCGCGTCGAGGGCCTGGCGGCCAAGCTGGCCGTAGAAATATTGCGGATACTTCGCTGCACCGTGGAAGTGGATGATGGCCGCGTTACGGTCGCCGAGCGCGATCGCGGTCCGACCAAGCCAATATTCGCCGAGCGCGATGCTCTTGGAGCTGGTGGCCGCCGAGCGAAGCGCAACGAAATGGTGGAGAGCGGTATCAGGCTCGTTGAGGAAACGTAAGGCGATCCAGCCGGCGAGGAACTCGGCCTCGATATAGGCGTCGCCAGAGACGAGGCCATGCTTGGCGGCGATCTCGTAGGCGATGCGCGCTTTGCCGGCGTTGAGCGCGGCGCGGCAGTTCACACGCCGTTCGATCCACCAATTGTTGAGATCAAGCAGGACATTGGGCTCGCTCGGCGCGTCGAGGAGCATCTTCCACGCTTCCTCGTCGCGGTCCTTGCGGCGGAGATACTGAATACGGTTGAAGCGCAAGCCGACATCGGCCTGGATCGCGCCGGCGGGCAAGGCATCGAGCAGTTTGCCAGCATTGCCGCCCCTCTGAACCACGGCGATGCGTGCCGCGACCTTCTTCTGCTCGTCGGCAGGAAGCAACTTGGCAACGCGAAGCGCAGCTGCGGTCGCCGATTTGTCGTCGGGATAAAGCAACCTATCGATGCGCTGGCGATGATTCTCGGCGGTGAGCATGTAGCCGAAGCGGTTGAGGATTTTGGCCTCGACCGCGGCATTGAGCTCGTGATCCTTCCAGGCTGAGACGACAAGGTCGCGGGCGCCTGCCTCGTTGCCTTCCTTCAGGTAAACGCCTGCGAGCGCAGCCTTGCCGGCGCCGGTCTGCGGACCCGACGTGGCGAAGAACGCCTTCACCTGATCGGGACTCGTATCGTTGAGGAACAGGGCAGCCTCGGCCTTCTCACGCAGATCGTCCTGACCAGGCCAGAACGGATGGGCGAGCCGGAACTGCTCGATGGCCTGGGCGCTGCCGTTAACGCCGGAGCTCTGATAGCGGTACCAGAGCGCGAAGTCGCGCACCGCCGGATCTTGGATCCTGGCAGCGGCCGTTGCGCCGCCACCCTTCAACACATCTCTGAGATTGGCCTCATCGGCGGCGCTGATGTCATAGGAGACGAGAGGCTTCAAGATCGAGACGTAATCCATCGGCGGCGGCGGCGCCTGGATGGCCGGCGCAAGCGTTCCCCTCAGGGTGAAGGGGGTGGCGGTCGTCGCGCGATTGGGATTGGGATCGGGCAGTGGCACGTCCGAAACCCCCTCAGCCGTCAGCTTGGGCTTTGCCAGGGGCGTGACGGGCATTGCCAGCGCAAGACCCGGCGTGAGCGGCGGCGGCACGATCGCCAGCATCGGTCCTTTAGGATTTCGGTCGGGCAGGGGAACGCTCGTGGTCGCCGTGGCTGAATCAGTTTTCGGCTTGGCCAGAGTCGTGCCATTGGCGGCAGCGCTGGGTGAGGCGTTGCGGTCAGGCAGGGCCACATTCGTCGTGGCGGTTGACGGATCCTGCTGCGGCGTGACCGTCGGTGAAGCTCCCTGGGGAAGCGGTGCAGGTTGATCGGGAAGGGCTCCGGTCATCGTGCCGGTATCAGGCTGATTGCCCACGGGCTGGCCGTCTATCGGTGTCGCAATGGTCAGGGTGACCGGCGTGGCAATACGCTCTGGGTTGCGGTCGGGCAGCGGCGGAAGCGGTTGAGGCTTGGATACTGCGCCGGCACGTGCCGTCTTGGCCTTTACTGCCGGAGTGTGCCGCTGCGATTTGGCCGTAGCGATGCTGGGCGCGCAACACGCAAAGACGACAAGAAATGATAAAGCGTGCGCGCTAAAGCGTTTCATCTCGTCGGTCGGTACCGGTTACGATCCTGGGTCTTTGGCGGTCAGGACGTCCCCCGAGCCGGGGAGCCGCGACGATGACAGCAACTGTAATGTGCCTGAATTGAAGAATGTCTGAAAGAATCCGGCGGAAAAATGACTGGCAGGGCTGCGGCGGGATTAGCGTAATTCTGAAAGAACCCGCACAACACCTTGGATTGTCGTACTTTATTCCTGGTTCGGGGAATCGGGGGTGCGGCCGTAAAGCGTCAGGTCAAGGCCCTATAAGAACGCGCTTCCGCGCCTTGCCGCGCTAACCCTCAGACCCTATTGTCCGCCTTCTTTTTCCTGCATTGCTTCGCCGCTTATCGATCTTAGGAGCTCACTCACGTGCCAATACCGCCCTTTAGAGGCTCGATCACTGCCCTGATCACGCCGTTCAAGGACGGGAAGCTCGATGAGCGCGCCTTTCAGAAGCATGTCGAGTGGCAGATCGACCAGGGCACGCACGGCCTCGTGCCCTGCGGAACGACCGGCGAATCGCCGACGCTCAGCCATGCCGAGCACAAGCGGGTCGTCGAGCTTTGCATCGAAGCCGCAGCGGGCCGCGTGCCGGTGATTGCCGGCACAGGGTCGAACTCGACCGTGGAGGCAATCGAACTCACGCGGCATGCCAAAGAGGCAGGCGCCGACGGCGTGCTGGTGGTGACGCCCTACTACAACAAGCCGACGCAGGAAGGGCTCTATCTCCACTACAAGGCGATCAATGACACCGCCGACATCCCGATCCTGATCTACAACATCCCAGGACGGAGCGTGGTCGACATGTCGGTCGACACCATGGCCAGGCTGTTCAAGCTCAAGAACATTGTGGGGGTAAAGGACGCCACAGCAAACATGGCGCGCGTCAGCCAGCAGCGCGCGGCGCTCGGGCCCGACTTCGTCCAGCTTTCGGGCGAGGACGCGACCGCGCTCGGCTTCATCGCCCACGGCGGCCAGGGCTGCATCTCGGTCACCGCCAATATCGCCCCCGCACTTTGCGCCGAATTCCAGCTCGCCTGCCTCGCCGGCAATTTCAAGCTCGCGCTGCAGTTGCAAGACCGGCTGATGCCGCTGCATGACGCGCTGTTCGTCGAATCTAATCCAGGCCCGGTGAAGTATGCGGCGGCCAAGCTCGGCCTCTGCACCGGGGAGACGCGCCTCCCGCTTGCGCCGCTCGCACCAGCCTCGCGGAAAAAGGTCGACGATGCGCTGGCAACGCTCGGGCTCGTTCTCGTCTAGATCCAGCAGGTGACGTGATGGCGCCGAAGCGCGAGAGCGGAAAGCTCGTCGCCGAGAACCGGAAGGCGCGCTTCAATTACGATATCGAGGAGAAGCTGGAAGCAGGCATTGTGCTGCTCGGTTCTGAGGTGAAGTCGCTCCGTGCCGGCAAGGCCAATATCGCCGAAGCTTACGCCTCAGATGAGGGAGGTGAGCTCTACCTGATCAACGCCCATATCAGCGAATACGCGCAAGCCGCGCGCAACGGTCATGCCCCGACGCGACCGCGCAAGCTCCTCCTGCATGGGCGCGAGATCGCTCGCCTGCTCGGCGCGATCCAAAGGCAGGGCATGACGCTCGTGCCGCTCAAGATGTATTTCAATGCGCGCGGCATCGCCAAGGTCGAGCTCGGACTCGCCCGCGGCAAGAAAATCCATGACAAGCGCGAGACGGAGAAGAAGCGCGACTGGCAGCGCCAAAAGGGGCGTCTCTTGCGCGAGAAGGGCTGAGCTCCGTGCCAACGCCCTTCGTGCCTGGAACAATCCTGCCCAATGTGAGGCTGCGGGCGACTGATGGCAACGAGATATGCCTAGCCACGCAGCCTCGCCGAAGCGTCGTTGCCGTCTATCCGTGGACGGGGCGGCCTGGGCTGCCTAATCCTCCGGATTGGGACATCATTCCGGGCGCGCATGGCTCGACGCCGGAGCTTGAGGGCTTTCGCGATCGGTGTGCTGACTTCACAAGTCGCGACGTTGCGATCTTCGGCCTGAGCAACCAGACGACCGAGTATCAGCGCGAGATGGCGACGCGACTTCGGCTGCGCTTTCCGATTCTGAGCGATGCGCAAGGGTGCTTCGCTGCCGCGCTCGATTTGCCCACATTCGCGACTGGAGGCGAGACCTATCTGAAGCGGCTCACGCTTATCGTCGCCGCCGGGCGCATCGAACACGTATTCTATTCGATCCCAGAGCCCGCGCTTCATGCCGGCGAGGTGCTCGCGTGGCTTGATCAGTCGCCGAGGGCTTCGTCCTCGGCATCTTCCACCGAATAACCGAGGCGATCGAGCCCTTCTTCGAGATAGTCGGAGAGCATAGGCATGCCGAGGAGATAATCTTCGGTGCGATTGGTGCGCTCGGCGCGCGCCGTGGATAGCGCTTCATCAAGCTCCTCGGGGCCAAAGGACCCCCTGCCGATCCAGGCGAGAGCCACGAGGCTCACCTGTTCGTCCTCGTTCAAGTCGCGGATGAACTCCTTGAGCTCGGCTTGCGTGGCGTCGTCGGAGAAGTCTTCGAGAATGGATTCGGCGTCATGATCGGACGTAGCGCTGTCGTCCCAAGCGGCCACCTTGGCGGCAATCTCGCGCGCCTTGATAATCACGAAGCCGACCTTCGCCGGCGAGATCTCGATCCCCGCCATGGGACACCCTCGCGACCAGCTGCCACACTGAGCATGCCCGACTTGGCAGGTGGCGGCAAGGCGGCTAAGCGGCTGCTAAACCCTGCGTAGGCTTGCTACCGCTTGAGAAAGGACTTCCTCGAACATCGCCGCAGTGAGGCGGCCTGTGCTCGTATTCTGCCGAGAGCAATGATAGCTGTCGAATAGAACGAGACCCGAGGGGAGCTCGTGTCGCGCGCCCTGGGCGAAGGTGAAATTGCCGCGCTTCAGCCGGAACGCATCGAGAAGGCTGTCATGAGCGATGCGGCCGAGCGCAAGCAGCGTGTGCAACTTGGGCAGGGTCGCAATGCGGCCAATGAGGAACTGCCGGCAGGTTGCCACCTCTCCGGGTAGAGGTTTGTTCGCCGGTGGCACGCAGCGCACGGCGTTAGTGATCATGCAATCTACAAGCTCAAGCGCTTCAGGCGCCGACAGGTCATGCTTGCCGCGCGCCAGCCCGACCTTGAGCAGCGTGCGATAAAGCATCTCGCCGGCATAGTCGCCGAGAAAGGGGCGGCCGGTACGATTTGCGCCCTTCAAGCCTGGCGCGAGCCCGACAATAAGCAGTCGTGCATCATCACGACCGAACGACGGGACCGCGCCGTTGAACCAATCGGGGTGCGCCGTCTTGTTGTCGTTGCGAAACGCGACGAGCCGCGGGCAAAGGGGGCAATCCTTGGGAGGCTCCGGCGTAGCCGACGTGCTGGCAGCATGGAGCGCCATCGCGATCGCCGTTTATTCGCTGCGATGAAGAGGTGTCTTCCCGCCGGCGTCGCGCTTGGCGACGAGCGCAAGCGCCGACCAGTCGAGGTCGCCGCCGCGCGCGGCAAGAAGCGCGAGGAAGCGATCGGAGATGAGGCTCGCAAGCGGCATCGGCACTTTAAGGTCTCTCGCTGCGCTCAAGGCAAGGCTGACATCTTTATAGCCGAGCTCGGCCTTGAAGCCCGCTGGTGAATAGTGCTCCTCGGCGATGAGCTTGCCGTAGGTCTTGTAGACCGGCGCACCGAACAGTGTGTTGACAAGGATGTCGAGATATTGTGCGCGGTCTATTCCCGCCTTGCTCACGACCGCAAACGCCTCGCCCAAGGCCTCGATCACAGAAGCGATCAGGAAATTGCCGCTGAGCTTGACGAGATTTGCCATGGGCGGCTCCTCTCCGATGGGAAAGGTGCGTTGGCCGATCGCATCGAACAGAGGCTGGCACGCGGCGACGGCTCCAGCCCTTCCTGCCGCCACCACGAAGAGCTTGGCCGAGGCTGCGGCCTCCGGGCGACCAAACACTGGCGCCGAGACGAACTCCTGCCGTTTGTCGCGATGGGCCGCAACGAGCCGCTCGGATTCCGCGACGCTGATCGTGCTCATGGAAATGTGGATTGCGCCGGGGGCGAGAGCGGCGAGCAGTCCGTTATGGCCGAACACCGCCTCGTCAACGGCGTGGTCGTCAGCGAGCATGGTGATGACAGCCTCGGCCCGAGCCGCGTGCCCCGGTGTCTTGGCCAAATGCGCGCCGCGTTTCACAAGAGGCTCCGCCTTCGCTTCGGTGCGGTTATAGACGGTGAGATCGTGCCCCGCCGCCAACAGATTGACGGCCATGGCGCTTCCCATGCGCCCAAGGCCGATGAATCCGACTTTCATCGCTTACGCCTCCTTCAGCGCTGTAACAGTTTCGAACCGGCGCCGGCTCAAGTCTCGATCAGGTCTTCGGACTCGAACTCATCAAGCGGCTGAGGCTCTGGGCGCCGCCGCTCCGAGCGCTGTGCGCGGTCGGCGGGATCGCGTCCAATCTCATCGTGCAGATGGGCAAGATCGATGAACTGATCGGCCTGACGGCGAAGCTCGTCGGCGACCATCGGCGGATTGGTGGCGAGCGTCGAGACCACGCTCACGCGCTTGCCTTTATGCTGGAGCGCTTCGACCAGGGAACGAAAGTCGCCATCGCCTGAGAACAGCACGACATGGTCGAGATAGTCGGACAGCTCCATGGCATCCACGGCGAGCTCGATATCCATATTGCCTTTGATCTTGCGCCGCCCGGTCGCGTCGATGAACTCCTTGGTGGGCTTTGTCACCATGGTGTAGCCGTTATAGTCAAGCCAATCGATGAGGGGGCGGATTGAGGAATACTCCTGCTCCTCGGCGAGCGCCGTGTAATAAAGGGCGCGTACGAGTTGGCCTTTGCTGCGAAACAGCGCCAGCAGCCGCTTGTAGTCGATGTCGAAGGCAAGTGCCTTGGCTGTGGCGTAGAGGTTGGCGCCGTCGATGAAAAGAGCGACGCGCTCAGTTGGATAGAAATTCATTTAAGCTCCTATCACCGCGAGTATTGAGCGATTGAGAGAGCAGCCTCTCCGCAACATCGACTAGAGGGCTGCTTAAACAACATAGGTGTGACGGAAGAGGTGCGCAATTGCCGGCACGCGGGGAGATCGTGTTAGCACTAGGAGCAAATTGTCCCGGGCCATGGGGAACTGCGGCCCAGACGATTGCACACGCTTTAGGCGAAATCGAACGCGCTAATATCACAGTCACTGCTGTCTCGCCTTTCTATGCAACGGAAGCGGTGGGCCGCGCGCGCCAGCCCGCTTACGTTAATGCCGTGGCGCTGGTCGATACGAGCCTTTCGCCGGACGCGTTGCTCAGAGTGCTAAAGGCAATCGAGCGCAGGGCGGGGAGGCGTGGCGGCAGACCGTGGGGACCGCGCACGCTCGATATCGATATCGTCGATTACCGGGGCCTGATCAGGCACTGGCACGGAAGGCAGCCGGGATTCATTGCCGCAGGCCGGCGGCCCTTGGTGCTCCCCCATCCGCTTGCTCATGAGCGCCCTTTCGTGCTGAAGCCGCTATTGGACGTCGCGCCAGATTGGCGTCATCCGGTACTCGAAAAGAGCGCACGCGAGCTATGGCGGCGGGTGCAAGGGCGAGGCGAGGGCATGGTGATCGGAACGCTCTAAGGCGCTGTCCTGCTTGCCAGCCTGAGGCGAACTGCCTAAATAGAGGCCAAATCACAGCAAACCGAACAAGGATCCCCTGATGGCTCGCGTTACCGTCGAGGACTGCATCGACAAGATTCAGAACCGCTTCGAGCTCGTGCTTTTGGCAAGCCACCGCGCCCGCACCATTTCCGCCGGCGCCCAGATTGCCGTGCAGCGCGATAACGACAAGAACCCCGTGGTCGCGCTCCGCGAGATCGCCGAGCAGAAGATCGCTCCCGACGACCTCAGGGAAGACTTCATCCACTCGATGCAGAAATATGTGGAGGTGGATGAGCCAGAGGCTGAGGCCGTGCCGATGCTCTCGACCGACACCAGGATGCCCGTTCTCGGCCAGGACGATCAGTCGACCGATACCACGATCGACAAGATGACCGAGGAAGAGCTGTTGCGGAGGATGGCGAGCCAGGCACCTTCGGATGGCTCCAATGCGGGACCGCGCTCACGCTGATCTCACTGGCTTGCCACAGAGCGCGGGCTATTCCCTTGCCTCCACGCATTGTTGCTCCAGCGCACGGCCGGGACTGCGCTTACTGACGGCTCGCACCACGGCGCCAGCTAGTGGAGGGGGCGCGTTATGACGACCCGCCAATACGAGCTGGTCGAGCGCGTTTTGAGCTATCAGCCAAACGCCGACGAAGCGCTGCTCAACCGCGCCTATGTCTACGCCATGAAGGCCCATGGCAACCAGAAGCGGGCCTCGGGTGCGCCTTACTTTTCGCATCCGCTCGAAGTGGCGGCAATTCTCGCCGAGATGCGGCTCGATGATGCAACCATCGCCACCGCGCTTCTGCACGATACCATCGAGGACACTGAGACCACGCGCACCGAGATCGACGCCATGTTCGGGCGCGAGATCGGGACGCTGGTCGATGGCCTGACCAAGATCAAGAAGCTCGACCTCGTCACCAAGAAGGCCGAGCAGGCGGAGAATTTCCGCAAGCTCCTGCTCGCAATCTCCAGCGACATTCGCGTGCTCCTCGTCAAGCTCGCCGATCGCCTGCACAACATGCGCACGATCGAGCATATCAAGCCGGCCAAGCGGGCGGTGATCGCCGAGGAGACCATGGACATCTATGCGCCGCTCGCCGGGCGCATGGGCATGCAATGGCTACGCGAGGAGCTCGAGGACCATGCCTTCAAAGCGCTTAACCCCGAGGCCTATGCGGCGGTGGTCGAACGCCTCAAGGTTTTGCGCAAACGGAACCAAGGCCTGATCGACGAGATCGAGGCTGCGCTCACCAACAAGCTTGAGGAAGCCGAGGTCGCAGGCATCGTGGCAGGGCGCGAGAAGAAGCCCTACGCCATCTGGAGCAAGATGGAGCGGAAGCAGATCTCGCTCGAGCAACTATCCGACATCTATGCCTTCCGTATCGTCGTGCCCGAAATTGAGGATTGCTACCGCGCCCTCTCGGTCGTGCATACGAGCTGGCATGCCGTGCCAGGCCGTTTCAAGGATTACATCTCGAACCCCAAGCAAAACGATTACCAATCGATCCACACCACCATCGTCGGCCCGCGCCATCAGCGCGTCGAACTGCAGATCCGCACCGAGAAGATGCACTCGATTGCCGAATATGGCGTCGCCGCCCATGCGCTCTACAAGGATGCCAACGGATCGCATGCGCCGAAGGGCGTTGTGCCGTCGCAAGACACCAATGCCTATCGCTGGCTACGCCACCTCGTTGGCATGCTTCTCGACGGCGACAACCCGGAGGAGTTCCTCGAGCACACCAAGCTCGAGCTGTTCCAGGACCAGGTGTTCTGCTTCACGCCAAAGGGCCGGCTGATTGCCTTGCCCAGAGGCGCTAATCCGATCGACTTCGCCTATGCGGTTCACACCGATATCGGCAATACCTGCGTCGGCGCCAAGATCAATGGCAGGCCGATGCCGCTTACGACCGAGCTCCGGAACGGTGACGAGGTCGAGATCATCTGCTCCAAGGCGCAGCTCCCGCCATCGGCCTGGCAGAGCATCGCCGTCACCGGCAAGGCGCGCTCGGCCATAAGACGCGCGACACGCGATGCGGTGCGGGCGCAATACGGCAAGCTCGGCCGCGAAATCCTAGCGCGCGCCTTTCAGCGGCGTGACAAGGCTTTCAGCGAGGAGGGTGTCTCGACTGCACTTGGCCGACTATCGCAGAAGACCACCGAGGATGTCTTGGCGGCAGTGGGTCGCGGCGAGCTCTCCTCGGCTGACGTGTTTCGCGCGGTTTTCCCTGACGAAAGCTCTGCTGAAGCGCAAAAGCGGCGGCGCAAGGTCAAACGCAACGACGAGGGCTGGTTTGGCCTCGGCAAGGTGATCGGTCTCAAATTCAGGTGGCCGGGATCAGCCGGGCGCGAGCAGAAGAACGGCCCGAGCAGCATCCCCATCAGGGGCCTGCGCGGCGATCTGCCGGTGAACTTCGCCGATGGCGGAGCGGTACCTGGCGACCGCATCGTCGGCATTCTCAACCCGGGACAGGGCATCACCATTTATCCGATCCATGCCGAGGCGCTTAAGGCCTTCGATGAGGAGCCAGAGCGGTGGATCGACGTGACCTGGGATATCGACGAGGACAACCCGCAGCGGTTTCCGGCCAAGATAGCCGTGACGGTCTTGAACGAGCCAGGAAGTCTCGCGCAGGTTGCCACTGTTATCGGCGAGGCCGACGGCAACATCGACAATGTAAAGATGACCAATCGGGTGCCCGACTACACCGAAATGCTCATCGATCTCGAAGTGTGGGACTTGAAGCATTTGAACGAGATCATCGCCAGGCTGAGGGCGAAGGACGTGGTGTCGAGCGCGGCGCGGGCCAACGTTTAAGCGCGCTGGTTTCTGGAAGAACTTAACCTAGATATGCTAGGGGCTTAGTCGCCGAGATCGCGATCATCCGGCGGTTGGTTCGTTGTCTGTCGAGAGGTGATGATGCTGTTCAGGCGCCGCGAAGAGGAGAGCATTCTCGAGCGGATACGCGTGCACCTCTGGCCGCGCCGAAGCTGGAGCCGGTCGACCCGCTACATTCTTTATCGCTTAAAGCGCTTGAGCGATTCTCCGCATGCCGTCGCGCTCGGTTTCGCGGTCGGCGTGTTCTCCGCCGCGACGCCCTTTCTCGGCACTCACATGGTCATGGCTGCCTTGATCGCTTGGGCGATTGGGGGCAGCATCGTCGCCGCGGTACTTGGCACCTTCTTCGGCAACCCGCTGACTTATCCGCTCCTGTGGTACACCACCTACCAGGTCGGCCATTTGATGCTTGGCGGCCGTGCCGTGAAGCACAACATCGACCTCTCCAACGGCATTTTCCAATCTTCGCTCGAAAAGCTTTGGCCAATCCTGAAGCCGATGTCGCTTGGCTGCATTCCCGTCGGGCTTGCGCTTGCCGCGGTAAGCTATGTGCTCGTCAAGCCGATGGTCGAGGCCTACAAGCATCGCCGGCTCCGCGAGCTTGGGATCAGGTCGAGAGGGGAGGCCGTTAGCGCCAGATGACGAGTCATACATTTAAGGCGCGTAAGTCCGAGCACGTGCCCCCGATCCGCCTCGGCATCAACATCGACCACATCGCCACGTTGCGCAACGCGCGCGGCGGGCGTTATCCGGATCCGCTGCGCGCAGCGAAGCTCGCCGTAGAGGCAGGCGCCGACAACATCACCGCGCATCTCCGCGAGGATCGCCGTCACATCAGAGATGAGGACATCGCCCGGCTCACCGCGGCGGCGATCGCGCCGCTCAATATGGAAATGGCTGTGACGGAGGAGATGCTCGCCATCGCCCTCGAAGTACGGCCACATGCCTGTTGCCTCGTGCCCGAGCGGCGTCTCGAGATCACCACCGAAGGCGGCCTTGATGTGACATCGCAGGGCAAGACGCTCACGCCATTCATCGCCAAGCTGAGGCAAGCCGGCATCCAGGTTGCCCTATTTATCGATCCTGAGCCCGAGCAGATCGAGGCATCGCGCAAGGTCGGCACCGACGCCATCGAGCTTCACACCGGAACCTATTGTGGTGCGGCAGCGGAAGGCGACACGCCATTGTTCCGGCGCGAACTTTCCCGGCTCGTCGAGGGCGCGCGGCTGGGCGCAGAGGCAGGCCTGGAGGTCCACGCCGGGCATGGCCTCAACTATGATAATGTCACGCCCGTTGCCTCGATTCCCGAGATCGTCGAGCTCAACATCGGTCACTACCTCGTCGGCGAGGCGATTTTCGTGGGTCTCCGCGAGAGTGTTGCGCGCATGCGCACGATCATGGATCAGGCGCGTGCAAATCTGCGGCATAGCGACACGGCAGCTAGGGTGTCCGGCACGTGATGATCATCGGGCTCGGCAATGACATCATCGATATCAGGCGTGTCGAGCGCACCATCGAGCGTTATGGCGAGCGCTTCTTGTCCCGCATCTTCACTGACACCGAGCGCCGGAAATCGGACAACCGCGCCGGACGAGCCGCCTCTTACGCCAAACGCTTCGCCGCCAAAGAGGCCTGCGCCAAGGCGCTCGGCACCGGTTTTCGCGCTGGGGTCTTTTGGCGCGACATGGGGGTGGTGAATTTGCCCTCGGGGCGTCCCACATTGCAGCTCACTGGAGGGGCGGCGCGGGCGCTAGAGCGGCTCACCCCTGAAGGCCATGAGGTGCGCATAGACCTCTCGATCACCGACGATTTCCCGACTGCCCAGGCGATCGTCATCATCTCTGCGGTCAAGGTCTCGCTCCGCGACTGACCCGTTTGCCTGATCAACGGGGAGAGGCTATAGGGGCGCCTAATCCTTACTGAGCCTGATTGAACCATGAACCCGAGGAGAGCTTCCGCATGAGCGTCGAAGCCGAAAATACGGAAGCCAAAAGCGGCGTGAAGGACACCGTCCGCGTCATCATTCACGCGCTGATCCTCGCGCTGATCGTGCGGATTTTCCTCTTTCAGCCCTTCAACATTCCGTCGGGCTCGATGATCCCCACTCTACTTGTCGGGGACTATCTGTTCGTCTCGAAATATAGCTATGGCTACAGCCGCTATTCCTTCCCCTTCGGGCTCAATCTGTTCCCGGGGCGCATCTGGTCGAAGGAGCCTGACCGCGGCGACGTTGTCGTGTTCAAGCTGCCGCGCGACAATGAGACCGACTACATCAAGCGCGTGATCGGCTTGCCCGGCGACGAGATCCAAATGATCCACGGCGTGCTCAACATCAACGGCAAGGCAGTGCCCAAGGTGCGCACGGACGACTACGTCACCACCGATCCGTCGGGCCGCGAGCGGCACGTGCCGCGTTATCTCGAAACATTGCCGAACGGCGTGACCTATCCCGTGCTCGATCTCGTGCAAGATGGCTTCGGCGACAATACCGAGGTCTATAAGGTGCCCGAGGGCGAGTTCTTCATGATGGGCGACAATCGCGACAATTCGACCGACAGCCGCTTCCTGTCCGAGGTTGGCTTCGTGCCGTTTCAGAATCTTGTCGGCAAGGCGCAGATCATCTTTTTCTCGATCGACGAGAGCACGAGCTTCTGGGAATTCTGGCACTGGCCGACAAGCGTCCGCTGGTCGCGCATCCTCCAGGTGGTGCATTGAACCTTGCCCAAGGCGCGGAACACGGCACTCAAAGATTTGTGCACCCGGCTTGGGCATGATTTTTCCGATCCTGCGCTGCTCAAACTTGCACTCACGCATGCGAGCGCGCGCGCCGGCACGCGCCCTAAGGAAGACAACGAGCGGCTCGAGTTCCTCGGCGATCGCGTGCTCGGTCTCGCCATCGCCGAGCTTCTTGCCAACTCCTTTCCCAACGCGCGTGAGGGAGAGCTCGCCCGCTGGTTCAATCATCTGGTACGCGCGGAGACTTGCGCGGAGATCGCCCAGGAGTGGGAGCTCGGCACCTTCATTCTCATGAGCGGAGGGGAGGCCGGGAGCGGCGGCCGCGGCAAGAAGACCATCCTCGCTAATGCCTGCGAGGCTGTGCTCGGGGCGATCTTTCTCGATGGTGGCTATGACGGGGCGCGGGACGTGGTGCACCGTTTTTGGAGGCCGCAGCTCGATATGCTCGAGCTGGCCGCGCCGGACGCCAAATCGCTGCTCCAGGAATGGGCGCAAGGGCGGCGGCTGCCGCTGCCGCGCTATCTCGAAGTTGCCCGCGAGGGTCCCGACCACGCCCCGCGCTTCACCGCCGAGGTGCAGATCGATGGCGTAGCCCCTGAGCGCGGGACGGGCGCAAATAAGCGTGCCGCCGAACAGGCCGCCGCGCTTGCCATGCTGGTACGCGAGGGAGTGTGGCAGGCCCCGCCTGATGTCTAACCTTCACGCGGCGCAGAACGCCACGCGCTGCGGTTTCGTGGCGCTAATCGGCGCGCCCAACGGCGGCAAGTCGACGCTGACGAATGCGTTGGTCGGCGCCAAGGTCTCCATCGTCACGCATAAGGCGCAAACGACGCGCGGGCCCGTGCGAGGCATCGCGCTGATCGGGGACGCACAAGTGATCCTGGTCGACACGCCGGGAATTTTTCAGCCCAAACGCCGGCTCGACCGTGCCATGTCACAAGCTGCCTGGGAGAGGGCCGAGGAGGCAGATATCGTCGCGCTGGTGCTCGACGCGCATCGCGGACTCGATCCCGGCCTCGACCCATTGCTCAAACATCTCCCCGAGGTGAAGCGGACGGCGGTCGCCATTCTCAACAAAGTCGACCTGGTCAGCAAACCGGATCTCCTGCGGCTGACCTCCGAAATATCGGTGCTGAATAGCTTCGACCGCGTGTTCATGGTCTCGGCGCTGACCGGCGACGGCATCGCCGATCTCAGGTCTTATCTCGCAAGCGCGGTCCCGCCAGGCCCCTGGCTATTTCCGGAGGATCAGCTCAGCGACGCATCGCTAAGGCGGACGGCGGCAGAGATTACTCGCGAGAAACTCTTCCTCAGGCTGCACGAGGAGCTTCCATATCAGCTCACGGTCGAGACCACTGACTGGAAGGAATTGAGGGACGGCAGCGTCAGGATCGAGCAGACGATCTACGTAACGCGCGAAAGCCAGCGCAAGATCGTGCTCGGCGCCAAGGGACAGACCATCAAGGAGATCGGGTCGGCGGCGCGCGAGGAGATCGCCGAGATCGCGGGCGTGCCAGTGCATTTGTTCCTGTTCGTCAAAGTGCGGGAACGCTGGGGCGAGGATCCGGAGCGCTACCGCGAGATGGGCCTCGATTTTCCCAAGGACCGCTAAGTTCAACCGCATTTACGGTGGGAACCCCCTCGGATGGGGAACGTTGCGCCCGTAAGCCATCATCCAAGGAGGCTGTCATGAAACGCGTATTTCTCGTCGCGGCAGCCGCGTTGCTTACAGCAACGGCGGCAGAGGCCGCGACATCAACGAGTCCAGGCGCAACTGGCGCCGCGCCAGGTGCTCCCGGTGGCGCGCCGATGCAGAGCTTCGGCCCGACCACAGGCATGCCGGGCTCGCCCACGAGCCCGCAGCAGCCGAGCTACGGTGCGTCGCCGGGTCAGCCTGGCTCCCCGACCTACGATCCAAACGCCGCGTTGCCCTCGCTGAACAATCCGGGGACCTCCACCAGTCCCAGCACGGGGACGTCGGCGTCAGGCATTAACACGCCAAGCACGAGCAGCAGCGGCAGCACGAGCAGTGGGGCAAGCAGCGGGGTTGGCTCGACTGGAGGCGGTACAAGCGGCGGAGGCTGAGGTCTAACGTCGCGCAGAGGTCAGAAGGGCCCGGGACCAGTCCCGGGCCTTTCGCTTGAGAAGCCTCAGCGACCCAGAGGCCAAGCGCCGCATGCAAACTTCGGTCGGTGCCCACATATCCGGGTTAATCGACACTCTCGATATGGAGGCCATCCTCATGAAATCCGCATTTCCAATCTTGGCCGCGTCGGTTTTGCTCCTTGGAGCAGGCAGCGCGCACGCGGCGAGGCCGATGGGCGGCAACAGCAACATCATCCTTTCACCGCCTACGCCGCTCCAGAGCTCGGTCCCGCCCACGACTAATTCGGGCGCGCTCGATACGCCGCTGCCGCTCGGTACGCCTCAGGTGAATTCCGGGGCGATCGGCCTCAACAGCCCGAGCGCCCTCGGCGTCCCAGGCCAGCAGAGCTTCGGAGCCTTACCCGGCAATCCAGGTTCGGCCACTTACGATCCGAACGCTGCGCTTCCCACCTTGGGGAACTCTGGATCGGCCATCTCGCCTGATCAGGGCACGTCGGCCTCAGGTATCAACACGCCGAGCACGAACGTCAACGGCGGGATGTGAGAGCCTAGCTCGCCCATGCAGGGCGCTTGAGCCCATCGCCGCTTGCCCTCTAGGGTAGGCGATGGACTGGAGCGACGAAGGCATCTTCCTTTCGGCCAAGCCCCTCGGCGAGGCGAACATCGTCGCCGAGATCTTGAGCCGCGGCCATGGTCGACATCTCGGGCTGGTGCGGGGAGGGCGGTCGCGCCGCATGCGCCCGCTGCTCCAGCCCGGCAATCTGCTCCGCGCCACGTGGCGCGCGCGTCTCTCCGAGCATCTCGGGGGCTTCAATGTCGAGCTGCTCGAGGCGCACGCCGCGCGCGTCCTGGATGATGCCGCTGCGCTTGCGGCCATCTCATCGCTTGCCGGGCTCGCGCGGCTCTTGCCTGAGCGCGACCCGCATCCTGAGCTTTATGCCGCCGCGCTCAACGTGCTGCGCTCGTTCGATAACGCGCGCGCATGGCCGGTACTCCTTGTGCAATGGGAGCTTCAGCTTTTGGCCGAGCTCGGCTTCGGTCTCGATCTGACCGGATGTGCGGCGACCGGCATCGACGCGAATCTCATCTATGTCTCGCCGCGCTCGGGCCGCGCCGTATCGCGCGACGCCGGCAAGCCTTATTGCGACAAGCTGCTCAAGTTGCCCGCTTTCCTGATCGATAATGCGGCGACGATCGGCGAAGGCGATGTCGCGGCCGGTTTTGTCCTCACTGGACATTTCCTTGAGCGCGACGTGCTTCAGCCGCACGGGCTTGTCATGCCGCAGGCCCGCGAGCGCCTTGTCACTCTCCTCACGCGCCCCTCGAAGGCGGCTCGCTCGGCCTAGCGTCATTGCGCTATCCTTCAGCGATGTTGTTGCCGCGTATTCTGGCGCTTGCAGCCACCGTGTGCACGCTCGGAGTCGTTCCGAGGGCGCATGCGCAGCAATTCGAGGTTCCGGTGAGCGCAAAGGCGGCGATCATCGACCAGACCAATGCCTATCGGCAGTCAAAAGGCCTCGCACCTCTGAGCGAAAACGAAGGCGCGAGCCGGGCGGCGCAGGTTTACGCGACTTACCTCGCGGCGACCGCGAAGGGTGGCCACGGCGCCGACGGCCGCAATCCGGTGCAACGGCTTCGTGCCGGAGGCGTCAAATTCTGCAAGTTCCGCGGCGAGAATTGGCACATGTCATGGACCCGACCGGCAAGAGCCTCCTCTGATACGGCGATGAATGCGGCGATGCGCTTCTGGAAGAAATCTCCCGGCCATGAGCGCGCACTTCGGTCGCGTTCGAACGAGATCGGCGTTGGCGTTGCCGGCTTTAGGCACGGCAATCAGTGGTGGTACCAAGAGATCCAGGTGTTCATCGATACGTCGTGCCTCAAAGGCACGCAGACCGCCGCCGCCCAAATGCAAGAGCAGACCCCGCCGCTGCCCGACCGAAAGCCGGTTCCGTCTTTGCCTGACCGCAATCCTTTGCGACTGCAGAGCCCTTGAGCCATTGGGCTCGATGCGCTAAGCGCGGCCTATGGGAAAACGGATTCCGCCGCCTGATTCGCAAGGACCGATCGAGCCTGTGAATTTGCGCGATGCGCTCGAGGAGCGCTACCTCGCCTACGCGCTTTCGACCATCATGCATCGTGCACTTCCCGACGTGCGAGATGGGCTGAAGCCGGTGCATCGCCGCCTGCTCTACGCCATGCAGCAGCTTCGACTGAGCCCGCAGGGCGAGTTCCGCAAATGCGCGAAGATCGTCGGCGATACCATGGGTAACTTCCATCCCCACGGCAACCAGGCGATCTATGATGCGCTCGCACGGCTCGCCCAGGATTTCTCGGTTCGCTACCCGCTGGTCGATGGTCAGGGGAACTTCGGCAATATCGACGGCGATAACCCGGCTGCCGAGCGCTACACGGAAGCGCGCATGACCGATGTTGCGGCGCGGCTGCTCGACGGCATCGATGAGGATACCGTCGACTTTCGCGCCAACTACGATGGCCGCGAGCAGGAGCCTTCAGTGCTCCCCGCGAATTTCCCCAACCTGCTGGCAAATGGCTCCTCGGGTATTGCCGTGGGCATGGCCACCAATATCCCTCCGCATAACGTGGGCGAGCTGTGCGATGCGGCGCTGCATCTGATCAAGTTTCCGAACGCCACCGCCGATAAGCTGGTCGATTTCGTGCCTGGGCCAGACCTGCCGACGGGCGGGGTTATCGTCGAGCCGCGCGACGAGATCGTACAGGCCTACAAAGCAGGCCGCGGGAGCTTTCGGCTTCGCGCCAAATGGGTGCGGGAGGACACCGGCCGCGGCACCTATCAGATCATCGTCACCGAGATACCCTATCAGATTCCCAAGGCTCGCCTGGTCGCCCGCATCGCCGAGCTGATCCAGCTCAAGAAGCTGCCGCTGCTTGCCGACATCCGCGACGAGTCGACCGAGGAGGTGCGGCTTGTGCTGGAGCCCAAGAGCCGCAGCATAGACCCGGTGCTTCTCATGGAATCGCTGTTCAAGCTGACCGAGCTCGAAACGCGCGTGCCTCTCAACATGAATGTGTTGAGTCGCGGCCAGGTACCGAACGTGCTCGGCCTGCGGCAGGTGTTGCGCGAGTGGCTCGACCACCGCCAGACGGTGCTGGTCCGCCGCTCCAAGTTCCGCCTCGCCAAGATCGACCACCGGCTCGAGGTGCTCGACGGCTACCTCATCGTCTATCTCAACATCGACAAGGTCATAAAAATCATCCGCGAGAAGGACGAGCCGAAGCCGGCGCTGATGAAGGCGTTCAAGCTCAGCGACGTGCAGGCCGAGGCGATCCTTAACATGCGACTCCGCGCCTTGCGCAAGCTCGAGGAGATGGAGATCAAGCGGGAGCACGAGAGCCTCACCAAAGAGCGCAAGGAGCTGAAATCGCTGCTCGCGTCGAAGGACAAGCAGTGGAAGACGATTGCCGGCGAGATCAAGGCGGTGAAGGATCAGTTCGGGCAGAAGACCGAGCTTGGCCGTCGTCGCACAAGCTTCGCCGAAGCGCCCGAAGGCGTCGAGGTCGATCTTGCCGAGGCGATGATCGAGAAGGAGCCGGTCACTGTCGTTCTGTCGGAGAAGGGTTGGATCAGGGCCATTCGCGGTCACCAGACCGAGTTTGACAGCCTCGCCTTCAAGGAAGGCGACCGGCTGAATCGCGCGGTCAAGGCGCAGACCACCGACACGCTGCTCCTCTTCGCCACCAACGGCCGGTTTTATTCGCTCGCCGCCGACAAGCTGCCTGGGGGCAGGGGGCAAGGCGAGCCGTTCCGCCTCATGATCGATATCGAGGAGGCTGCCGACGCTGTCGAGCTGTTCGTGCACCAGCCTGGGCGGAGGCTGCTCGTCGCGGGGTCGAGTGGCCACGGCTTCATCGTCAATGAGGACGAGGTCCTCGCCATGACACGCAAGGGAAAGCAGGTGCTGAACCTGCCCACGGGTGAAGAGGCTGTGGTGGTGACGCCCGCCGCGGGCGACAGCGTCGCGGTGATCGGCGAGAACCGCAAGCTTCTGCTGTTCCCGTTGAGCGAGCTGCCCGAGATGCCGCGCGGCAAGGGCGTTAGACTACAGCGCTACAAGGACGGCGCTCTCGCCGACGCCAAGATCTTCGACAAGAAAGAAGGCCTCACCTACGTCGATTCGGCGATGCGGAGCTTCACCCTCTCGGCGACCGACCTAAGAGATTGGTGGGGTGAGCGAGCTCAGGCCGGACGCTTGCCGCCCAAGGGTTTCCCAAAATCCGGCAGGTTTGGCCCGCGCTTCAACGGCTATTGATTGCCGACTGCCGATCGCACCCAGCCCTTGGAGGTGAGCCGCTCTTGCGGCTCGAAGCGGTTTTTGTAGCGCATCTTGCGCGAGCCCTCGATCCAGTAGCCGAGATAGACGAAGGGATGGCCTTGGCTGCGCGCGAACTCGACATGGTCGAGGATCATGTAGGTGCCGAGGCTGCGATGGGGCTGGTCAGGATCGTAGAAGCTGTACACCATCGAGATGCCGTCGCTCAGGCGGTCGCATAGCGACACGGCGATGAGCGGAGAGCTTCCGTCGCCGCTTGTGTTTGGTTTCAGCCGGTACTCGGTGACGAAGGTCTCGACCACGCTGTCCTCGACCATCAGCGAATAGTCGAGCACGGACATCTCGGCCATGCCGCCGTCGGCATGGCGCGCATCGATATAGGAGCGGAACAGCGAATACTGCTCCGAGCTCGGCGCTGGCGTCATGCGGGTGGCGACCAGGTCGCTGTTGATGCGGGCGATGCGCTTCAACGAGCGGCGTGGAATGAATTCATCGACCAAGATGCGCACCGGCACGCAGGCAGAGCAGGAATCGCAATACGGCATGTAGGCGATGTTCTGGCTGCGCCGGAAGCCGCCCTTCAGAAGATTGTCGATGAGGAAGCGGGGCTTGTCGCGGGTGAGATGCGTGAACAGCTTCCGCTCGAGCCGGCCGGGGAGGTAAGGACAGGGCTGCGGCGCGGTTATGTAGAATTCTGGAAAGTTGCTCTTGTGCTCTGTCACGTCTCGGTTGCCCGGAAACGAATCCGAACCGATCCAAGCTTAGTTGATCGAAGGCCGGACGCGCAATCACCACAAGCGCGCCGACCCGCTGCTTGGCCATATCAGTTTAGAACGACTCGGAACTAGGGCCGGTTGAGCACCACCACGCCGGCAAGGATGTCGTGCAGGCAGCGCTTGCGTGGGTCGAAGAAGGCCCACAGCAGGATCGGGCAGAAGATCACGAGCGAGAACCAGAACAAAAGCGCGTGGAACGCCGCGATCAGGGGCGTCACCTTGCCGCCGAACCACATGCGGACCTCGAGTCCCATCATCCTCTGGCCGATGGTGGCAGACTTCGGTCCGCCGACGGTAAGCGCATTATAGCCGAGGCCAACGGCGGGAAACACCAGCCCGAATAGCAGCCAGGCAAGCCCAAGAGTGATAACGCCGAGCAGCGCCACCACCACGTAGGCAATGACCGTCAGCAGCAGGATGATGATGGCGTCAATGATGAACGCGATAGTACGCTTGCCAATCACGCCATGAAAAAGTTGTGACTGTGCCACCGGATCGAAGGCGTGCGGCTGGTCGGCGAAGCTTTGGCCGCGCGGCGGAAGCGTGCGTTGGTCTGACATGTCGTCTCCAATCATGGGCCAAGCGACAATTTCTCGCGCCCTACATGGTGATGGTGTACCAGCCAAACAAGCATGGACGGCTCAACCGCCGGCGTCGCGAATAGAGCGCCGGTTGCCGAGGCGAGGGCAACGCGATAAGGATTTTCGGCGAAAGGGCGGCGAGGAAAGTCTAACGGGGGCCTCGATGCGGAGATCGGTGCTGTTGCTTGGATTTGCGCTCGTTTTCGCTGGCACGCCTTCACTGCGGGCGGCAGCCTGCGAAGGCCAGGAAGTGATCTTCGAGGATAAATTCGCCGACGACGCCGGCGGCTGGCCGATCAAGGATACGATCGAGGTGAAGGACGGTTCCTTCATCTTCAAGCTGCCCCCCGACGACATGCAGTCCAATTTGAACGTGACCTACACAGTGCGCGACGCCGATATCTGCTCCGAGACGGTGTGGCCGAGCGGCGAGCAGCAGATCCTGGGCGCAGGCCTACTATTCTGGGGCGAGGACAACCGCACCTATTTCCAGTTCGGCGTGCTGAACAACGGCAAGTTCTGGATCGCGCGCAAGCAGGACGGCAAGTGGCTTGGCACGGTGGCCGCCAATGTCGATTCGCCGGCGATCAAGAAGGAGCCGGGCGCGACCAATCTGCTACGCGTCAAGACCAATGGCAACAGCGTGACCTTCTTCATCAACGGGACGAAGGTGCGCGAATTGCGCGGTCAGGCGCCGAAGAGCGTTTGGCGCTTCGGTCTGTCCGGTGACAATTTCGACAAGCAGAAAGACGCCAAGGTGGTCTTCAAGAGCGTGAAGGTCACCAATTAGCGATCAGGCTTTGGCCTTCAGCAGCTTGGCCGCTTCCAGCGCAAAATACGTGAACACCGCGTCGGCACCGGCGCGTTTGCAGGCGATCAGGCTCTCGAGGATGACGCGGCCGCGATCGAGCCAACCGCGATCGGCCGCTGCGGCGAGCATCGAATATTCGCCAGAGGTCTGATAGACGAAGGTCGGCACGTTGAAGGCTGTCTTCACCCGCCACACGATGTCGAGATAGGCAAGGCCCGGCTTGACCATGACCATGTCCGCCCCCTCGGCGATATCGAGGGCGACTTCGCGCAGCGCCTCTGCGCCATTGGCAGGGTCCATCTGATAAGTGAGCTTGTCGCCACGGAGCCGCGTGCCCGAACCAACGGCATCGCGGAACGGCCCGTAAAACGCCGAGGAATATTTGGCGGCATAGGCCAGTAGCTGAGTGTTGGTGAAGCCAGCCTCCTCGAGCGCAGCCCTGATCGCACCGATCCGCCCATCCATCATGTCCGACGGCGCAAGAATGTCGCAGCCGGCCTCGGCCTGAACGATGGCTTGTGCGATCAAGACCTCGATGGTGCGGTCGTTGTCGATCTCGCCGTTGACGAGCAGGCCATCATGGC
>JBKOUI010000163.1:0-3346 GCA_046723315.1 Pseudomonadota bacterium | reverse complement strand
GGCCCTTACCGATGCTAACGACGCTGACGCTGCCCCCATCGGCGAGCCTGCTCCTCTCCGCTCTCGCTACAGCCCAAGAGAAAAAGCAGCCTCCCACGGCCCCACCCTCCAACCTCAATCTCTTCGCGAGTTGGGTTGCTCCCGCCAAGGGTGTCACGCTCAAGTGGTGGGCCTAGCCATGGGTGTGCAAATTCCTCCCGTGCTCGTGCTTATCGTCTGCAAGACCATCAGTGCAGGCGCTCCCGATCAGAATTCGGCATTCACTCACTGGGAGAACCTGAAATGGGACACTCCCAATTCGATGATGGTCTGCCGGCGCAACGAAGTTCAGCTTTACGATCCTGCTGAGGGAATGAAGGTCAATCCGACCGACGATCCTACCCCGCCGCTCAACCCGAACTTCACCGTTGCCGAGCAGTGCGCGCGGGCGGGGATCACGCTCGCAACCGAGTGGGATCAATCCCACAGGGGCACGCCCTGGCGGGTGTGGCGGATCGGCTGCCCGGCGCCCATCGTTGATCTCAGGACCGGTGCCCTCATCGGCTACAAGCTTCCCGAATGCGGGCACCAGGACACCGTGGTCTGCGAGACGGATTCCGTTATCTAGATCGGCGAGGCGGGCTTATACTAGGCGTCGACAGCGGAGGACCTGACCGTGTCACCCCGGTCAAGACTTGCAGTCGGCTTGGCGCTCGCCATCGCGCTCCTCGGCCTTGCCGGACTCAAGGCCTATTCGGAGCGGCTCGGACCGCTCGTGCAAGCTTACGGCACAACTTATTACAATAACGACTGGCCGCCGAAGGCCCCGTTAGCCTGCAAGCCCGAGAGCGAGATCACTGCGGCGATCAAGCAGGTGCACGCCAAATACGATTATCTCTCGGGAGACGATCTCAAGGCATTCGAAGCGCGCGCGCTTGCTCTGAAAGGGCTACCGTCGCTGAATGTCGAGAAGCTCTACATCATCACCGAGGACGACAAGCTCCGCAGCGGAGAGATGGTCCTGTTCATAGGCCTAAGAACGAACTGCGTGAGCACAGTGTTCGGTCTGCCCGCTAAGCTCTATCGCGAGCTGTCAGGCAACTCTGAAAACAGCTGAGCCCCGGTACAGACGCGAGACTTTCATTCCAATCGACGTGAAATATTCCGCAATTTTGCCTGGACATTCCGGCGCGAAATTGCGTTCGTTTGCATTAAATAGCGTCCCGCTCAATTAAATAGCGTCTAAATAGCGTCGCCACTCACGTCGTTGTCATCCCCGAACCATTCAACCCTGCCCGAAGGTCAGCTTCTCTATGCCGTGGGCGACATCCATGGCAGGGCTGACCTGCTCGACGACATGCTGCGCAGGATCGAGGAGGACGCGCGCGTGAGCGGCCCCGCCGACCGGCTGACGCTTGTCTTCCTCGGCGATTATGTGGATCGCGGCCCTGATAGCCGCGCCGTAGTTGAGCGTCTGGTCGGGGGATTGCCGAAGCGCTTTGAGGCCCATTTTCTCAAAGGCAACCACGAGGCCATCCTACTCGATTTCCTGGAAGAACCTTGGCGGCTCGAACATTGGCTGATGAACGGGGGCGAGGCGACCATGCGCTCCTATGGAGTCGACACCGAAAGCTTCTGGCGCTTCAGTGCGGCGCCGCAGGCATGGCGCGATGCCTTTGCCGATGCGCTTCCACAAGCGCACATAGATTTCTTCAAGGGCCTCAAACTCAGTGTGTCGTTTGGCGACTATCTGTTTGTGCATGCCGGCGTCAAACCAGGTGTGCCGCTTGCCGCGCAACAAGAAGAAGATCTCGTTTGGATCAGGGACCCGTTCCTCAACAGCACCGAGCCCTTCGGCAAGATTGTGGTGCATGGACACACGCCCGGGAACAAGCCCGTGACCCGCCCGAACCGCATCGGAATCGACACCGGCGCGTGCTTCACCAACCGGCTGACGGCGCTCAAACTGAGAAATGACTCGCGGGAATTCTTACAGACCTGAATTTGCTGATCAGCACTCAGCCCTGGTCGGCGACGACAAGGCCTTTCAGCCGGTCGCTTAAGCTGGCGCTCTTCCCGCCGCCTTTGCGCCCGCGTCGCTTCTCTCTGCGGGCAGCAAAGCGTTTCGCTAGCGGTCCTTTAGGCTCGGCGGCTTCGTCTTCGACCCGCTCGGGGGAGGAGGGTTCCTTCGCTGCATCGACTGCGCCGGATGACATGCCTGCCGCCATGCTGTCGACCTCATGAGCAGCTTCTGCCATCTCCGGCTCCCGCACCACGCCGTTTCCGGTATGACTCGCATGCGCTTGCTGCTGGATAGGCTCGGGCTCTTGCCGCTCCTGGATCGTGCTTAGCTCGGTATAGACCTGCGTCACGGCTGGCCGCTGTTGGGGTACTGGGACCGGTCCTTGGGCGCGCGCCACGGTAAGGATCTGCGAGGCAAGCCTCGTCAGCTCACGGCGAAGCAGCGTGTTCTCCTGCGAACTCGTCCTCGCGCCCTGGAGGTCTTCTTGCGCCTTCGACAATTCGGCGGCCAAGCGCTGGCTCTCCGCGACCGCCCGGGCGGCCTCGGCCTTACCCACACCGCGCATCGCTACGCCGCTGCCGCTCTCCAAGGAGATGCGCAAGCGCTCGATGTCGGCACGCTGATTGTGCAAGGTCGTGCGCGCCGTCTTGAGCGCATCGGACTGCGAGGCGACGGTGCTGCGGAGCTCGGCGTTGACGGCTTCGAGTTCGGCAAGCGCTTTCTTCGCCGACTTCAAGCGGCTGTCGAGATCGGGAAGACGCCGCTTTATGGTCTGCTGCAGCACCCGGTTCGCATTTTCGTTCTCCTGGAGCTTCGACTTCGCTGTGTTGAGATCGCTGTTGAGCACGGCGATCTCGACGCGCCGCTTGTTCGCTTCGATCAACTCGCGGATGGCCTTCTCCTTGGCTTTATCGAGAGCGACCTCCACCTTGCGAAGCTCGATGGCAAACTCGGCGCGGAGCTGATCCTTGTCGGCCTGGATGTCATTGAGCGACATCGGCATGGTCGCTTCCAGCCGGCGGGTAGTGAGCTTCACGGCGCGGTTCCAAAAGGACGGCGCAAGCATGAGCGCCAGCAAGCATCCCAAGAGGAAGCCAAGCGCCCCGAACATCAGCCATTCGACCATCGAAACCAGCGCTCCCCGGTTTTGGCGCTAAGCGCCATTAACCGTTGCCCTTCGGGCAAGACTCAAGCGGAAACGTGGCGCCAATTCGGCACCGTCCTTCGCAAAAGGGACTTAGCCAGGCTTCCTTACCGCCAAACTAGAACGGATTCCAGGTGGGCTGCTGGGTATATTTCAAATAACCCAAATTCGCCCCCAGCCTAAGCCCCACGCCCGAGCTG
>JBKOUI010000045.1:0-10281 GCA_046723315.1 Pseudomonadota bacterium | reverse complement strand
TCACGTATCGTCGGCAGCGTCAGATGTGTATAAGAGACAGGAGGCGAGCAGCGTCGGCGGCAGAAACACAACTGCCGCCACCGAGAAGATCTTGATGATGTCGTTCTGCTGGATGTTGATCATGCCAAGGGTCGCATCGAGCAGGAAGATGATCTTGCTCGACAAGAAGGTGATGTGATCGATGAGCGAGGTGACGTCGCGCGCCGCAGTCCTGATGCGCGCTTGCAGCGGCTTACCGAGATTCCGCTCATTGGCGGCATGCACAAAAAAGGTGAGGAGGCGTCCGAGCGAATAAGCGCTCTCGCGTGCTTTCGAGGTGATCTCGCCTTCGCGGCCGATTGCGCGCAACAAAACGTCGAAGCGCCGTTGGCGCGTGGCGACCCCGCCCTTGATCTCGAAAACTCCATGGGACAGCCCTTCCACCTCGGCCTGGATGCGCTCGATATAGTCGGCGAGCCGATCGACGATTGTCTCGATCAATCCGATGAGGATCTCGGCACCATTTTTGATGCTGCCCTCCGAGCGATTGCAGCGCGCCACATAAATGGGGAATGCCCTCGGTTCGGCGTAGCGCACAGTGATGAGACGCTGGCCGGCGAGAATGAAGGTGACAGCAGTGGCTCTCGGCTCGCCCTGCTCGGGCTGATAGATCAGCGTCGCGGTCATGAAATAGGCGCCGGTTTCTTGATAGAGGCGGCTCGAGACTTCGATCTCCTGCTGCTCCTCGCGGGTCGGCACCTCGATCTTGAGCGCGCGCTCGACCTTCTTCTCTTCTTGTGGAGTCGGATTGAGCAGGTCGATCCAAGCGACCTCCTCGGTAATCTTCGGCCGGCCGGTTTGGGGCTTAAGCTCGCCTGCTCGAAGCTCGTAGATTCTTAGCACTGGACCTCCCCTAACGCCGGCTGCGGAGCTTGTTCCGCCCCTTCAGCCGGCAGCGACCTTACACCAGGGCTTGCGGATTGCCACTGAGACAATCGAGCCCAAACAAAGCTTTTCAGATTTCGTTTTAGTTCTTCTGCACGATGCAGGCGCCGCCGCTCGCTCTGAGCTTGTTGCATAGCGCAACGGCGTCGGCGCGATTGTCGGCGCCGATCTGCACCATGTACATGTAGCCGCGGCCGCGGCTTAGGTTACGCTCAGGCAGGACGAAGGGGTCCTGGCTGCCGAGGATCGAAGTATAGCGCCCCCTGATGCGCGCGAACTCGGCGAGCGCTTTGCTCTTCGAGAATGCGGTCGAGACATGCACGCCCCAAGGCCGCCAAGCCCCGCTCGCGGTCAGCGGCTCGGTCTCATAGACCGCACGCACCACGAGCGGCGCGAGCTTGCGGCAGGAATCCTGAACCTCCTGGCCCTTTGCCTTGAGCGCAGCGGGAAGATCGGTCTCGGCGAGCTTCCATTCTCCGGCGGCGCGCCCGGTGACAAACTGGACATAGGCTTCGGTCTCCCAAGGCAGTCCGCCATTTCCGGCGAGCCAGCCGCGCACCCGCTCCTCGCCCGCGTTATAGGCCGCAGCGGCAAGGCCGAAATTGCCGAACTCTCGCAGCAGGTCGGCGAGCAGGCTTGCCGAATGCATGATGGCTGCCTTTGGCTCGAACGGATTGTCGAGCCCGCGATCAATTGCCGTGCCCGGCATGAACTGGGCAATCCCTTGCGCGCCCTTCGGGCTCACGGCACTCGGATTGAACCGGCTCTCGCGCCAGATGAGCCGCACGAAGGCCATTGGAGGCAAGCCACGTGACTCGGCCTGCTGCTGCATGAGGGGGCAAACGATATCGACGAAGGGCTTGGGGCCAGCGGCGGCAAGCCCCACTGCCTTTATCCCGGCCTCGACGCTTGCGACCGCGGCATTTTCCGCCGCGTGGGATGAGGGCGCGGCAAACGCGAAGGCTGCGAAGAGACAAGCTGCCGGTGGAACCCGCATCATGCCCCAATTTCCGTCATGCCGCCGGGAGTAGAAAGCCGGAAATCAGAAACCTAAACTCGGCAAAGAAACTCTATGAGGCCAAGATCGGTTGCCTCGCCGCTGGCCGCGTGAATTCAAACCTCAGTTTTTCTGCACAATGCAGGCGCCGCCGCGTGCCCTCAGCTTGGCGCACAGGGCATCGGCATTCTCGCGCGTATCCATCTTGATCCGGGCCGAATATTGCAGCTTCGTGCCCATATGCAGATCGCATTGCTCGATGAGATCTGGCTCGTAGCTGCCGAGAATGTCGGCATAGTTCTGCTTAGCCTGGGTGAATTCCTCGAGGGCCTCTTCCTTGGAAAACGCCGTCGCAACCTCGACGCCCCATGACCGATCCGTTTGATCCGTCGCGCCTCCGGTCGCTCCGCTCGGCGTCTGCACGCACGGGCTGAGCGGGCCTTCCTGCCCGACCGTGGCGCCGCCGAAGGCGGGCCCTGCGGCCAGCATCAGCCACAAAGCTAACGCGATCCCAGCTCTCATAAGCCGCAGAATGGAACGACTAAGGCGCGACGTAAAGCGCCAGTCATTCGGGCCAGGCCGCCATCGCCGTCTCGGCGGTGCGCCTGAGCTCGGCGCGGCTCGCGCCGCCTGCCGCCTGCACCGCCATGCCTTCGGTCACCGTGGCGATGTAACGGGAGAGAGCGGCAGGATCTGCCCCCTCTGGAAGATCGCCTTCGGCCTTGGCCCGTTTCAACCGCTCGCGGATCATCCTCTCATTGGCGGCCCGCCGCGCAGTTAGCTGGTCCCTGATACATTTAGCATGCTCCCCCGAGCCGGCGATTCCCTGCACGAAAAGGCAGCCCGGGGGATTTGACTTGTCCGTGAGCGAATCGGCACTCGTCATCAGGAGGACGCCGATGGCATCTCGCGCCTTTGGCCGAGCGAGCGCCCTCTCGATCATAGCGTCATGTTTCGCCGTGTAGCAGTCGAGCGCCGCCCGGAACAGCTGCTCCTTATTGCCGAAGGCGGCATAGAGGCTCGGTGGATTAATGCCCATGGCCTCGGTCAAATCGGCGAGGCTCGCCCCCTCGTAGCCCTTGCGCCAGAAGACATCGAGCGCACGTTCGAGTGCCTGGTCCCGATCAAAGGCGCGAGGGCGGCCAAGCTTGGAGATCTTGTTTTGATTTAGCTTTGTCTCGACCATGGTGCGGACCTTTGTAGTGATCACTATATAAGCCTCTTGACAGACCGGGTCCAGCATACATATGTAGCGATCACTAAATAAATCTGATTGACGGAGGAATTGTCATGATCGAGAGGAGACCGTTTGCCGCTCTTGGCGGCGCAGACCACGGCTGGCTCAAGGCGAAGCACCACTTCTCCTTCGCCCGCTATTACGACCCGCAGCGCCTCGGCCACGGCGCCATCAGAGTGTGGAATGACGACGAGATCGCTCCTAACACGGGCTTTCCCCCTCACCCGCATTCGGACATGGAGATCATCACCTATGTCCGGCAGGGCGCGATCACGCACGAGGACAGCCTTGGACATAAAGGCCGTACCGAGGCGGGCGACGTCCAGGTGATGAGCGCCGGCTCGGGCATCCGCCACGCGGAATATAACCGCGAGGAGGTGCCGACCCGGATCTTCCAAATCTGGATCGAGCCGGAGAAGCAAGGCGGCGAGCCGTCCTGGGGCGCCAAGCCCTTCCCCAAGGGCGACCGGGCCGGCCACTTCGTCCCACTCGCGAGCGGCTTCGCCGGCGATGACGACGCGCTCCCCATCCGCGCCGAAGCGCGGGTGCTCGGCGCCACACTCAAGGCCGGCGATAGCGCCGAGTACCAGCTCTCGCCCGACCGCCACGCTTATCTCGTGCCGGCAGTTGGCAGCGTCGACGTGAACGGCGTGCGTATCGACATGCGCGACGGCGCGGCGATTGCGAACGAGAAGGTGCTGAAGGTCAAGGCGCTGGAAGATGCCGAGGTCGTGCTGGTAGACGCGGCGTAAGTGGTTCAGTCCCACGGCGCGGGTCTGATGCCGAGCTCGGCGAGAGCTTCGAGCCACAAGAGGAAATAGAGCACGGCGGCAAAACCGGCGAGGAAGGCGGCAACCACGAGGTGCCGCCTTTCTTTTGCGAGGATCAATGCCGGCAAGGCGGCAGGAAGATGAACATGAAGGCGATGCTTACGCCCACCATCTCCATGCCGTCGGCCATTGGATCTGCGTGCTTGAGGAGGAAGACGGCGAGGAAGATGATAAAGGCTGTCTCGACTAGAGTCGCGAACAGCACACTCCGGCGAAGCTTCCTGTCGCCGGGACCTGCGGCGTAGCCCTTCTGCAAAGTCCTGGGATCTACGGCGCTCGTCACTGGCGCTATTTTTCGTCCTCGACGGATGTCTCAGGGCGGTCGGAACCGGCATCGAGCTCTTCGTGCCAGATGCCGTCGGCCGTCTCGTATTCGATGCCGACGGTCTCGCCCGGCACCCTCTGCTCGCCGGCAGCGGTCTTGGCGGCGGCAAGGGCGGCCTCGTGGGTGGGGAAGGTCTCCGAGAAGGTGCCGCGGGCTTTATAGGCCCAGCCATTCTCGTGTTTCACGATCTTGTATACGACCTTCGCCATCTCGCATCTCCTGCCGCCATTTCGCCAAGCCTCGCATAACCGACCGTTTCCGCCAAGGTTCCTGGCGCCCTTGCGATGCGACGCCGCCCTTATCCCCGTCTCTCCCCGCTCGCTTATCCTGCTGGAGCAACGGAGATGAAGGGCATGGGCAATTTCTATACCGACGTTATTAGGAAGGACGCGCGCTTCGGCAGTCTCGAGCCGGTCCATGATCTTGCCTTGCTCGAGCCGGTCACGCGCAGCAAGGTGCTCGCCATCATTGCCGAGGCCGCCGCAGTCGGCATAACGCTTATGGCCTATGAGACCTTCCGCAGCCAGGCCCGGCAAACCAAGCTCTATCTTCAGCGGGCGACCAAACTTAAGACCGTGGGTGTGCATCAGTTCGGACTCGCTTGCGACCTGGTCAAAGACGTCGCCGGGCAGCCTTCGTGGAAGGGCGATTTCGCGTTTCTCGGCAAGCTCGCCAAAAAACAGAGAATGATCTGGGGTGGCGATTGGGGACGCCCTGGCGCCAGGCACAAATTCGTCGATTCTATGCATGTTCAGCGCTGCGCCATAAAGCGCCAGAAAGCGTTGTTTTCCGGGGCTTGGTATCCCGACCAGGACTACGATCCCTACGCCTGAGGGGATCGCCAAAGCGGAACCAGCCTCCCCTTTCGTTCATTGATTCAGCCGTCACGTCCTCGGGGAGCGCTATGGCAGAGGACAGCGGGGCTTATCAGCAGTTCTGGCATCATTATTTGCACGAGCATGCGCATGTGGCCACGCGCGCTTTGCATTATGCCGGCACCATCGTCGGCCTGTTTGGAACGGTACTCGCGATTCTGACGCTCAGCCCCGGCCCCGCTTTGACCGGCATCGTCATCGGCTATCTTCTTGCCTGGACCGGTCACTTCTTCATCGAGAGGAACAGGCCTTGCGCGTTCACGCATCCGCTATGGTCGTTCGTGAGCAACATGCGTATGCTGCGCTGCTGGCTCACCGGTGAGCTCGACCCAGAGCTGAAGAGCTCCGGCGTGCCGACCGAGTTCTGATGGCTTGCGTGGCCACTTTAGATCACGCGGCTCGCGACGAAGACCGCGAGCAAGCCTGCTCTTTTGAGCTTCCAATCCACAATAGACGTGCGTGGTTTTTCTGCATCGCAGGCGGTAAGTTCAAACTGTGACCTGTGCGGTAGACGGGCTGAAATGAGGGAGATCCAAGCTATGCGAATTCGAGTCCTGCTTCGAGGCGCTTTGGTCGCGTTGATTGCGCTGTTTGCGCTCGGTCTTCACAGTGCACGCGCCGATGTGGGCAGCATCACGCTCGTTGTCTTCAAGGGCGGCTGGATCATCGGCGGCTCGGCTGGCCACGGTACGCTCAATTTCCATGGCCGGAGATATCCGCTTTCGGTGGGCGGCATAGACTATGGCCTCGTCTTCGGTGGGTCGCGGACGGTGCTGCAAGGCAGGGTGCGCAACATCCGGCAGCCATCCGACGTTGCCGGCGTCTATGCCGCGGCCGGCGCAGGCCTTGCCATCATTCGCGGTGTCCGCGGGATCGTGCTCACCAACCAGAAGGGCGCTGTTCTCGAGCTCACGGGCCGGCAGGTCGGGCTGATGGCAAACGTCGATCTGAGCGGGCTTGCCATCACGATGAGATAGCTGGGGAGCGACGTGAGTGCAGGCGCGGCGAGCGGAAATAACTTTCGCCTGCTTTGTGCCACAAAGACTCCCGATCCAGAGCTGGAGTCGCCATGTGGTCTCGCCTACCCGCCCTGGTCTGCGCCCTACTCCTGTTGCCCGCCCAAGCCCTGGCCGGAGCAAAGGGGAGAGTCGCGGCAATGGCTCCGTCGGCTTTGGTGTTCGTCGTTGATGAGAAGGGCAACGAGCTGATCGCGCAGAATGCCGATAAGCCGTTCGTCCCCGCCTCTGTCACCAAGATCGTAACCGCCTGGGTCGCCATGGAGGTGCTTGGCGGCGACTACCGCTTCGAGACAAAGTTTTACTTGGACAAGGACCGGGTGCTGTATGTGCGCGGCGGCGGAGATCCCTTCCTGATCTCCGAGGAGCTTGCTCCACTCGGGCAGGAGATTGTTGCCGCGATCGGCAAGGAGCCGATCACCGGCATCGTGCTCGATGCGAGCTACTATCCTTCTGATCTTCGCATTCCAGGGATCGAGGCGAGCAGCGAGAGCTACGACGCGCTGAACTCGGCGCTAGCGGTGAACTTCAACACGATCGCCGCCGTGCGCAAAGGCAACAAGGTCAGCTCGGCCGAGAAGCAGACTCCGATCACGCCGGTTGCGATCAGCCAATTCCGCGCGCGCGGCCCTAATGGTCGCGGCCGCATCAGCCTCGCCCAAGACCCGGCGGTGAGCCTGCAATACGCCGGCGAGCTGATCGCCGCGTTCATCGAGCAGGCCGGCGGCAGCGTGAGGGGAAAGATCACGACTGGCACCGTGCCCACGGACCTCAAGCCAGTCTACGTTCACAAGTCGCGCACCCTTTCCGAGATCCTCGTCCAACTGCTGATCGCCTCGAACAACTACATCGCCAACCAGGTCTTCCTCGAGATCGGCGGGACCTTGGGCGGAGCCGTGAGCCTCGAGAAATCGCTCAAGGTCGCGAACCAAATGCTCGCAGCCAACGGTCTCGCCGACGCCATCTATATCGAAGAGGGCTCTGGCATCAGCCGCAACAACCACTTCACCGCTCGCGGCCTCGCCAAGGTGCTCGAGCTCTTCGCGTCCCACGCCAAACTCCTCCACGGCCATGATGGCGGCATGAACAAGACCGGCACGATGTCCGGCGTCAGCACGCTGGCAGGCTATGCCGACACCAAAAGCCACGGACGCGTGCGCTTCGTGATCGCGATGAAAGGGGGCGGCGCGACGCGTTTCCAAGTGCTCAAGGCGATCGAGGCTGGGCTGTAGCTGGGTCAACCGTTGACCTGGAAGGTCGTTCGGCCCGAGGATGCTTGAGGTGCGACGGGCGGGGGCAAGTTTGTCAAAGCCGATAAAGGCAGCCGGCTTCATCCCAAAGGATCGGCTCGACGCATTGACCGATGGCGTCTTCGCCTTCGCGATGACGCTGCTCGTCGTCAACATCGAACTGCCGGAAGGATTTCACCCCAACAGCAATCAGGAATTCCTTGACCGGCTTTCGAGCCTCTCCGACACGTTCATCGCCTACCTCATCACCTTTTTCGTCCTAGTCAGCTTCTGGTTCGGCCGCGCAAAGGAGAACGCGGAACCGGACATGGCCAGCGCTACCTATACCTGGGCCGTGCTGTTGCATCTCCTATCCGTGACTTTCCTGCCGTTCTCGATGCTTGCGGTTGGCCGATACGACGTGCCCGCGGCCATCTGGATCTACGGCGCCAACATGATCCTCTTGGCCGTGACCGCCCTGGCCATCTCGCTGATCGCCGATCGCGATAGCGGGCGCACAGGCTTGCCAAAGGGACGTGTCGAGCTCGGCATCCTGATCGCGTCTGCGGTTCTTTCCATCATCACGAGCCTGTTCGCGCCGGACACCGCCATGCTTCTCTATCTTCTCAATCTTGCCTCTCCATTCGTGGCGCGCGCCGTCTATCAGCGATAAGCCGCCACGGGAGCCGCCGTTTCGGCGAGAGCTAATAACCCCTAAGCTCTCTGAGCTGGGCCTGAGTGAGACCTTCCACGTCCTTGTCGGAAAGGTTCTCGACGCCGACGTCTTCTGCCTTTGCCTTAGCTGCTTTGAACTTGGCCTCCGGACCGGCGGTTTTGGGCACGGCGCCGCTAGTGCCGTTCCCCACCAACATGCCGTCTCCCTTTATTGCGGCCCAGCGCGGGGAAGCATGCCAGCCCAACCGTTCCGCTTCGCCTGCGCCACCCGGCGAGGAAGCGGTCGCGGACGCATAGCCCTCCGGCGGTGACAAAGGCGCGCGAGTGACGGGTCCTGGCGGCTCATAAGCCAGCGGCGCTGGAGAACTGGACTCGGGAGACGACGTGGCGTTGCATGCTGCCAACGCAGTCGTGACCGCTATCGCTGTAGCGGCAAAAATTTTACGACCAGAAGCGACGCGTTGGGCACTCGGCGGCGACATTTACCGATTATCCCACCGAGAGTCTTACCGAGGATTGGCGACCCGCCACTGACGGATCCGCGAAGCAGTCAATCTGGTCGGCGAGAAGAGCAGAGCTTCGGGTTCGGCTCCGACACGAGACTTGATTGCATTTTGGTTTGGTTTCCCGCCCGCTTTTAAGCATCTACCGAGGATGCGAAGCGAGTTGGCTTTGCGGGCAAACGCGAGGCGCAGCTCCGGTGAGGCGCTTTCGTCATCTGCCACCTTCTCATAGAAGGAAAGCTTGACTGACCATTCTTCTGCCGACCAAGACATGCCGACAGCATCTGCTCACGCAGCTTGATCAATTGTTAATCCTGCGCACCGACCCGAAGAGATTGTTGGTTTGGTTAAGAGCGCCCGCCGCCATGCTAAGGGCCAGCCGGCTCGTTCAGCTCCAATTCGTGCACTTGCTTGGCGGCAATGAAATAGCGGTAGAAGACCAGCGCCGTGCCCGCCGCGAAAAACAGAATGAGAAAAAACGCCAGGGTTCGTCCGCTCATGGTTCGCTCCGCATCACCGCTCGATACGGCTGATCTTTGAACCTTCGAGACTTAGACTGTACATCAGGCCTTCCTGATCGGTGATGAAGGCGATGATAGGGCTTGAAAGGTTGTCGGTGTCGATCGATCCGGCGGCCCCCAGTGTCACGACCACAATTGATCCGTCGATGCCAACCTTCCAGCCATAAGCTCGCTGGAAATCGGCAAGCGCCTCTTCGGTCACAAATATGATGATGATCGATAGCGATTGAACACCGAGTTGAAAGCCGAGCGAGGCCGAGATGATGTTGTAATAGCCGGCAGCATTTCCGCGCACGATGAGTACGCCTTCGCCATATTGCCCGCCCACAAGCATCCCTGCTTTCACCACTGATGGAAATACGAGAACGCCTGCGGCCTTGCGGCCAAGTTCTTCCGCGCTTGGATTCTGCTCCACAAATCTGTGAAGAGTAGCGTTCGCGGCGTCATTGATCTCCTGCGCGGAACTAGCCTTACTGCCGCTCGGCATCGTCGCAAACGCGAACAACGAAAAGAGGAATATTATCGCCTTCAACCGAGAGCGAATTGGGATGTCTCCTCTCGCAAATCCGGATCACCTATCTCAGGGGCTTGGGTGTAATTCAGTCCCAGTCGTCGCCATGTCCGGCACTATCCTAAAACCGCCTTCTTGCATCAGTCGAGCGAGATTCATCGCTTCGCCGGGCGAGCCCGCGAAGTCATGTCAAAGAACCGCCCCGCTTGAAGGGGATGGCGCGCCGAAAAGCGCAAACCTATGGTGTCCGCGATCTTGCGGGATCGCGGCGGGCGCCTCTCGGCGCGCCAATCACGGCGTTGGTCGGCACCGGGCCCCTCGCTTTAATCCGGTCCGTCACGCTCGAATGCGCCGACCGATCCTTCAGCTGGCTCCCAGCAGGAACCTCATAGTGGGTCCGGGAGGAGCTCCGGCACCGCCCGAGCGCTCATGTTGCGTACACGAACCCGCAGGCGCCGCACCTCGTCCCGCTTCATGAACGCCTCATGATGCGCCCTTCACGTGGACGAGGTGGCAATAGGATAGTCGAGCATTCCAGGGCGGGGATAACAGAAGCGGGTTCGTGCCACGGCTTGACCTTGGAGGTTTCCCCATCGAAAACCTATATCCTCTCCACCAGGATAGGATCAGCCTCCAAT
>JBKOUI010000219.1:0-17067 GCA_046723315.1 Pseudomonadota bacterium | reverse complement strand
ATGGTGATGAAGAGATCCTCGGTGGGAAAACTCTGAACCTGGCGTATGCCGCATTCGCCGGCTTTGAGCGCGGCCCAAAACTTGTCTACCCCAGTACCCAAAGGAGTGACGACGCCCTGGCCGGTGACCACGACGCGCCTGCGCCCGTTAGTGTGTGTCATGTAGTGCTAAGCCGTAACTCCAAGCTTGGTCGATGTCCCGGGAAGGCGCCCGTGTAGAAATGGCCGCTTCAGGCCGCTGCGCCGGAGGCCTTCGTCTCTGCGATAATGCTCTTCACGCGATCGACGACCGAGCCAACCGTCGCGAAGGCTTCTACTTCTTCGTTCGCATTATACGGGATTTCGATACCAAAGGTATCCTCAATATCGAACACGATCACGGCAAGGTCGAGCGACTCGATTTCAAGTTCGCTGAGGGGCGTTTCGAGCGTGACGGTCTTCGAGGGATCCTTCATGTTCTTACGCAGAATCTCAATGATCTTCGTCGCCACCTCGTCCATATCGCTCTCCCTGCCCCGTTAAGGGGTCCGTGTCTAATGGTCCCTGGCTAAATCATAGCTAACCCGAGGGCAAGTCGGGCATTGGAATAGACTTAAAAACTTGTCGAGTCCACCCGGGTTCTTGCCCGATTCATCGTCCCGCCGGCGGCCCTAATCGCCAAGAAAATTGGCGTTTTTGCGCCTTCATACGCCATGGTTTCAGCATATTCGTGGCCCGGGATCGAGATGACTTGCCCCCGCTCGTTAACTCACTCGTGCTAATATATATGTTCCGAGGAGCCTGCGGCCAATTGCCTCCCAAAAGACGGATTCGCACGCCGTTAAGCATCGGTAAAGCAAAGAAAAACACCATATTTTGATGGCGAGGAAGCGCAATCATTGGCATCGCAGCAGAACTTTTCTTCGGTAAGCGCAAAGCCCTGCGAGGATTCGGTTCCCGAACATCCCTGGATCAGGTCTTATCCTCAAGGGGTCGTATGGGATGCGGAGTTTCCTGCGCGGCTCATGAGCAGCCTGCTGGATGACGCCGTTGAGACATACGGCAAGCGCCCGTGCACCTATTTCCTGGGCAAGCGCCTGAGCTTTGCCGAGATCGGCGAACTCTCCGACCGAGCTGCCAAGGGCCTGCAACAGATCGGCGTCGGTGAAGGTGTCAAGGTTGGCCTCTTACTGCCCAACTCTCCGACCTTCGTAGTCTTTTACTATGGGGTGCTGAAGGCCGGCGGGACGGTGGTCAACTTCAACCCGCTGTACAGCATCGAGGAGATCGAGTGCCAGGCGCGCGACAGCGGGACCAAGATCATGGTGACGCTCGACCTCGCCGTCACCTTCGACAAGGTCGATGCGCTGCTCAAGCGTCGCGTCCTCGATAAGGCTGTGGTGGCAAGCTTTCCAGCGCTGCTCCCTTCACTGAAAGCCGTCGGATTTAAGCTGACACAACGCGCCAAGCTCGCCGCCGTGAACGGCTCCGCCGTGAAGGACAAGATCGTCTTCGAGCGCGACGTCCTTGCCAATGACGGCAATTATGAGAGGGCGAACCTCAGCACCGACGCCATTGCCGTGCTGCAATATACCGGTGGAACCACCGGCACGCCCAAAGGCGCGATGCTCACTCATGCCAATCTGTCGGCCAATGTCGGCCAGGTGAAGGCGTGGCGCACACAGCTGGGGGACGCCGAAGGCAGCGTGCTCGGTATCCTCCCTCTGTTCCACGTCTTTGCCATGACCACGGTGATGAACCTCGCCATCAGCGAAGGCTTGGAGATGATTCTCCTGCCGAAGTTCGAGCTGATCCCGACCTTGAAGCTCATCAGCAAATTGCGACCGAGGATGATGCCGGGCGTTCCGACGTTGTTCAACGCCATCGCCCGCCATCCGCGTGTGAAGAACTTCGATCTTTCCTCGTTAGAATTCTGCATCTCGGGCGGTGCAGCGCTGCCGCTCGAGGTGAGGCGGAGCTTCGAGGCGCTGTGCAGATGCTACGTGGTCGAGGGTTATGGATTAAGCGAGACCTCGCCGGTCGCCACCTGCAATCCCATTCATTGCCCGAAAGACGGCTCGATCGGCATCCCCCTCCCGGCCACCGAGATCTCCATCCGCTCGCTCGACGATCCGCAGACGGTGATGCCGAGCGGCGAGCCGGGGGAGATTTGTATCGCCGGTCCTCAGGTCATGCCGGGTTATTGGAAAAAGCCGGAAGACACCGAGGCGAGCTTCGTCGGACGTTTCTTCCGCACCGGCGATGTCGGCTATATGGATGACGACGGCTTCATCTTCATCGTCGACCGCATCAAGGACATGATCAACGCCTCGGGCTTCAAGGTCTATCCGCGGCGGATCGAGGATGCGCTCTATGAGCATGACGCGGTTGCCGAGGTTACCGTGATCGGCATTCGCGACGAATATCGCGGCGAGGCGCCCAAGGCTTTCGTGAAGCTTAGGGAAGGAAAGCATGCGACAGAGCAGGAGCTGCTGCAGTTCCTGCGCGGAAAACTGTCGAAGATTGAGCTGCCGGCAGAGATCGAGTTCCGCGATCAGTTGCCGAAGACGATGATCGGCAAGCTCTCAAAGAAGGAGCTGCGGGCGGAAGCATGCAGGGGCCGCACTGAGAAGCTGTAACGCTCGCGCCCCCTTTGCGAAAACTCCGAGCCTAATTCGCCGAGCGAAGCCAGGGCAGGAAGCCTCCTCCTTCCTCCTGCATCTGCTGCCGGCGCAGCTTGCGCAGTTGGCGCCGCGTCAATGGCGGCGAATCGACCATGCTCGCTTCCGCGGTTGCAGGGGCCTGCGGGTCGACGGCTTGCGCATCTGGATCAGCTTCGGCCGTCGCCGTGCCTTGCGAAGCCGGCGGGACTGGTGCGGCTTGCGCCGGGTCCGTCGTCTGAACCTCAGGCTTGGGCGCGGGCTTGGGCGCCGCCGACGCCGTGGCGATCGGCTTCGGCTTCACTTTGACCTTGGGCTTCTGGGCCGGAAGAGGAACGGGCTCGTCTGCCTGGCTTGCAGTCTGGACTGTGGTCTGAGCAGAAGCGGCGTTGGCCGGCGCGGGATTCACGGGCGCGGTTGCGACGGGACTCACCGGAGCAGCCGCTGAAGCAATCGGCTTTGTCATGTCGATCATGCTCGACACGTTCTCGCCCGAGACCTTCTCAACAGTGTCAGGGCTGGTCGAGACAGAGAGAAAGCCGTAGCCAGGTTGCGCATTCTGCACGGCCGGGGCCGCCGCAGGCGTGGCGATGTCGGCCTTCTGCACGACCGGCGTCGATTGCGGTTCAGCTGTAGGTTGCGCGACGGCGACGGCCTCGGCATCGCCCTTGGCAGAACGCGTGGGCGCCGGAGTCGAAGCAGGCTCAGCGTTCGCCTGTTCGGTAGCAGTTGCGGCAGCCGGCTGTTCGATCGCCGGAGCGGCGGGGGCAGCGGCCACGGCATGGGCCGGGGAAGGAGTCTGTTCTGCGGGAGTCGGATCGGCTGAAGATGGATCGGCAGACGCTTCGATTTGCTCGGTGCCCTCAGCAGGTGCGGGCGGTGCCACGACTTCAGGCGCCGAAGTCCTCAGCCATTGCTTCTCGCCGCAGAGCAGCCAGGCCTTGCAACCCCTCAGCTTGATTTCCGACCGCGAGATTAGGGTGAGCGCGGCCGAATAGGTGTGGCCGTCCTCGGGGTTGTAGATCTGCCCGCTCCAGGTTGTCGGAGCGCTTTGTACCATGCCGCTAAAGAGCGGCAGGCCTACGATCGAACGGCCGCGCATCGAGGGGTCCTCATTGCGGACGTCATGGAGAGGCTTGCCGGTGCTGTCATTGGGGTTCTTGAGCCAGACGATCTTGGCGCAGAGTTTTCCCTTGCCGCACTTGAAGACCTGGATCTTGGACTCGCGCTCAGCGTCAGGCTTGTACCAATAACCGCTAGGGTCGGAGCCTGCAGCCTGGGATTGGCCGCAGGGAGCAAGGAAAGCAGCCGTCAAGACCCCAAGCGCCGCAGCCAACGCATGATTCCTCATAAGGACCTCCGTAAAGGGTCGCGCCTATGGCGCCAGAGCGCCTTGGCAATTGCTCTTATTGCCCCCTGTCCCTGATGGGCCATTTTTGCGGCCCTTTTTTTCCCGGCGGAGGAACCCATCACACCGCCCCCGTCGCCATTTCTGCCGGTTTTGTGGCCTTTGGCAAGACACGTGTTTCCACGCCCTCCACAATGGCCGCAACACCCATGCCACCGGCGGTACAGATGGAGATCAAACCCCTCTTACCGCCCTCTTTATGAAGAAGTTTGGCCATAACTGCCAGGATTCGGGCTCCGGTCGCAGCAAAAGGATGCCCGAAAGCAATTGACGAGCCCTTGACGTTGAGCTTCCCCCGGTCGATTGAACCAAGGGCCGCACTGCGTCCGAGACGGCGTCGGCAATAATCCTCCGATTCCCAGGCCTTCAACGTGGCTAGCACCTGCGCAGCAAAGGCTTCGTGAATCTCGTAATAATCAAAATCCTGAAGGGCTAGGCCGGTTCCCTTGAGAAGTTCGCTCACGGCGACGGTCGGCGCCATCAGGAGACCTTCTCCTTGCACAAAATCTACGGCCGAAGTGCGGCCTAGGCTTAGGTAGGCCTGAACCGGAATTCCTTGCTTTCGTGCCCATTCCTCGGAGGCGAGCAGGACCGTGGCGGCGCCATCGGTCAGCGGCGTGGAGTTCGCGGCAGTGATGGTGCCATGGCCCGAACGGTCGAAAACCGGCTTAAGCTCGGCCATTTTCTCAAGCGAAATGTCCTCGCGGATGTTGTTGTCGCGGAATACGCCAGCGCATGGGACGACGAGATCGTCCATGAAGCCCTCATCATAGGCTGCAGCGGCCTTCTTGTGGCTTTCATACGCCAGGAGGTCCTGGGCTTCGCGGGTGATACCCCATTCCTTCGCCATCAGCTCGCAGTGCTCGCCCATGCTGAGCCCGGTGCGCGGCTCAGAGTTCGAAGGAGGCTGCGGGGCAAGCTCGGCTGGGGTGAAGCCTTTGAACACGGCGGCCCTTTGCCCGAGACTCTTGGCGCGCGAGAGCTGCACGAGGCGCTGGGCAAACTTGCGGTGAAATACAATCGGTGCATCGCTCGTCGTATCGGAGCCGAGCGAAATGCCGCATTCGATCTGGCCCGTGGCGATCTTGGCCGCGAGCCCAAGCGCGCCGGCAAGGCTCGTGCCACAGGCCTGCATCATGGTGATGGCGGGCGTAGTGGGGGCGAGCTGGCTGCCGATCACCACTTCGCGGGCGAGGTTCCAATCCTTGGCATGCGTCACCACGGCGCCGCCAACTACCTCGTCGATATGCACGCCGTGAAGTCCGAAGCGGTCGACGAGGCCGCCGAGCGCGGCGGTCAGCATGTCGAGATTGGAGAGCTCAGCATAGGCGGTGTGCGAGCGGCAGAACGGGATCCGCATTCCCCCGAGCACGGCAACGCGCCGCATTGGAATGTCTGCCTTGATGTTCACCGCAACGCTCCAGCTCCCTTAATCACGCGGCCGCAGCGGTCGCTTCCGTTGCCTGCTCTTGCGTCCGTCGATAGTGCAACGGCCCGCCGCGGAACGGCGCAAAGCCGGTGCCGAAGATCACGCCGGCGTCGACGTGATCGGCATTCGATACGATGTTGTCCTCGAGCGCACGCTCGGATTCGTCGAGCATGGGCTTAACCAACTCGCGGCCGAGACGCTCCAGCTCGGCAGGGTCATAGCTGACCTCCTCGCGCTTAGGCTTGCCTTTCTCCCACACGTAAAATCCTTCGCCAGTCTTTTTGCCGAGCTTGCCTTGGCGCACGAGACTCGACAGCACATTGTCGCTTCCGGGAGCGAGACGAAGCTCCTCGCCGACATGGTTCGCGATGTCGAGACCAACCAAATCCATCAGCTCTAGCGGTCCCATGGGCATGCCGAATTTCAACGCGGCCTGATCGATCTTCTCGCGCGGCTCGCCGAGCTGATAGCGGCGCACCGCCTCCATCATGTAAGGGGCGAGCACCCGGTTCACGAGGAAGCCGGGACAGCTCTTCACCACCAGAGGCAGTTTGTTGAGCGCGGTCACGAAGGTGCAAGCCTTGCGCACTTGCTCGTCCCGCGTCGCATCGCCGCGTACGACCTCGACCAGAGGAAGCTGGGCCACCGGATTGAAGAAATGCAGTCCGACCAGCCGGCCCGGATCGGCGAGAGGCTTGGCGATGTCTTCGAGTCTGAGCGACGAGGTGTTGGTGGCGAGCACTGCTCCCGGTCTGACCTGCTTCTCCAGCTCCTGGAACAGCTTCTGCTTCACATCGAGCTTCTCGACGATCGCTTCGATCACCACGTCCGCATGTTTGATGTGCCTGCCCTTAGGATCGGCGATGAGCCGCGCCACCGCCGCGTTGATCGCGGTTGGCGTGCGTAAGCGCCGCTTGAACAGGCCCTTGGCGCGGGAGAGCGCTTTGGCGATCTGCGCCTCGTCGACATCCTGCAGGCTCGCCTGCATGCCTGAGACCACGCACCAAGCCGCGATATCTCCGCCCATGGTGCCCGCGCCGATCACGTGCACCTTTCGCGGCTTGAAGCCGTCCTTAGGCGCTTCATCTTTCAGCATCTCCGAGAGCTTGAACACGCGGCGCAAATTGCGCGAGGTCTCGCTCACAAAAAGCGGCGCAAACATTTCGGTCTCGGCGATGCGCATGCTGACAGGGTCGTCGCCGAACTGCTCGAACAGATCGATGAGGCGGAACGGCGCCGGGTAATGCTCCTCGCGCACCTTCGCGGCCGCCTTGGCGCGCATCTGTTTCGCCAGCAATGCGCGGACCGGCTGCTTCAGCATCAGCCGCTTCCACCACGGAGCGCCCTTTGAGTGACGCTTCTGCAACACGGCTTTGCGCGCGGCCCAGCGGAGATTGTGATGCGTTGGCACGAGCTGATCGACGAGGCCGATCGCCTTGGCGGCCGTGGGGGGGAGCATGCGGCCTGTAAGCATGGCGGTCATGCCGTCGGTCGGCCCCGCGAGCTCGATCGAGCGCACAGTGCCGTTGAGCCCCGGAAAGATGCCAAGCCTTACCTCGGGAAAGCCGAGCCGCGTCGCCTCCTCGCGGTCGGCGACGCGCCAGTCGCAAGCGAGCGCAAGCTCAAGCCCTCCGCCAAGACAATAGCCGTGGATGGCGGCAACGACGGTGACGGGGAGCCGGTCGATACGATCGAACAGCTCGAGCGTCTGCCGCACCACCTCTTTGATCTTCGCTTCGGTGTCGAAATTCTGGAACTCGCGGATATCGGCGCCGGCGATGAAGCTGCTCTCCTTGGCGCTGATGATGACAAGACCCTTGGCCTCGCCGCTCGCGGCGGCGCTCTCGACCGCCTTGACGATCTCGGCGAGCTCCTCGGTGGGACGCCGCCCGAGCGAGTTCATGCTCTCGCCTTTGCGGTCGATAACGGCCCAGGCAATGCCCTCGAAATCGATCGAGAAGTGCCAGTCCTGCAGGGTCGGAAGCGTAGTTGCCATGATCAGCCTTACTCAGCGGCAATATGTTCTGGCCGGTCTGGCCGTGCACCGGCAACGTCTGCGAGCTTCGGCGCGGCCGCCGCCCCCTGTGCTTTGCGGGCGACCGCCTCTGCGTCGAAATCGTCAACGGCGATGACGCGCGTTACGAGGTCGCGAAGCTCGGCAAGGTCTTTTGCCTCCTCGTGGGTCAGCACGCCCTTCGTCTCGGCTTCGGCAATCCAATCGTTGTTGTGGTAACGCCGCACCTCGCCTTTGCGGATGGCGCGCTCGAGCTTTTTGTCGGCGTCCTCGCAGGCAACGGTCCTGAGCAGCGTGTATTCGAGCAGTCCCATGCGGTCGCTCGGATCGTTAGAGATGAAAATGTCCCTGGTGAGACGGTCGCGAAACTCGCCGGGCTGAAGCACGGAACGCACGATCTCCTTGCCTGCATAGTCGCTTACGGGACGCCGGGGACCGAACGGCAGCACCAGCGGGCGCATCAGCCACGCTGCCCAGCGCACAGGGAAATTACGCAACGTGCCCAACAAGGCTTGATCGAAACGATAGAGACAATTCTGAGCGCAATAATCCACGAGCTTGAGGTCGGCCCTTTGGCGCCCATCATCGTCGTAGCGCTTGAGCACCGCCGACAAGAGATAAAGCTCAGTGAGCGCATCGGCCATGCGGCCAGTGATCTTCTGCTTGGTTTTGAGGCCGCCGCCGAGCAGCGCCACGGTCATATCGGCGATAAGGGCGAAGGAGCGCGAGGCGCGCGCGAGCTGCCGCCACCAGTATGCCGTTGCGCCGCCGTGGGGAGGCGCTGAGGCCAACAATCCGAAGGTCAGATTGTGAAACAGCGCGCCGGCAACGTTCGACACCGTGAAGGCAACGTGGTTGTCGAAAGTCTCGGCGAAGATTTCGAATCCACGTTCCTTATCGGGATTTTGCAGCGCCTCGATCTCAGTGAAGAGATAAGGATGGCTGCGCAGCGCCCCCTGGGCGAAGGTGATCAGTGTGCGGGTGAGGATGTTGGCGCCTTCGACGGTGATGCCCACCGGCACCATCTGATAGGCGCCCTGGATGTAGTTCGACGGTCCATCGCAAATGCCGCGGCCACCGTGAATGTCGAGCGCGTCGTTGACGCAAGCGCGCATGCGCTCAGTCGAGACGTATTTCAGTAGCGCCGAGATCACTGCAGGCTTCTCGCCGGCAGAGACCATCGAGGCGGTTACGGCGCGGGCGGCCTCAAGCTCGTAGGCCGACTCGGCCAAGCGAGCCAAAGGCTCTTCGATGCCTTCCATGAAGCCTATCGGAAGGTTGAACTGCTTCCTGATGCGAGCATAGGCAGTGCTCGTGCGGAGCATCGATTTGGCGCCGGCGGCGCTCGTGGCAGGAAGCGAGATGGAACGACCCGCGGCAAGGCAGTTCATCAGCATGGTCCAGCCCTGCCCTGCCCGCTCGGCTCCGCCAATGATCCAATCGATCGGAATGAACACATCGCGGCCGCGCGTAGGGCCATTCGGGAACGCGGCGCCGGCAGGAAGATGCCGCCTGCCAATCTCGACGCCTGGATAGTCGGTCGGCACGAGCGCCAAGGTGATGCCCACGTCCTCGCCGCGGCCTAGACGGTTCTCAGGATCGAACAGGCGGAAAGCGAGGCCGAGCAGCGTGGCATTGGGAGCGAGAGTGATATAGCGCTTGTCCCAGGTGAGCTTGATGCCGAGCGTCTCTTTGCCGTTGTGGACGTCCCGCGAGACCACTCCCACGTCGCGCATGGAGGCTGCGTCAGAGCCGGAAAAGGGACCCGTCAGTGCAAAGCACGGAATCTCCTCCCCGCGGGCAAGGCGCGGCAGAAAGTGCTCCTTCTGTGCATCCGTGCCATATTTCTCGATCAGCTCGCCTGGCCCGAGCGAGTTCGGCACCATGACGATGGTGACGCCGTCGGGACTGCGCGAGGAGATCTTGCCGAGGATGAGCGACTGCGCCTGCGCCGAGAAGCCCAGGCCCCCGTGCTCCTTGGAGATGAGCATGCCGAGGAAGCCGTTGTCGCAAACGAAGCGCCAGATGTCCTCGGGAATGTCGTGCAGCTCGTGACGAATGCGCCAGTCATTGAGCCGCTTGCAGAGTTCTGCCGTGGGTTCGTCGAGAAACGCCCGTTCTTCGGCGGAGAGGGTAATGGGAGCGACGCGGCGGAGTCTGGCCCAGTCGGGCTTTCCTCCAAAGAGCTCGGCATCCCAGCCGACAGTGCCGGCCTGAAGAGCCTCGCGCTCGGTCTCCGAAATCGTCGGCATCGATCCCTTGAGCACGCGGTACGCCGGCAGTGCCACATATTTCTGGCGCAGTTCCTTGAAGGACAGCGCGAACAGGCCGCCGGCTACGAGCCAGCCGACAAGAGCCCAAAGGGTGAAGACCGGGTGATGCAGATGGCCGTGAACGAGGCCCATCTGTGCGCTTAAGGTGAGAAGGGCGATACCGAGCGCCCACAGCCTGAGCGACGCGCGGTTCATGGCAAGCGCGAACAGGACAAGCAGCGCGACGACTATGAAAATGAACTCAGCCATTGGCGGCCTCCGAACGCGCCTTGGCCCCTCTCCGCCCCCAATATCCGCGCCCTAGATGGGCGTCATGACTCGCCGATGCAAAACTCACCGGTTCGGATTTTCGCCCTCTATGGTCCGGATGGGCCATCGACTCAAGCTCTTTCCTGGCTCTTAGCTTCGCCCGCCCGCGATCCGCGCGAATCGTTGCAGCGGTTGATCTTAGGCTCAAGTGTTACCGAGCCGATTAACATGCAAGCCCTCTGGCCGCCTTGTGCGGCAAGGTTGAATTGGCTAAGCAGGCCACGGTTTCCGGGTCGCAAACGGCAGGAAAGCGAAAGAGACGCCCATATGGCAGAGCCAGAGCGGCCGCAACTCAGCCCCTACCAAGTCGAGCTCGAGGCCGGCAAGCGCTACGCCTGGTGCCGCTGCGGTCGAAGCAAAAAGCAGCCGTTTTGCGATGGGTCACATGCCGGCACCGGCATCGAGCCCCTGATGTTCACCGCCGAGCGGAACGAGCTCGCGCTGCTCTGCGGCTGCAAGGACACGGGCGATCCGCCCTATTGCGACGGGTCCCACATGCTGCTCTGAGTAGCGTTGTGCGCCGCAAGCTGTTCTTGCTAAGAAGGTCCGCCTAAGGGGCGCAAGGCGCGGGACAGCAAAGATAAATGGCCAGGTGCCAGGGGGATCGGGAAGGCCAATGGCCTATTTCCTGCAGCAGTTGATCAACGGGATCGCGCTCGGCTCGATCTACGGCCTGATCGCCATCGGCTACACCATGGTCTATGGCATCATCGGCATGATCAATTTCGCCCATGGCGACATCTTCATGGTTGGGTCCTTCATTGCGCTGATCGCTTTTCTTGCCCTCGTCTCGCTCGGTCTTACTTTCGTTCCGCTCGCGCTCATCATCGTGCTTGTCATCGCCATGGCGCTCACCGCCGTATGGGGCTGGACAGTCGAACGCATCGCCTATCGCCCATTGCGCGAGTCGTTCCGGCTAGCTCCGCTGATCACGGCCATCGGCATGTCGATCGTCCTGCAGAATTTCATCCAGGTGTCGCAAGGCGCGCGTGTGAAGCCGTTGCAACCCGTTGTCACCGGAGGCTACGAGCTGTTCGTTGAGAACGGCTTTGAGGTCAATCTCTCCAACATTCAGATTCTCGTCGTGGTGACGACGTTCGTCTTGATGGCGGTGTTCTGGCTGATCATCACGCGAACCGCGCTCGGCCGCGCGCAGCGCGCCTGCGAGCAGGACCGGCTGATGGCCTCCCTTTCGGGCGTCAATGTCGACCGCACCATCTCGCTCACTTTCGTGCTCGGCGCGGCGCTCGCTGCCGTGGCCGGGCTTCTCTATCTGCTCTATTACGGGGTGATCGATTTCTACATCGGCTTCGTCGCCGGCATTAAGGCCTTCACCGCTGCGGTGTTCGGCGGCATCGGCTCATTGCCGGGCGCGATGCTCGGCGGGCTCATCATCGGGCTGATCGAGACCTTCTGGTCGGCCTATGCACCGAGCGGCCCCGAGTACAAAGACGTCGCTGCCTTCTCGATGCTCGCGATCGTGCTGATCTTTTTCCCGACCGGCCTGCTCGGTCGTCCCGAGGTGGAAAAGGTTTGAGCACCTTGGCAGAGCCCGGCAAATCGTTCGGCCAGCGGCTCAAATCCGCACTCGCAGACGCCATCATCGCCGGCTGGATCGCGTTTTTCCTGTTCTGCCTTCTGCTTGGCGTAAGGACCGTCGACAAGGTCACAGGACTCACGCTCATGCCCCGGCCCGGCTTGCTTGCCGTCGCGGTGGGCATCGTGGTGTTCGGCCGTCTCCTACTCAATCTTTTCGTATGGCAAGCCGAGCATCCCATCACCACACCCTTCGCCAAGCTGTTCAACTCTGAGCCATTCGAGCGCCGCGACCTCATCCTGCTCGGTAGCGTAGGATTCGTCGCGGCTTTGGTCTTCATCATCGCCAGCATCGTCCATTCGGCGGGGTTCCAACTCGTGGCGGTGTGCCTCCTCGCCTTTCTCGGCATTGGCGCGATCCGCCGCGCGATCGTCTACTTCTTCCCGAACCTTCCCTACGCTCGTATCTTCACCATCGGCGGCATTGCCTTCGCGGTTCTGTTTCCCCTCGTCTCCTACCTTCTGGAAAAGGCGTTCCACCTCGGCCTTCCGCTCCGCTACCTGTTCGATCTTTCGATCCTAGTCCTCACCTACGTCATGCTCGGCTGGGGGCTGAACATCGTGGTCGGACTCGCAGGTCTTCTCGACCTCGGCTATGTCGCCTTCTATGCGGTCGGCGCCTATGTCTTCGCACTTCTCGCCACCCATTTCGGTCTGGGGTTTTGGATCTGCTTGCCGGTGGCAGGGCTGGCCGCGGCGCTATGGGGCGTCATTCTCGGATTTCCGGTGCTCAGGCTTAGAGGCGACTATCTCGCCATCGTGACGCTCGCCTTCGGCGAGATCGTGCGCATCATCCTGATCAACTGGACGCCCGTCACCAACGGTCCCAACGGCATCTCGGACATCCCCAAACCTACCCTTTTCGGCCTACCCTTCTCGGCACAGGCAAGCCCGAACTTCGCGAGCTTCTTCGGCCTGAAATACGACCCCCTCCAAGGCATTATCTTTCTCTATTACGTGATCCTTGGACTCGCGCTCATCACCAACCTTGTCACCATCAGGCTGCGACGGCTTCCAGTCGGCCGCGCCTGGGAGGCTATGCGCGAGGACGAGATCGCTTGCCGCTCACTCGGCATCAACACCACCATCACCAAGCTCACAGCCTTTGCCACCGGCGCCCTGTTCGGCGGCCTCGCCGGCAGCTTCTTCGCCACCCGCCAGGGCTTCATCAGCCCGGAGAGCTTTACCTTCATCGAGTCCGCCATCATCCTCGCCATCGTGGTGCTCGGTGGCATGGGCAGCCAGCTTGGCGTGGCCATCGCCGCCATTGTAATGGTCGGCGGCTTCGAGGCCCTTCGCCACACCGAAGGACTGCAGAGCATCTTCGGGGAGGGCTTCGACCCCGCGCTCTACCGCATGCTGCTGTTCGGCGTGGCCATGGTGGCGATCATGGTGTGGCGCCCGCGCGGCATCGTCGGTACGCGCTCACCGACCATCGTCTTGCACAAAGCAAAACCGATACCAAAAGACCTCGTGGAGGAAGCCCGCGTATGAAGCCGTGGGAGAAGGATCCTCTGCTCAGGGTCGAGCATCTCACCATGCGTTTCGGCGGACTGGTCGCAGTCGACGACGTCTCCTTCAACGTCGGCCGGCAAGATATCACCGCCCTGATCGGGCCCAATGGAGCCGGCAAGACTACGGTCTTCAATTGTATCACTGGCTTCTATAAGCCGAGCGAAGGGATGATGACGCTGACCCATCCCGACGGCCAAAGCTTCAAGCTCGAGCGGCTTGATGATCACGACATCAACAGCCACGCCCGGGTTGCCCGCACCTTCCAGAACATTCGCCTGTTCCCCGGCATGACGGTGCTGGAGAACCTGATGGTGGCACAGCACAACGTGCTGACTCGAGCCTCTGGGCTGCCAACCGGCGCTGTTCTTGGATTCGGCATCTTTGCGACTGTGGGCGCCCTTCTCCACGTCGGAGGCTTTGCCAGGGCCGAGCGAGAGGCGGTCGATTACGCGCGCTATTGGCTTGATCGGGTCGATTTGCTGAGACGAGCGGACGTGCCGGCTGGCGAGCTCCCTTACGGCGAGCAGCGCAAGCTCGAGATCGCGCGGGCGATGTGCACGCGGCCCTTGCTGCTTTGCCTTGACGAGCCTGCCGCCGGGCTCAACGCGCGAGAGAGCGACGCGTTGACGACGTTGCTATACGACATCCGCGCCAAGGAGAATGTCGCCATCCTACTCATCGAACATGACATGAGCGTAGTGATGCGTATCTCCGACCACATCGTTGTCCTCGATTACGGCAAGGAGATCGCTGATGGATCGAGGGAAGAAGTGCGCAACGACCCGCGTGTCATTGCAGCTTATCTCGGCGTCCCAGACGACGAGGTCGCCAAAGTCGAGCGCGAGGTGCGGCAGTGAGTGCGCCCCTGCTCCAGGTCAAGAAGGTTACCTGTTGCTACGGCAGAATCCCGGTGTTGCACGGCGTGAGCCTCGACATTCGACCCGGCGAGATCGTGGCACTGATCGGAGCTAACGGCGCGGGCAAAAGCACCCTCATGATGTCGATCTTCGGACGTCCGCGCGCCTCCGAAGGCCGCATCCTGTTCGATGGCGAGGACATTACCGACCTCCCAACCCACAAGATCGCACAGCTCAGGATCGCGCAGTCCCCGGAGGGCCGTCGGATTTTCCCGCGCATGACGGTGCTGGAAAACTTGCAAATGGGCGCCATCATCGCCGACGAGCCGGCCCACTTCGCCAGCGACCTCGAACATGTGTTCGAGCTCTTTCCTCTACTTAAGAAACGTCAGCATCAGCGCGGCGGCACTTTGTCCGGCGGCGAGCAGCAGATGCTCGCGATCGCGCGTGCGCTGATGGGACGCCCCAAGCTTCTGCTTCTCGACGAGCCGTCGCTCGGCCTGGCTCCGCTGATTGTGAAGCAGATCTTCGGCGCGATCCGTGCGCTCAATGCCGACTATGGCCTCACCGTCTTTCTCGTCGAGCAGAGCGCCTATCATGCGCTTCGTCTCGCCCACCGCGGTTATGTGCTCGTCAATGGCCGGATCACAATGACAGGCTCTGGCGCCGAGTTGCTTGGAAGCACCGAGGTCCAGGCCGCCTACCTCGAAGGGGGCGGCAAGGGTGCGCCGCGGGAGGGCATAAGAAAATGACTTGGCTGTCCGACGAGGGACCTTGGATCTTTCTCGTGCTCACCGTCATCTTGGGCGGTGGCGCGGCCTTTCTCGCCGGACGTGGGCTCGCGCGATCATGGAAGCCGTCTGGGCGCATCTTCTTCTACATGGCGCTGCTCGCTGCCGCCGTGCGGTTTTTTCATTACGCCCTCGGAGAAGGCAAGCTCCTATCGCTCTACTATTACGTCGTCACCTATATCCTGCTCCTTGGAGCGGCCTGGCTTGGTTTCCGCGTGATGCGCACGAGCCAAATGGTCACCCAATATCGCTGGCTCTACGAGCGAACGAGCCCGCTGACCTGGAAGACCCGGTGAACCTTCGGGCAGTTTCCGGCGACCAAATCATGTAAACTGAAAAAGATCATTGGAGTGGGAGGTGATGATGAAGCGTTTTGCCGGATTAGTCGCGGCCCTAGGCGTAGCGGCAATTGCTGCAAGCTGCGGTGGGGGCGACGAAGATAAGTCGATACCGGTTGCCGTCGTTGGGCCGATCACCGGTCAATACGCATCGTTCGGCGCGCAGATGAAGAACGGCGGCGAGTTGGCCGTCGAGGATATCAATGCAGCAGGCGGCGTGCTCGGCAAGAAGCTCAATCTCGAGTTCGGCGACGATGCCTGCGATCCGAAACAGGCGGTAGCCGTGGCGAACCAGATGACAGGCAACAACGTCGCGCTGGTTGCCGGTCACTATTGTTCCGGCTCGTCAATTCCGGCCTCTAAAGTCTATGCCGAATCCAATATGGTGCAGATCTCTCCCGCCTCCACCAACCCTGCTTTCACCGACAATCGCGCCGGTCCGAATATCTATCGCGTATGCGGCCGCGACGATCAGCAAGGCGGCGTAGCCGGCAAATATATCGCCTCGCATTTCTCGGACAAGAACGTGGCCTTCGTGCAAGCCAAGACGGCTTACGGCAAAGGCCTTGCAGACGAGACCAAGAAGGCGATGAACGAGGCGGGCAAGCAAGAGACGATGTATGAGGCGATCACCGCTGGCGAGAAAGACTACTCGGCCCTCGTGTCAAAGCTGAAGCAAGCCAATATCGATCTCGTCTATTTCGGCGGCTATCACACCGAGGCCGGATTGATCATCCGGCAGATGCGCGACCAGGGGATGGATACCATTCTCATGGGTGGTGACGCGCTCATGACCCAAGAGTTCTGGTCGATCACCGGCCCCGCTGGCGAAGGAACGCTCATGACCTTCTCACCCGATCCGCGCAAGAATCCAGCGGCGGCTGAGGTGGTAAAGCGCTTCAGGGACAAGGGCATCGAGCCCGAGGGCTACGTGCTCTACACCTATGCCGCAGTGCAAACCTGGAAGCAAGCAGCGGAAAAGGCGAAGTCGAGCGAGTCGGCTGACGTGGTGAAGGCGATGAACGACACCGAGTTCGACACCGTCGTCGGCAAATTCAAATTCAATGAGAAGGGCGACCCGAACCTGCCGCCTTACGCCGTCTATCGCTGGTCCAACGGGACTTACGATGAGATCAGCGATCAGGCCGCGGCCGCCGGGCCAGCAGGCTAGCGTTTCTTGGCACGGGCTTCCTGGGATGCAAAGTAGCTCTCAAGCTCCTGCTCGACCCGCACCAGATCGTCAGGGAGCGGAAGCCCGAGTGCCTTGAACTCGTTCAGCTTCTCGTAGATCCGAAGGAAGAGCTCGTGCGGGTCTTCGGGTGGGGTCTCCATCTGGTTGATGAGGAGGGCAAGCTCTGCCTCAAGCTTTTCGAATGCCATGTTGTCGCGTCTCCGGCTCTCGCCGCACTCTGCTTCGATCCGATCATAATTGCGGCGCGCCTTCAAGCACTGCCCGGGATGCCGCGACGATTGCGAGCGCGGCGTTTCCCTTGCATAGTCGCGCGGGGCGCAGGGTCGTGAACGGGCGGGGAATGCGGCAATGGAAAAAGTGACATTTGGCAAGGTGGTCGGCTTCATTCTCGCCGTCCTATTTGCGGTTGTGGTTGGCGCCTCGATGTGGGCGCTGCTCAACGGCGAGTACATGTCCACGCCTCCTGATATGAAGAAGCAGGCCGAACAGACGTTGCAGATTGTGGGCTTTGCCGGCGCCTTCGCCGCGCTCGCCACGTGGTGGGTGCAGGGCTTCGCCGCGAAACGTGGTTTTGTCGTGCGTTTCCTGTTTGCGCTTTTTATCTTTGTGGTGGCGTTCTGCAGCTTCGGCGGCCTGCTCAGGGTGCTCTATAGCCACGTGACCTATCCAAGCCAGCAGGACTGGTCATTGTCGGGCCTCTATTGGGC
>JBKOUI010000326.1:0-3494 GCA_046723315.1 Pseudomonadota bacterium | reverse complement strand
GGTCTGCATTTTCTGTTGTTGTTGTTCGTTAAAGCCGAGCGTTGTCATAATGCCCCCTTCAGTTTTCTGTACCAGCGAATCAGGTTATTGGTTGAACTATCATGGCTGAGCGTGGGCTCCGGCTTGCTCTCGAGTTCCGCGATGATGCGCTGAGCCAATACTTTGCCCAGCTCCACGCCCCACTGGTCGAAGGAGTCGATGTCCCAGATGACGCCCTGGGTGAAAACTGAGTGCTCGTAGAGAGCGACGAGCTTGCCGAGTGTTTCCGGCATGAGCCGTTCGGCGAGGATCGTATTCGACGGACGGTTGCCTGCGAAGACGCGATGCGGCACGAGCCAATCCGGCGTGCCCTCAGCCTTGACCTCGTCGGGAGTCTTGCCAAACGCCAGCGCTTCGGCTTGGGCAAAGACGTTTGCGATGAGCATGTCGTGATGTTGCCCGAGTGGGTTGAGCGTTTTGTTGAACGCTATGAAGTCGCAGGGAATGAGCCTCGTTCCCTGATGAATCAATTGGTAGAACGAGTGCTGCCCGTTTGTGCCCGGCTCTCCCCAATAAATCGGGCCAGTATCAGAGGCAACCTTCTTCCCGTCTACGGTGACGTGTTTGCCGTTGCTCTCCATCGTCAACTGCTGCAAATAGGCCGGGAATCGTTTCAGATACTGCTCGTACGGCAACACCGCGACAGTTTGCGCGCCGAAAAAGTCATTGTACCAAACAGCCAACAAACCCATGAGCACAGGTAGGTTGCACTCGAATGGAGCGGTGCGAAAGTGCTCGTCCATCTGATGGAAACCGTCCAGCATCGCACGGAAGTTCTCGGGGCTGATCGCAAGCATCGTCGAGAGTCCGATTGCGGAATCCATGGAATATCGGCCGCCAACCCAATCCCAGAAGCCGAACATGTTGTCCGTATCAATGCCGAACTTCGCCACTGCCGCGGTGTTCGTCGACACCGCGACGAAATGCTTGGCGATCGACTTTTCGTCGCCTGCGAAGCCTGCGAGTGACCACTCGCGGGCGGTATGCGCATTGGTCATTGTCTCGAGAGTCGTGAAAGTTTTTGACGAGATGATGAAGAGAGTTTCCGCGGGATCGAGATCGTGAACAGCCTCAGCGAAGTCCGTACCGTCAACATTCGAAACAAATCGAAACGTCATGGCGCGCGCGCTGTAATGCCTCAGTGCTTCGTAGGCCATCACGGGTCCGAGGTCTGAGCCGCCGATGCCTATGTTGATCACGTTGCGAATCCGTTTGCCGGTATACCCTTTCCATCCCCCCCTCCGCACCCGATTAGAAAAATCAGCCATCTTATCCAGAACGGCATGTACTTGCGGCACCACGTTCTCCCCATCGACGACGATGGATGCCCCTCTCGGCGCGCGCAGGGCTACGTGCAAGACGGCACGGTTTTCCGTAATGTTGATCTTCTCGCCTCGGAACATGGCATCGATCCGCCCGCGTAGTCCAGATTCCTCGGCGAGCTGCAGGAGCAGCGTGAGGGTCTCGTCGGTGAGGCGATTCTTGGAGTAATCGAGGTATAACCCTACCGCTTCGGCCGTCAGGCGCTCGCCGCGTGTGGGATCATCCGCAAAAAGCTGGCGCAGGTGCAGCTCACGGACCTTTTGCTGGTGAGCGACGAGGGCGTTCCATGCCCGACGTTCCGTGAGTGGTTTTATGGTTAGGTTCATCTGTAAGCTCCTTTCATTCCGTTCTGGTCGGCACTCACAGCCGGGAGATTCTGCGCACTGTTAAAATCATTCTCCCGGTTTTTTCTGTCCCGAAGACGAGGCCTTCCAGAATTCGAGGAATTGCGCACGCTCGTTTCCTGCCAAAGGCGAAACCCTCCCAGGAATGCATTGGCGTTGTCACCCGCGCGGCAACCTCGAGGGAGCATTGTCAGGTTCTTGACGTTTCCTCCTCCCAAAACCACCTCCTCGGGTTCCAGAGCGGCAACGAGACGGGATACGGCATCCGCGACTTCCTTCCGCCATTTCCTTTTACCCAACCGATCGTATCCGCGGACGCCGATATAGTGTTCGAAGGTGTGTCTTTTGTACGGCAGCTGGCCGAGCTCCATAGGTTCCACGATGCCGTCCACGATCATGGCCGAACCGAGACCGGTCCCCAACCCGAGGAAAAGCATCTTTCCCCCCTTGTAGCTCCCGAGGGCTTGCATTGCGGCATCATTCACGACCTTCACGGGGCGGTTGAACGCGGCTTCAAAGTCAAACCCCATCCACCCGCGCCCGAGGTTATGTGGTTCCGCGACCGGTCGATTCCGGAGAACCACTCCCGGGTAGCCAATCGATACCACGTCATACTTCCAGTCCTCGGCGAGCTTCTTGACGCCGGCGACCATCTGTTTGGCAGTCAACGTAGGCCCGGATGGAAGTTCCCGAGAGTGTTTTTGTCCGGTAGCAAGGATCTTCACGTGGGTTCCGCCTACATCGACAACCAGCACATTCATGATGAACCTTCCCGTGCCTAACTGGCCTTCGCAAGAGTGGCGCTCTTGGAGGCGATTACACCCATCAGCTCGTTCCAGGAATTGACGAACGATTTGGCGCCTTCGTCCTGCAGCCGTGCGGCCAAGTCATCGATGTCGATGGCGGCCGTGGCGAACTGGTCCAATACCGCTTCGCACTCGCCGCCGTCGGCAGACATGATCTCGCTCACATCGCCGTGATCGGCGAGCGCTTTCAATGTTCCCTCGGGCATCGTATTCACCGTGAAAGGCGCAGCCAGCGCCTTGATATAGAGAACATCCGAGGCCTGGGGATCCTTGGTTCCCGTGCTCGCCCACAGCAGGCGCTGCGGACGGGCGCCGGCGTTATAGATCCGCTGCCAACGAGCGGAGCCGAGCAGGGCGCGGTACGCCTGGTAGGTGCGCTTGGCGATAGCGATGCCGAGCTTGTTGTTTAGCGCAGCGGGCACCTTGCCGGCGACTGCAGCGTCCCAACGGCTGACGAAAACCGAAGCTACGGAAGCGACGTCGGCCTGAAGCCCGGCATCGATGCGTCGCTCGATACCGCGCAGGAAAGCTTCAGCCGCCGCCAGGTACTGCTCGCGGGAAAATAAGAGCGTCACGTTGACAGGCACGCCGGCAAAAATCGCCTCTTCGATGGCAGGCAGACCTTCTTTGGTGCCGGGAATTTTGATTAACAGGTTCGGACGCCCCGCCCGGGCGTGCAGACTCTTGGCCGCAGCGAGAGTGCTCGTCGTGTTGTGGGCCAACAAGGGGGAAACCTCCAACGATACCCACCCGTCGACGCCGTTGGTCCGCTCGTAGATGGGCCGGAACAGATCGGCGGCTTGCGTGAGATCCTCGAGTGCGAGCTCGAAGAACAGTTCCTCTCCCGACTTCCCCTCGGTGAGTTTTTTGCGGATCGCGGCATCGTAGGCGCTGCTGTTTTTGATCGCGTGGTCGAAGATCGTCGGATTCGACGTGAGCCCGGTCACCGACAGTTCGTCGATATAGCGCTTGAGTGTGCCGC
>JBKOUI010000258.1:0-24495 GCA_046723315.1 Pseudomonadota bacterium | reverse complement strand
GTGATGACGAATTCCGATAACGGCTCGATTCTGGCCGAAGCCCTGATCCGGCGGGCGGCGCAACTCTATGGCTGGCCATCCCTCGGCCCCCTCCCCGACTAGCGACAGGGGCAGCCACTAGTTTCCGTCATAAGGCTCGATTACCATAGGGGCATTACCCGTTGCCGAGCGGGTTCCCCGGAGGAAACAAATGCGTGCATGGTTCCGCGCCGGCCTCATCGCCGCGCTGTTCGTTTTTGTCACCACCCCTTCTCCCGCAGCCGACAAGACATTCCAAGACGAAGCCCTCGACGACGCTGCCGTCACCCTTGAGGCAGATCTCAAGGACGAAGCCGGCACGGTCGAGAAGCTCGTCATCAAGCTAAAGCAAGAGGCCGACGCGCTCATAAGAGACCAGGACCTCGAAGGCGCGGCCGATACTTATACCCAGATCGTCACTGTCGCGCCGAACGACTCCAAAGCCTGGCGCAGGCTCGCCGATGTCTGGCTGCTCATTCCCCCAAGCGACGAGGATGATGGCTCGACGCGTTACGAGCGCGCGACCACTGCAGCCTATATCGCCTACCAACGTGCCACTACGCCGGAAGAAGAGTCGGCGAGTCTCGTCACGCTCGCCAACGCTTTTGGCAAGCGCGAGCAATGGCGACAGGCGCTGAACGTGCTAAGGACTGCGCTCACTCTACGCGAAACGCCAGAGCTCAAGACCGCATACGACTCGCTCCGCGAGAAATACGGATTCCGCGTTTCTAATTTCAGCGTCGATTCGGACGCATCTTCACCGCGCGCCTGTTTCCAGTTCAGTGAGAGCTTGCCCAAGCGCACCGACTTCTCGCCTTACGTCGCTGTCTCAGGCGAAGACAAGCCCGCGCTTTCGGTTGAAGACCAGCAGCTCTGCGTCGAGGGACTGAAACACGGCGAGACCTACGCGATAACGCTCCGCGCCGGGCTTCCTTCGACGGTCAGCGAAGATCTGCTGAAGGACGCCGCCTTCAATATCTATGTGCGCGATCGCAGTCCGTCGGTGCGTCTTGCCGGTAAGGCGTATGTGCTGCCGAAGACCGGCCAGCAGGGCATTCCGCTCATCACCGTCAACACCGACAGCGTCAAGGTCACGATCTATCGCATCGGCGATCGCAACCTGCTCGACAACGTGCTCGGCTACGGCTTCGAGCGCAATCTCTACAGTTATAGTCTCGACGAGATCGCCGACCAGAAGGGCGAGAAGATTTGGACGGGAGAGCTCAAGGTCGAGAAGGAGCTCAATCAGGAAATCACCACCGCCTTCCCCATCATGGAAGCCGTGCCGCAAATGCAGCCCGGCGTCTATCTGCTTGCCGCGCAGCCCGCCAACGCTTCTGGCGACGAGTATGGCGAGCGGACCACGCAATGGTTCATCGTCTCCGATCTCGGTCTCACCGCCTTCTCAGGCACCGACGGCATCCATGCCTTCGTCAATTCGCTTGCCTCGACCGCGCCGGTCGGTGACGTCGAGATCAGGCTTGTTGCACGCAACAACGAGGTTCTTGCAGTCAAGAGGACCGACGGCGAGGGCGCCGTCACCTTCGAGCCCGGCCTTTCCCGCGGCGAAGGCGGACTAGCGCCTGCCATGCTCGTGGCGTCAGCCGCTGCCGGCGACTACGCCTTCCTCAACCTGACCAGCCAAGCCTTCGATCTGACCGACCGCGGCGTCGCCGGGCGCGATGCGCCGCAGAAGCTCGATGCCTTCACTTTCACCGAACGCGGTGTGTATCGCACCGGCGAGACCGTACATGTCACCACGCTGCTGCGCGACGCGGCGGCCATCGCCGTCCCCGATGTCGATTTGACTCTCGTGATCGAGCGTCCCGACGGCGTCGAATACCGTCGAAGAGTGGTTCAGGATCAAGGGCTTGGCGGCCGCTCGCTCGACGTGCCGATCATCGCCTCGGCTCCCACGGGGACTTGGCGCGTCGCGGTCTACTCCGATCCGAAAGGGACGTCGATTGGCGAGACCACGTTTCTGGTCGAGGACTATGTGCCGGATCGGCTGGAGGCCGATCTCACCACGACGGCCACCAGCATCTCGCCGTCTTCACCCGCTGAAGTCACGATCGATGGGCGCTTCCTTTATGGCGCGCCGGCTTCGGGCCTAGACCTCGAAGGCGAGGTGAACATCGCCAAGGTCGCGCAACGGCCGGGCTTTGCCGGCTATATTTTCGGCATCGATGCCGCGGACCAGGCCGAGGCGGAGGAGGAGGGCGAAACCGAGAGCATCCCGCTCGCCGACCTGCCGCAGACCGACGCCGACGGCAAGGCGACCTTCACCGTCAATCTCGACAAGGTGCCGGTATCGACCAAGCCGCTAGAGGCTGACATCGTCGTGCGGCTGGCAGAGCCGGGCGGACGGGCGATCGAGCGCAAGCTCACTCTCCCCATCACACCCAAGGCCGACATGATCGGCGTGAAGCCGCTCTTCTCGGGCCGCTCGCTCAGCGACAACGACACCGCGAATTTCGACGTGGTCATCGTCTCACCCGACGGCAGGCAGATCGATGCCAAGGGTCTCAAATGGCAGTTGCTCAGCATCGAGTCGAAATATCAGTGGTACCGGTCGAACGGTTATTGGAATTACGAGCCGATCAAGGTGACGCGGCGCGTCGCGGACGGCACGATCGACATCGCTGCCGGAACACCCGGCAAGATCTCGGTGCCGGTGACATGGGGCCGCTACCGTCTCGAAGTGGCAAGCCCTGATCCAACCGGGCCTGAGACCACGGTCGGCTTCGATTCAGGCTGGTACGCCGAAGCTTCGGCGGACACTCCAGACCTGCTCGAGATTGCGCTCGACAAGCCGGAATATAAGCCTGGCGACACCATGACCGTTGCCGTCACTGCGCGTAGCGCAGGCAAGGTGACGCTCTCCGTGATCGGCGACCGGCTCATCACGACCTCGACCGCAGACGTGCAGTCAGGCGTTGTCAAGCTCCCGCTCACAGTCGGCAACGACTGGGGCACCGGCGCTTATGTGCTCGCCACCTTGCGCCGTCCGCTCGACGAGGCGGCGAAGCGCATGCCTGGCCGCGCTATCGGCGTGCAGTGGTTCAGCGTCGATAAACAGGCGCACACCATCGGTGTCGCCATGGACCTGCCGGCGCTGATCAGGCCTGAGACGACGCTGCGAGTGCCGGTGAAACTGTCGGGGCTCGCCCCCAACGAAGCGGCGCGCATCGTGGTCTCTGCCGTCGATGTGGGTATCCTCAATCTCACCAATTACAAGGTCCCAGATCCCGACGAGTATTATCTCGGCCAGCGCAAGCTCTCCGCCGAGATCCGCGATCTGTACGGCCAGCTGATTGACGGCATGCAGGGCACCAAGGCCTCTATCCGCACTGGTGGAGATGGCGGAGGCGAGCTGCAGGGAAGCCCGCCGACCCAGCCGCCGCTTGCGCTTTATTCCGGCATTGTCAGCGCTGGCGCTGACGGCACCGCCGAGGTCAATTTCGCCATTCCGGCCTTCACCGGGACGGTGCGGGTGATGACCGTCGCCTGGAGCAGGGATCGAGTCGGTCACGGCTCTGGCGACGTGGTGGTGCGCGATCCGGTTGTGGTCACGGCTACTCTGCCGCGCTTCCTGCTGCTTGGAGACAAGTCGACGCTAAGACTCGACCTCGATAACGTCGAAGGCGCAACGGGAAGCTACAAGATCGCTGTCACCGCCGACACTCCGCTGAGCGTCGAGGGCGGCGAGCAGACGCTCGACCTTGAAGCCAAAAAGCGCGGCGCTGTCAGCCTGCCCGTCTCGGCGGTTGGTTTTGGGACTGGCACGATAGGACTCACAGTGACCGGTCCTGAGGGCTTCACGCTCGCGCGCCAATACGAGCTGACGGTCAAACCCTCGACCCAACTGCTCGCGCGTCGCACGGTGAAGCCGCTCCAAGCAGGTCAGAGCCTCAGCCTGTCGAATGACGTGTTCGCCGATCTCGTGCCTGGGACCGGCAAAGTGTCGCTATCGGTGACTCCATCGGCCGCGCTCGACGTCGCGACGTTGCTCGCGGCGCTTGATCGCTACCCGCTTGGCTGCACCGAGCAGATCGTGAGCCGCGCACTGCCGCTGCTCTATGTGAATGAGCTGTCGCTCGATGCGCAGCTTGCGGTCGACACCGGGGTCGATGAGCGCATCGCCAAGGCGATCGAGACGGTGCTGTCGCGACAAGGCTCGGAAGGCGCCTTCGGGCTTTGGTCGCCAGGCGGCGAGGATGCCTGGCTCGACTCCTACACAACTGACTTTCTCACGCGGGCAAGGGCGCGCGGCTTCTCGGTCTCGGATGATCAGTTCAAGCTCGCGCTCGACCGCTTACGCAACTATGTGAGCACGGCGCCTGACGTCTCGACTGACGGCGGAGCGGCGCTCGCCTATGCGCTCTATGTGCTTGCCCGCAACGGCATGGCTCCGGTCGGCGACGTTCGCTACATCGCCGACGTCAAGCTCAACGACCTGTCGACGACGGCGGCCAAGGCTCAGATCGCGGCTGCGCTCGCCATGTTGGGCGACAGGGTGAGATCCGAGAAGGCTTTCAATGCCGCGCTCGGCACCCTGCCTCAGGACCCCAAGGCCGACAGTGGCCGCACAGACTACGGCTCGCCCTTGCGCGACGCCGCGGCCCTTGTGACGCTCGCGGCCGAAGGCGATGCGCCAAAGGTGGTCCTCGTCAGCGGCACGCAAGGAATTGGCACCGCACGGAACCGCGTCACCTACACCTCGACGCAGGAGAATGCCTGGCTCGTGCTTGCCGCCCGCGCGCTTGGCAAACAAAATGTCAGCCTCGACGTGAATGGCGGCGGACAGCAAGGTCCGCTCTACCGCACGCTGACGGAGGAGCAGCTCGAGAGCAATCCTCTGACCGTGACCAATAGGAGCGGTGGCCCGCTTGACGCTGTCGTGTCGGTGAGCGGCGCGCCGACCTCGCCGGAGCCCGCTTCAGAGCATGGCTTCAAGCTCGAGCGGACCTTCCACACGCTCGACGGTACCGACGCCGACCCCACCAAAGCCAAGCAGAATGATCGCTTCGTGGTGCTGCTCACCGTGACTGAGCCGCAGCCGCAATTTGCCCGCGTTGCGCTCACCGACTACGTACCGGCTGGTTTCGAGATCGACAATCCGCATCTCGTCTCGTCAGGCGATACCGGCACGCTCGACTGGATCAAGAATGCAGGGTCCCCGGTCTATACCGAGTTCCGCGACGACCGCTTCACCGCGGCGTTCGAGCGGCGGAGCGGCGATCCGACGACTTACACGGTCGCCTATGTCGTGCGCGCCGTCGCGCCAGGGCAGTATGTGCTGCCGCAAGCGGTGGTCGAGGACATGTATCAACCCGACCGCTTCGGCCGCACAGGGACGGGAGAGGTCACGGTCGCACCGGCAAAATGAGGACTGCCACACCAGAGTTCAGCTCCCCCCTCGCTACCGAAGGGACTAAGGCGCCGAGGTGGAGACGGCGTGCGAGCTACGCCGCCATTGGGCTGGTGTGGATCGCTGCGACAATTGCCGGCGGTGTCACCGGGCTGTTCCAAGCCTTCGGACCTCCGCCGCTCGGGCGCGACCTTGAAGTCTCAACGCTGGTGGTCGATCGGAACGGCAAATTGCTTCGCGCTTACCTCACCAGCGAAGGTCGCTGGCGGCTGCCCGCCACGGGGAAACAGGTCGACCCGCGTTTCCTCGATGCCCTGCTCGCTTATGAAGACAAGCGCTTCTACCACCATCGCGGTGTCGATCCGTTGGCGATGGCGCGCGCGGCGTTCCAGCTCCTCACTCATGGCCGCATCGTCTCGGGAGGCTCGACGCTCACTATGCAGGTGGCGCGTCTGCTCGAACCGCGGGCTGAGCGGTCGCTCGATGCCAAACTCAAGCAGGCGGTCAGGGCGGCTCAGCTCGAGCAGGCGCTGAGCAAGGATGAGATTCTTGGCCTCTACCTGACGCTCGCCCCTTATGGCGGCAATCTCGAAGGCATCAGGGCGGCGTCGCTCGCTTATTTCGGCAAGGAGCCGCGCCGGCTCACGCTCGGCGAGGCGGCGCTGCTTGTGGCACTCCCGCAGTCGCCGGAATTTCGCCGCCCCGACCGTAACCCTGAGGCGGCTAAGCGCGCGCGCGATCGCGTGCTCGACCGCATCGCAAGCCACGGCTTGTTCAGCAACGCCGAGATCGCGCGCGCCAAGGAGGAGCCGGTGCCTGATGCGCGCAAACCCATGCCGCTGCTCGCACCTCACGCCGCGGATCAGGCGGCAGCGAATTCGCCGAACGACCGCGTGCTGCAATTGACCATCGATGCCGGCTTGCAAAAGACGCTTGAGAGCCTCGCGCATGATCGCGCCCAAGCGCTCGGGCCAGCCATGTCGGTGGCGATCGTGGTGGTCGACAACGCAACCGGTGAGGTTTTGGCGCGGGTCGCCTCGCCCGACTATTTTGACGAGCAGCGCGCAGGCCAGGTGGATTTGACCGAAGCGGTACGGTCGCCAGGCTCTGCGCTTAAGCCTTTCATCTACGGCCTCGGCTTCGAGGATGGCGCAATCCACCCCGAGACCCTGATCGAAGACAGACCAATCCGCTATGGCGGTTATCATCCCGAGAATTTCGACCTGACCTTCCAGGGCACCGTCACCGTGCGCCGGGCCCTTCAACAGTCGCTCAACGTGCCGGCCGTGGCGGTGCTGCAAGAGGTTGGCCCAAGCCGGCTCATCGCTCGGCTGGCTCAAGCCGGCGCGCCGCTCGTCCTGCCAAAGAGCGAGGCGCCCGGGCTTGCGCTCGGTCTTGGCGGGGTGGGCGTGAGGCTCACCGATCTCACCATGCTCTATGCCGGGCTTGCGCGGCAGGGAACCGTGGCGCCGCTCGTCGAGAGACTCGGCGCACCACCTATTCCGCCCAAGCGCCTGATCGAGCCGGTTGCCGCTTGGTATGTGGGAAACGTGCTCCTCGGGTCGCCGCCGCCAGAGAATGCCGCGGGCGGGCGCATCGCTTTCAAGACTGGCACGAGCTACGGCTACCGCGATGCCTGGGCTGTGGGTTTCGACGGCAGGCGGACCATCGGCGTTTGGGCCGGACGTCCTGACGGCGCGCCGGTCCCTGGCCTTGCCGGACGCGTGACGGCCGCACCTATCCTATTCGATGCCTTTGCGCGATTGCCGGAGTCGCGTGAACCGTTGCCGCCCGCGCCGAAGGGAGTGCTGATTGCGAATACGGCAAAGCTTCCGCCGCCGCTTCAGCGCTTCGCCTCGCGCGAGGCCGTGGGCGAGGCGATGGCGCCAAAGGTGCACATCGTGTTTCCGCCCGACGGCGCGAGCCTCGAATTATCGGCTTTCGCGGGCGCCGCTCCCGATCCTGTCGCCATTAAGATCGCCGGTGGCACCCCACCGCTCAACGTGCTGATGAACGGAGTGCCAATTCCCGCAAGGAAATCGGCCCGGACGTTGTTCTTCGAGCCCGATGGTCCGGGTTTCGTGCGGTTGACCGTAACCGACGCCACCGGCGCCGCCGACAGCGTCGTGGTGCGCCTGCAATAACGGGATGGCGCCAACTTCATTTAAGTCTCTTGCCGTGCCGCTCAGCATCGAGCCGATGGAGGCAAAGCTCGTCAGCGAGCTTCCAACTGACTCCGGTTGGCAATTCGAGCCGAAATGGGATGGCTTCCGATGCCTTGCGTTCCGCGCTGGCAATCAGGTCGATCTTCGGGCGAAGTCGGGCAAACCGCTGCCGCGTTACTTCCCCGAAGTGGTGGCGATGCTCAAAGGTCTTCGCCCGGCGCAATTCGTCCTGGATGGCGAGCTTGCCATTCCAATTGACGGCGCGCTGTCGTTCGACGCATTGCAAATGCGCATCCACCCGGCCGAAAGCCGTATCAAGAAATTGTCGGTTGAGACGCCGGCCAAACTGATCCTGTTCGATATGATGCTCGACGCCAAAGGCAAGAGCCTGATCGACAAGCCGCTTACGAAACGTCGCGCGGCATTGGAAGGCTTCTACGAGACCGCAGGCGATGCCGAGGGACTAAAGCTCTCGCCCTATACGATCAATCGTGAGAACGCAGAGTCCTGGCTCGAAGAACGCCAAGCCTCGCTCGATGGCGTCGTCGCCAAGCGCGTCGACGGTCCATACCTGCCAGGCGAGCGCGCCATGCTCAAGGTGAAGCGGCGACGCACGGCCGATTGCGTGGTCGGCGGATTTCGCTACGCCACGGGCAGCAACGAGGTCGGCTCTCTCCTGCTCGGCCTCTACAATGATGAGGGCAAGCTCGATCATGTCGGCTTTACGTCGACGATCTCGAACGCCGAACGCCGAGCTTTGACCAAGAGTCTCGAGGCGCTCTCGGGTCCTCCCGGATTTACCGGCAAGGCGCCGGGAGGCCCAAGCCGGTGGAGCACCGAGCGCAGCGGTGAGTGGGAGCCGGTCAAACCGAAGCTCGTGGTCGAGGTGCGCTACGATCACGTCACGGGCGACCGCTTCCGTCACGGGACCAAGCTCGTCCGCTTCCGCCCCGACAAGGCGCCGCGGCAATGCACATTTGAGCAGCTCAAGCCCGAGACGCTCCCCAGAAATTTCAATCTTTTGCTCAAGTAAGAGCACCGTATCGCCAAGCCTAAGCCCAATTGCACGGCAACGCTTCCGGTCAGGGAGGGGCGGTCAACCCTTGTAGGGAGACCACCCATGAAGAAACCTCTGCTGACGGCTGTTTTCGTCTTGGCGCTCGCCACTCCGGCTCTTGCTGCGCAATTTTATGTGGCGCAAGACCCAGCAACCAAGCAGTGCCAGGTGTTGGCTCAGAAGCCGGACGGAACCACGATGAGGCAGGTGGGCAGCGGCGCCTATAAGAGCCAGGCCGAGGCCGAGCAGGCGATCCAAAGCCTCGACGAGTGTGGCGGCTAGACTAGACCTTCACGCAAATTGGACGCCCGGCTTTCTCGCCGGGCGTCCGTCACATTTTGCGCCCGCGTCTCGTTGACGCGGCGGACCCGCGCGCCGGATTAACAAAACTTAACCTCATCGCGCTCTTCTCCAACTTTCAAGCTCGATCAAGACGTTGCGGCCAGGCTGCAGAAAGCAGCGCACATCTTTCGCAAGCGCAGAATGCGGCGCATCACACGCGACCGCGACACTCTTGCGCGGAGCGTAGCCAAAACCGTGCCTGAAACGAAGGGTTGGATCAGGCCCATTGGAGGAGGAAACCTCCAAGGAGGGGTAACCCACTCAGGAGAACCGTGATGAAGAAATGCCTGATCGCCGGCCTGCTGGTTGCCGGCTTCGTGACGCCAGCCTTCGCCGCCGCCTCATATTACGTGGCGCAGAACAACTCCACCCACAAATGCTCGATCGTGTCGAAGAAGCCCGACGGCAAGACGCTGACCATGCTCGGCACCGATGGCTTCAAGACGAAGTCCGCCGCCGAGGCCGCGCTCAAGGGCATGACCGAGTGTAAGGCTTAAGCCTTAAAACCAACCCCCGGACGCGGACGCCCGGCGTTGAGCCGAGCGCCCGGTCCAAGAAGCCGCCTCAAAGCCCCGCTGACCGCGACGTCCTCAAGGGCTTTGAGGCGGTCCTACCTTATCAACTCAGAGGCGGTTGGATAGCCACAAGCGGCAGCAGCGATCTGTCAGCTTGGAGATGCTTCGTTAACCGCCGGGAACAGGCGATAGCGGCGCGGCCGCACGCCGATCCATCCGGAAAGGTTGTGGCTGAAATCGGCGGGAAGCTCGATCTCGATGCGATTCCGGCCCGCCACCTCGAGATCGAGGCGGCGCGATCCGCCGTGACGCCTGAATGCCAGGATTTCGCCGGGGATGACCCCTGCGAGCTCGTCGGTCACTTCGACATCGTGTGGGCGGAAATAGAGCCGTGCCGGACCAGGCGGCACGTCTTTCGCCGGAATATCGAGAGCGTGTCCATCGAGCCAGATCTTGTTCTGCTCGATCTTGACCGGAAGCACGCTCGATTCCCCGATGAAGGAAAACACGAAGGGCGAGTTCGGATCATCGTAGATCTGGTCCGGCGTGCCGATCTGCTCGATCTTGCCTTCGCTCATCACCACCACGCGGTCGGCGAGCTCGAGCGCCTCTTCCTGATCATGGGTCACGAACACCGTCGTATGTCCGGTCTTGTCGTGGATCTCGCGTAGCCAGCGGCGAAGGTCGCGGCGCACTTTGGCATCGAGCGCGCCGAACGGCTCATCGAGCAGAAGGAGGCGGGGCTCGATGGCGAGAGCACGGGCAAAGGCCACGCGCTGACGCTGACCGCCGGAAAGCTGAGACGGGTAGCGCTTCTGGAGGCCTGACAGCTGAACGAAGTCGAGCAGCTCGAGTGCGCGGCGCTTGATCTCTTTCCGGCTGGGCCGTCGCTCGCTCGGCCGCACGCGCAACCCGAAGCCGATATTCTCGAGCACCGTCATGTGGCGGAACAGGGCGTAGTTCTGGAACACGAGACCGACATTCCGCTCCTGCACGGTAAGCTTGAGCGCATCCTGCCCGTCGAACAGCACACGTCCCGAGGTCGGCAGATCGAGTCCGGCGAGGATGCGGAGCAGAGTGGTCTTGCCCGACCCCGAAGGCCCAAGCAGCGCCACCAGCTCGCCTGCCGCAATGTCGAGCGAGACCCCGTGCAGCGCCGCCGTTGCGCCGAAAAGCCTGACGACGTTTTCGACCGATACGTCCACGATCTTGTCCCGTGGCACTGCCGCGTCTACCCGATCCCACCCGGCGGCTGGATAATTCACCTCATTTGTGACCCGAGCGTCCATGTTTTTCTCGCTAGTGGCGGCGGGAGGCGGCGATCTGGTCAGCGTAGCGCCATTCGAGCGTGACCTTGATCACCAACGTCACCAGGGCAAGCAGAGCGAGCAGCGAAGCGACCGCGAAGGCCGCGGCAAAGTTATATTCGTTGTAGAGAATCTCGACATGCAGCGGCATGGTGTTGGTCTTGCCCCGGATATGGCCCGAGACCACGGACACGGCGCCGAACTCGCCCATGGCCCGGGCATTGCAGAGGACGACACCGTAAAGCAGAGCCCAGCGGATGTTGGGCAGCGTTACCTTGAAGAAGGTCTTCCACCCGCTTGCCCCGAGCGACAACGCCGCCTCCTCGTCCTGCGTTCCTTGCTCCTGCATGAGCGGCACAAGCTCGCGGGCGACAAAGGGGAACGTCACGAAGATCGTGGCCAGCACGATACCGGGAAGGGCGAAAATGATCTGGATGCCCTCGCTCTTGAGAAACGGACCGAAATAGGCCTGAGCGCCGAACAACAGCACGTAGATCAATCCAGAAATCACCGGCGAAACCGAGAAGGGAAGGTCGATCAGCGAATTGAGCAGGCTCTTGCCCCGGAACTCGAACTTGGCGATCGCCCACGACGCCGCCAAGCCGAAGATCACGTTGGCGGGGACCGCGATCGTTGCCACGAGCAGGGTGAGCTTGATGGCAGCGAGCGCGTCGGGCTCGATAATGGCGGCGAAATAAGCGCCGAGGCCCGCCCTGAAGGCTTCGACGAACACGGCGGCAAGCGGCAAAAGCAGAAACAGGACGAGGAAGATCACCGAGATCACGATCAGGGTGAGACGAACCCAAGGTTTCTCCGTCGTGACACTCGGCCCGCGCAGCGACACCACGAAACTTGGTGTGAATGCGACGTCAGTCATTGCCGAACCTCCGCCGCTGCCATGCCTGCACCAGGTGCACGAACAGCAGGAGACCGAAAGAGATCATCAGCATTGCCGTGCCGATGGCGGCAGCCTGGGCATAGCCGAACTCCTCCAGCCTGATGATGATGAGGAGAGGCGCGATCTCGGAGTAGAAGGGCATGTTGCCGGCGATGAAGATCACCGACCCGTATTCGCCGACGGCGCGAGCGAGCGCGAGCGCAAAGCCTGTGAGGATGGCCGGCATCAAGCTCGGCAGCATCACACGGAACACGGTCTGTGTGCGGTTGGCGCCGAGCGTCGCCGACGCCTCTTCGAGCTCGCGGTCGAATTCCTCCAGAACCGGCTGCACGGTGCGAACCACGAACGGCAATCCGATGAAGATGAGCGCAATGGCAATTCCGAGACGAGTGTAGGCGACCTTGATGCCGAACGGGTCGAGCAGGCTGCCGATCCAACCATTGGGTGCGTAGATGGAGGTCAGAGCGATGCCGGCAACGGCGGTGGGTAGCGCGAAGGGAAGATCGACAAAGGCGTCGAGCAGGCGCCTGCCAGGAAAGCGATAGCGAATGAGGACCCAGGCAATAATGACGCCGAACACGGCGTTGACAGCTGCGGCGAACAGCGAGGTGAAGAAACTCAGCTCGAGGGCGGCAAGCGTTCGGGGACCGGTGACGACTTCCCAGAAGCCACTAAAGCCGAGCGTCGCCGACTTGAGCACAAGCGCGGCGAGCGGGATGAGCACGATGAGGCTCAGATAGGTCAAAGTAAAACCGAGCGCCAACCCGAAACCCGGGATGGCGCTCGGTCGCTTCAACGCTAGGCCGCGGGCGCCGGCCATTTGCGTCGACTCAGTTGGTCGATTTCGGCTGATAGACCTGATCGAAGATACCGCCCTCGTCGAAATGCTTGGGCTGTGCCTTGGCCCAGCCGCCGAACAGCGGGTCGTCGATCGATACGAGCTTCACGTCGGGGAAGCGCGCGAGGTCTTTCGGATCAGCAGATTTCGGATCTGACGGACGGTAGTAATTATGAGCGATGATCTTCTGCGCCTCCGGCGTGTAGAGGAAGTTCAGATAGGCTTCGGCGGCCTTCCGGGTGCCTTTGGCGTCCACCACCTCATCAACCACAGCGACGGGAGGCTCAGCCTTGATCGACAGAGAGGGCACGACGATCTCGAATTTGTCGGCGCCAAGCTCGTCAAGCGCGAGGAAGGCTTCGTTCTCCCACGCAAGAAGCACATCGCCGATGCCGCGCTGGGCGAAGGTCGTGGTCGAACCGCGTGCGCCAGTGTCGAGCACGGGCACGTTGGCGTACAGCTTCTTGATGAACTCCTTATCCTTGTCTTCGCTATGCCCAAACTTGTTGTCGGCATAAGCCCAGGCCGCGAGATAGTTCCAGCGGGCGCCACCGGAGGTCTTGGGATTCGGTGTGATCACCTGGATTCCCTCCTTCGTTAGATCGTCCCAATCCTTGATGTTCTTAGGATTGCCCTTGCGGACGAGGAAAACGATGGTCGAGGTATAAGGAGCTGAATTGTCCGGGAGACGCTTCTGCCAATCGGCCTTGATCTTCCCGGTTTTGGCGATTTGATCGATGTCTCCCTGAAGGGCGAGCGTCACGACATCGGCTTGAAGTCCGTCGATCACGGCGCGGGCCTGCTTGCCCGAGCCGCCATGGGACTGCTCGATGGCAATGGTCTCCCCGTTCTTAGCCTTCCAATCCTTGATGAAGGCCTCGTTCACCGCCTTGTAGAGCTCGCGAGTGGGATCGTAGGAGACGTTGAGAAGGGTGGTGTCAGCGAGCACGGCGCTCGCCGTCAGCGTACTCAGAATAAGTGCCGCGCCGGCGGCGAGGGTGCTTCGAACTCTCATAGAAGGGATCTCCTCTGTGATAACACCCGAAACTCTATCTGTTTGGTAGTGTTTATCAAGGGGGACCATACCATAATTTTTTCCCCCAGCAATGGGCCTCGCTAGAGAACGGTTGCGCAGAGAAAATTGTTTCCGGCGAACCGGTCTCGAAACGCGATTTTTGGAAGAAAGAGCCCTAGGAAACGGGCTCCACAGCCGCGGACTCAACGCCTCCGGGCTTGGCAATGGCATCGGCGATTGTGGTCCGGTCAAGCACCGCGCGGGCGGAATTCGCAACGCCGGCAAAGACATGCCTGATCTCGCAATCCTCCTCCGTGCGGCAGTCGGGGCAGCGCCGATAGGCTATGCGGCTCAAGCAAGGCAGCGGCGCGAGCGGGCCATCGAGAATACGAAGGACTTGGCCGAACGTGATCTGGTCGGCGGGCATCAGGAGCGCGTAACCCCCAAGCTTACCCCTGCGGCTCATGACTATGCCGTGGCGCTTCAACTCAAGAAGGATTTGCTCGAGGAATTTGCGCGGGATCCTCTCTTTCCCCGCGATCTCGCCGATCATCATGGAGTCACCCGCACGTGCCAGGGCCACGAGGGCACGGAGAGCATATTTTGCTTTTTGCGAAATCACCTAGAAGCCCGAAAACCCGATCTGGTATGTCGGGTAGATAACTGCTTCGCGCAATCAAATCAATGTGGCCCCAGGCACCTTCCGCAAGTTCGAGGCCTTGACGAAAGGGGCGGCGTTGCCCATCAAACGGGGGAACGGCGAGCCGCCGTGCGAGAAAAAATTGCCAAAAAAGCTGCATATCAAGACTTTCGGCTGCCAGATGAATGCCTACGACTCCGAGCGCATGGCCGAGGCGCTCGAGCCGGGAGGCTATGTGCTGACGCAGGATCTCGCCGAGGCCGATCTCGTCATCCTCAACACCTGCCATATTAGGGAGAAGGCGGCGGAGAAGGTCTATTCAGAACTCGGCCGGGTGCGGCTCGAAAAGGAGCGTCGCAAGGCTCAAGGTCTCGAAACGCTAGTCGCGGTCGCTGGCTGCGTCGCCCAGGCCGAGGGCCATGAGATCATTGCCCGCGCCCCGGTCGTCGACATTGTGGTCGGCCCGCAGAGCTATCACCGCCTCGCTGATTTCGTGGACGAGGTGTCACCGGACGCTACCAGCGTCGTCGCAACTGAGTTTCCCGCCGAGGACAAATTCGCCCATTTGCCGAAGCGTTCCCGGGCAAGGTCGAGGGTTTCGGCCTTCCTCACTGTGCAGGAGGGCTGCGATAAGTTCTGCACCTTCTGTGTCGTTCCCTATACGCGTGGTGCCGAGTTCTCGCGAGCTCCCGCAGAGATCATCGCCGAGGCGGAGAGCCTCGCAACGATCGGGGTGCGTGAGATTACCCTGCTCGGGCAGAACGTGAATGCCTATCACGGCAAGGGGCCCGACGGGCACAATTGGTCTCTCGCAAAACTGCTGAGGCAGCTTGCGAGGATCCCCTCGATAGAGAGGCTTCGCTACACCACGAGCCACCCTCTCGACATGGACGATGAGTTGATTGCGCTGTTCGGCGAAGAGCCAAAGCTGATGCCTTATCTCCACCTGCCGTTCCAGGCAGGCTCCGACCGCATCCTCAAGGAGATGAACCGCAGGCATACCGTCGCCGAATACGAAGAGATCATCGGCAAAGTGCGGAAGGCGCGGCCCGATATCGCGCTTTCCACCGACATTATTGTGGGCTTCCCCGGCGAGACAGATCAGGACTTCGAGGGGACGCTAGCCCTTGCTGCCCGCGCCGGCTTTGCCCAAGCCTTCTCCTTTAAGTATAGCGCGCGCCCCGGAACGCCGGCCGCGAGCCTCGAAAGCCAGGTCCCGGAGGAGACCAAGCGCGAGCGGCTGCATGCTTTGCAGACCCTGCTCGACCGGGATCGCCATGCATTTGATCGGAAAACCATTGGCCGGAGCCTCGAAATCCTGTTCGAAGGGAGGGGCAGGAAACCAGGTCAGATCGCCGGGCGTTCTCCTTATCTACAGGCGGTTTACGTGGAGGGACCCGACGAACTGATCGGCGAGATCGCTGCCGTTGACATCCTGGCGGCGAGCCCGAACAGTCTCACCGGTGTCATAAAATCGGGGTTTGAATGGCGCGAGCCAGCTCAGGCGGCCGTGTGAGCAACAAGGCCAGCATCAGAAAATCATCCTTGGCACGCGGACGGGGAGCGGCGCTGAAGCGCTCCACCTCTGCGCAAGTCAATGGCGGCAGCGAGCCTACGGTCGTGTTCTTCGACGACATCAGGCTCGTGCGCGATCTCCTTGGCGACTATGACGCCAATCTCGCCGTGCTCGAGGACCGGCTCGGGATCGAGGCGGTGGTGAACGGCAACGCCGTGAGCCTGCGCGGTCCCGAAGCATCGACGGCCACGGCGAAGTCGGTGCTGGAGCAGCTTTACGGGAGGCTGGCTCAGGGCGAAATGATCGGCGTCGGAGAGGTGGTGGGCGCCATCCGTCACGCCCGCTCCTACGAGCCTGGCGACGACTTGGAGCCTAGTGCCGATCATCCGGAGGCGCAGCAAATCCGCACGCGGAAGCGTCTCATCACGGCACGTACGCCGGCGCAAAGTGCATATCTTGCATCGCTCCAGCGTAACGACCTCGTCTTCTCCACTGGCCCCGCCGGCACTGGCAAAACTTATTTGGCGGTCGCCTTCGCCGCGATGTGCTTGGAAAGCGGCAGAGGTGATCGGCTTATCCTGTCGCGCCCCGCCGTCGAGGCAGGCGAGCGGCTCGGCTTCCTTCCCGGCGACATGCGCGAGAAGGTCGATCCTTATCTGCGTCCGCTATACGATGCACTTTACGACGTGCTTCCGCCAGAGCGCGTGGAGCGCGGCATCGCCACCGGCGTCATCGAGATCGCACCGCTCGCCTTCATGCGCGGCCGCACTCTCTCGCACGCCATCATCATTCTCGATGAAGCACAGAACTGCACGCCGGTGCAGCTCAAGATGTTCCTCACCAGGCTCGGCGAGGAGAGCAAGATGATCGTCACTGGCGATCCGACCCAGGTCGACCTTCCGCCCGGCAAAGACTCGGGCCTGCTTGAGGCGATCGCCTTGCTGCAGGGCATCGACGAGATCGACCACATTGCCTTCACCAGGGCCGACGTCGTGCGCCGCGAGCTCGTCGGCAAGATCGTCGATGCCTACGAGCGGGCTCCGCTCCGTGGTGAGCGCGATGGCTGACGGTGGCCCTAGTCGCAAAAGCGCGGCACGGCACTCAAGCCGAAGGCTCGAGGTCGACATCGTGCGCCATGCCGAGGCTTGGCGCGACGCGCTGACTAACACAGCCTTAAAACGAGCAGCACTGGCCGCTTTCCTGATCGCTCCTCCGTCCATGCCAGGGACCTACGAGGTCACCATCCTGCTTACTGACGATGCAGAGATGAGGACTCTGAATCGCGCCTGGCGCGGCAAGGATGCGCCGACCAACGTCTTGTCATTTCCCAGCAGCGATACGCCGCCCGTCCCGGGCGCGCTCGGCGACGTCGTGCTCGCTTATGAGACGATCCGCGACGAGGGGTGCAGCACCAACACCGCTTTTACCGACCACGTTTCTCACCTCGTCATCCATGGCCTGCTCCACCTCCTCGGATTCGATCACATGAACGAGGATGAGGCCGCGCGGATGGAAGCGCTCGAAAGGGACGCGCTTGCCTCGATCGGCGTCGCCGATCCTTACGTGGAGAAAGAGGCTACGCCTGCGGAGGTCTCATCATGAGCAACGCCCCGAGCATCGATAATGATCTTCAACAAGAAGAGGCACGGACTCCCGATGAGGAGGCCTCGTGGTTCGAGCGCCTGCTACAGACCTTCGGTCTCGGCGAGGAGCCCGATCTCCGCGAGCTGATCGAGGATGCGCTCGCCCGCAGCAGGAGCGACACCTTGAGCGCGCAAGAGCGCAGCATGCTCCGCCGCATCCTGCACCTCGGCACGCTCACCGTGGAGGACGTCATGGTGCCGCGCGCCGACATCATCGCGGTGGATGACACGGTAAGCGTGGGCGAACTGATGAGCGTATTCCGCCAGGCCGAGCATTCCCGCGTCCCCGTCTATCACGAGACGCTCGATGATCCGCGCGGCATGGTCCACATTCGCGACCTGATGTCGTGGATCACGGCGGAGGCAAACCGAGAAGATCGTCTCAATCTCGGCAAAGTCGACCTTGGGCGCAGTATCGCCTCGATCAACATTCTGCGCGAGATTCTCTACGTGCCGGGATCTATGTCGGTGCTCGATCTCCTGCTCAAGATGCAGACCACGCGGCTTCATCTTGCCTTGGTGGTCGATGAATATGGCGGCACCGACGGTCTCGTCTCGATCGAGGATCTGGTCGAGGAGGTGGTCGGCGATATTGCCGACGAGCACGATGTCGAAGACGAGCCACTGATCAAGTCCGACCCACGGCTTGGACTTGTTGCCGACGCGCGCACGCCGATCTCGGACCTCGAGACGTATCTCGGGCTCGAGCTTGCTTCCGAAGAGCAGGAGGAGGAGGTCGACACGCTTGGCGGCCTCGTCTACGCAATCGCGGGCCGCATCCCGGCGCGCGGAGAGCTCGTGCGGCATCCAAGCGGTATCGAGTTCGAGGTGCTCGACGCCGATCCGCGCCGCATCAAGAAGCTCCGCATTCACTTGCCACCGACAGTAGAGACGCAACGGGCCGAAAGCGCGTGAAGTCGGTCAGGGGGAACACGGCAGCGCAAGGCGTGCCGCACGACTACGCCGGCTTCGCCAGCATCGCGACCTGGGTTGCAGGTTTGCGTGGTGCCCGCCGCGCTCCGTTCGCAGTACTTCTTGGCGCAATCTCGGTGCTTGCCTTCGCGCCAGTCCATGCCTGGCCGATCCTTTTCGTCAGCTTTGGCGGCCTGGTGTGGCTGCTTGACGGCTGCCACGCCGCCCATGCGCGGCTCGGCGATCGGCTCAAATGCGCGAGCCTGATCGGCTTCTGGTTCGGCTTCGGCTATTTCCTCGCTGGCCTTTACTGGGTCGCTGAGGCCTTCCTGGTTGAGCCTTGGCGCCACGGCTGGCTCATCCCGTTCGTCATGGCGGCGCTCCCTGCGGGGATGGCGTTGTTTTTCGTAGCGGCCACAGCGCTTGCCATGTTGCTTTGGTTTCCGGGACTTGGCCGCGTGTTCGCGCTTGCCCTCGCTTTTGGCCTCGCGGAGTACGCGCGCGGCCACGTCCTGACCGGACTCCCATGGAATCTTGTGGGCTACGGGCTTCTCGGTCCTTTGCCGATGATGCAGCTTGCCTCGCTCCTCGGCGTCTACGCCTTGAGCCTGCTTGCTGTTCTCCTGTTCGCGAGTCCTGCTGCCATCACAGCGCCGGATGGCTCAAATCTCCAGTCCGGCAAAGGAGGCGTGGCACTCGCCGCAGTCCTCTTGCTTCTGCTTGGCGCCGGATATGTTTGGGGGGAACGCAGGCTTGCCCATGCGGAGCAAGCGAGCACGGGAATTCGCCTTCGCATCGTCCAGGGCGATATCGATCAGGCGGCGAAATGGCGGCCCGAGAACAGCGCCGAGATCTTCGCCGGCTACCTCGATCTCACCAAGTCGGGCGGCACTCAGACCCCGCTTGACGGCATCAATATCGTGATCTGGCCCGAGACAGCAGTTCCATTCCTTCTCGCGGACACACCGGACGCGCTCGACGCCATCGGCGCAGCGCTGCCTCAAAAGACCTCTCTAGTGGTCGGTTCGGCGCGGCTCGTCGAGAACCGCGACGAACAAGGGATTCCTGGACCGGCTCGCATCTATAACAGCCTGTTGGTGATCGATGATCAGGGACGCGTCGTGTCGAGCTACGACAAGATGCATCTCGTCCCGTTCGGCGAGTACCTCCCTTTCCAAGATTTCATGGAAAGTCTCGGCATTATGCAGCTGACCGGCGTGCGTGGCGGTTTCAGCTCGGCCGCCGGCCCTCGGCTACTCTCCATACCGGGCGCGCCGCCGGCAAGTCCGCTGATCTGCTACGAGATCATCTTTCCCGACGACGTAACCGAGAACTCGGCGAGACCGGGCTGGTTGCTCAATGTCACCAACGACGCGTGGTTCGGATCGAGCGCGGGCCCCTATCAGCACTTCCATCAGGCGCGAGTGCGCGCGGTCGAGCAAGGTTTACCCGTGGCCCGCGCCGCCAACACAGGCATCTCGGCGCTGATCGATCCGTACGGCAGAATTCTCGCCGAGATTAATCTCGGCGAGAAAGGTGTGATCGACGTGGACTTGCCCAAAGTGGGCCCGCCGACTCTCTATGTTCGTCTCAAAATTCTTCTCGAAATCTCGGTGGTGGCATTTGCTCTTGCATGTTGGCTCGCCTGTTGCTGCCAATCATTTCGGCACAAGAACTAATTCGCCCCGCACAAATACGGGGTGCGGCGCAGGTATGCTTGACGCGGGCAAATGCCACCCCTTATGAACGACCAGAAGGACGATTTCATCAAACGCATGAGTCAGCTTCTGATTTTCGAAGTTCATGTTAATTGCGAGAGAGCAAATGGCAGGCAAGAAGCCTAATCCCGTCGACGCTCATGTCGGCAGCCGAGTGCGGTTGCGACGCATGCTGCTTGGCATGAGTCAAGAGCGTCTCGGCGAAAGCATGGGACTTACATTTCAGCAGGTGCAGAAATATGAGAAGGGCGTGAACCGCATCGGCGCGAGCCGGCTGTTTCAGATCTCGAAAATCCTCGACGTCCCAGTTCAATTCTTCTTCGAGGAAGCACCTTATTCTGGCGACGGCAACGCCGTGCGCGGCATGGCCGAGCCGGACTCGGAAGCCTTCATCCTCGAGTTTCTGAATAGCCGCGAAGGACTTGAGCTCAACCGCGCCTTCGTCAAGATTGGCGACGCAAAAGTGCGCAAGAGCGTCGTCGACCTGGTACGGGCGCTCAGCGCCGGCGGCAGCACCTCTTAGTCCCGATCGACTAGAGTCACAGGGGACCGACGGCGGGCTTGACCCGCCCCGTTCCCTGTGGTTTGCGAGGACGAATGCGGCCGCTCGGCCGTCTTCTTTCTCGAAAGGGGTGGGTCAAGTGTCCCGGACAAATTACGTCTTCACCAGTGAATCGGTGTCGGAGGGTCACCCCGACAAAGTCTGCGATCGCATTTCCGACGCGGTGGTCGATCTCTATCTTGCTGCCGATCCCTATTCGCGCGTTGCCATCGAAACGCTCGTCACAACCAACCGCATCGTGATGGCCGGCGAGGTGCGCGGCCCTGAGACGGTGACGCCCGATCTGATCGAACAGGCCGCGCGGCGCGCCGTGCGCGAAATCGGCTACGAGCAGAAGGGGTTCCACTGGCAGAATTGCGTGTTCCAAAATTACGTGCATGAGCAGTCCGCCGATATCGCTCGCGGCGTCGACGCCGATGTCGAAGCGAATAAGGATGAGGGTGCGGGCGATCAGGGCATCATGTTCGGCTTTGCCTGCCGTGAGACCGAGACGCTCATGCCAGCGCCGATTTTCTACGCGCATCGCATTCTGCACGAAATGGCCAAGGCGCGGCATACCGGTCGCACGTCTGAACTCGGGCCTGATGCAAAGAGCCAGGTGACGCTCGCCTACGAGAACGGCAAGCCGGTGCGGGCCGACTCCATCGTAGTCTCGACCCAACACGGCGAGGACGTGACCCAGGAGCGGGTCAAGGAAATCGTGCGTGGGTTCGTCGACGAGGTTATGCCCAAAGGCTGGGTGAACGGTCACACCAAGTTCTATGTGAATCCGACAGGACGCTTCGTCATCGGCGGACCTGACGGCGACACCGGCGTCACTGGACGGAAGATCATTGTCGATACTTATGGCGGCGCCTCGCCACATGGCGGCGGCGCCTTCTCTGGCAAGGACCCGACCAAGGTCGACCGTTCAGCCGCTTACGCCGCACGCTATCTTGCCAAGAATGTGGTCGCTGCCGGGCTTGCCGATAAATGCACGCTGCAGGTCTCTTATGCGATCGGCGTCTCCCAGCCCCTCTCGCTTTACGTGGACCTGCATGGAACAGGCAACGTCGCCGAGGGCAAGCTCGAGCACGCACTGCGCCAGGTGATGGACTTGAGCCCACGCGGAATCAGAGAGCACCTCAAGCTCTCCCGTCCGATCTACGAGCGCACGGCGGCCTATGGGCATTTCGGGCGCCAGCCCGATAATGACGGCGGCTTCTCCTGGGAGAGGCTCGATCTCGTGGAGCCGATCCGCGCCGAGCTTACCTAACGCACTTTTTATCTCCCTTTGTCGTCGCCTGACTTGACCGGGCGATCCAGTAGCCACAGAGCTTTCAGCAGCGAAGGCCGCAGGTCTACTTGATGCTGCGCGCGGGATGACGATGGTGGGTGCTTTGGCGCACGAAAATCGTCCAGCGAGCAAAACTCACCCGCTCAGGTCCTATGGCAGGCGCAAGGGCAAGCCCTTGAGCGCGCGGAAAGAGCGTCTGATCGTCGACCTGCTGCCGAAGCTTAGACTCGACCTCGAAGTCCCTCCCCCGAAACGCCTGCAAGACCTCTTTCCGATCCCCGTTAAGGAGGTCTGGCTCGAAATCGGCTTCGGCTCGGGCGAACATCTTTTGTTTCAGGCTGAGCATCATAAAGATGTCGGCTATATCGGTTGCGAGCCCTTCATCAACGGGGTGGCAAGCCTGCTTGGCGAGATCGAGACCCGGCGACTGAACACGATCAAGGTCCATAATGGCGACGCGCGCGAAGTTCTCGCTTGGCTTCCGGAGGGTGCAGTCTCTCGCCTCTTCATTCTGTTCCCGGATCCTTGGCCGAAGAAACGCCAGCTCAAGCGCAGGCTCATCTCGCCCGAGACAATTGTCGAATTTGCCCGCGTGCTGGCGCCCGGTGGCGAGCTGAGATTTGCCAGCGATAGCGGCGACTATGTCGTGCGCGCGCTCGATTCCATCGGCCGAAGTCGGAACTTCATTTGGCTTGCCGAGCGCCCCTCGGATTGGCGCGTTCGGCCGCCTGATTGGCCCGAGACCCGCTATGAGCGGAAGGCCTTGAGCGAAGGCCGCAAGCCTGTCTATCTGAGATTCAAGAGGCTCTAACTGGGAGGCGGGAATGCGCGTCTTTGTATTTGGTTTGACCGCCATGTTGTTGCCGGCGGCAGCCTCCGCGGAGACCGATATCGTTGCTGCCTGCTACGAGACCTGCGCGAACAGCACGCATTCCAATCCCGAATACAAGGCCTGCGTTGCCCGCGCAGCTGACAAGGCCGATCAGCTCCTGAACGAGAGCTACAAGAAGCTGCAAGAGGCGGTCCGCGCCGATGCCAAGGACATGGGGCAAAGCCCGGACGCGCAGCTCGGCTATCTCAGAGACGCGCAGAAACAATGGATCGCTTATCGCGATGCGAGTTGCACGTTCGAAGACAGCCTCGCCTTTGGCGGCACGTCGATCGGCGGCAATTACTCATCGTGTCTCTGCGCACTCTCCTACGAGCGCATCGACGACTTCGAACGCATTGAGAAGCAAGTTATGGGGTCGCCCTGAACCGATTTTGACCCCCGAACGGGCGCTTGAAACCCTGGAAAAACCTCGTATATTAGGTCCGAACTCATGATTGGTTTTGATCAGGAGTGGGCTTGCCGCCCGCTCCTTTTTGTTAGGCTCAAAGCCTCCTCGTTTCCCTGGAGGAGCGTGGCCGCCACCGATGTCGAGCCCTGCCCCCAACGACCGAAGGTTCACCCGCGAGACGGGGCCGGCCCGGACGATCGCCGATCTCGCCGAGCCTGTGCTCGAGGAGCTTGGCTTTCGACTGGTGAGGGTCAAAGTGTCGGGGCGCGATGGAGGTACGGTGCAGATCATGGCCGAGAGGCCGAAGGGCGAGATGACCGTCGAGGATTGCGCCACGATCAGTCGCAGGCTGTCGCCCGTGCTCGACGCCTATGATCCGATGCCTGGCCAATACCGCCTGGAGATTTCCTCGCCGGGCATTGACCGACCCCTGGTCAGGCCGAGCGATTTCGCGTTGTGGGCCGGTCACGAAGCCAAAGTAGAACTCAAAGAGCTGGTAGACGGGCGCAAGCGTTTCAGGGGCGTGATCGAGGGCGTCGAGGATGACGAGGCGTGCCTCAGGGTCGAGCTAGAAGGCAAGGCCGAGCCGGTCACGATCGGCCTTCCCTTCTCGCTCATCAGCGAGGCGAAGCTCGTGGTCGACGTGGCGAGTTTCAGAGCCTACCTTGCGGGCAAGAAACACTGAGATTGAAGACGGGGCTGCGAAAGGTCGCAGGCCGATAGATAGAGATAGATTGGAGGCAAAGAGTCATGGCCCAGGCAGGCGTAAGCGCCAATAGGCTGGAGCTGTTGCAGATCGCCGATGCGGTCGCTCGTGAGAAGGCGATCGACCGCCAGGTGGTGATTACCGCCATGGAGGACGCGATTCAAAAGGCGGCAAAGTCACGCTACGGCAGCGAAAATGAGATAAAGGCGGAGGTCGATCCCAAGACCGGAGAGATCAGGCTTGCCCGGCTGCTCGAGGTCGTTGAGCAGGTCACCATGGAGGCGACCCAGGTTTCGCTCGACGAGGCTCGCCGGCGCAATCCCGCGGCGCAGGTCGGAGACTTCATCGCCGAGCCCCTGCCCCCGCTCGATTTCGGCCGGGTCGCAGCGCAGAACGCAAAGCAAGTCATCGTGCAGAAGGTGCGCGAGGCCGAACGCGAGCGCCAATATGAAGAGTACAAAGATCGCGTCGGCGAGATCGTGAACGGCATCGTCAAGCGCGTCGAATATGGCAACGTCATTGTCGATCTCGGCCGTGCCGAGGCGATCGTCCGCCGCGACGAGACGCTGCCGCGCGAGAATTTCCGCTACGGCGACCGCATTCGCGCCTATGTCTATGACGTACGGCGCGAGCCGCGCGGCCCGCAGATCTTCCTGTCGCGCACCCATCCGGAGTTCATGGCGAAGCTGTTCGCGCAGGAAGTGCCCGAGGTCTAT
>JBKOUI010000105.1:0-12030 GCA_046723315.1 Pseudomonadota bacterium | reverse complement strand
GCAGCGTCAGATGTGTATAAGAGACAGAGCGATGGTCGCGGTCAGCTCGTTCCAGTCGGCATGGTCTGAGATCACGAGGGGAAGCTCGATGCGCTGCTGGCGCGCTCTGGCTCGGACCCGCATCCAACCGGAGGCGAACGCGGTTACCGGGTCTGGCAGCCGGCGCGACCAGCGATCGGCGATCGCGCTTGGCGGCGCGAGCACGATCTCGCCCTTCATCTCGTCGCGCGCCGTTCCGGTGGCCGGTTTCAGCGGGCCAAGCCGCACGCCAAAAGATTCATACAGGTCGCAGCAGGCTTGCAACGCGCCATGCAGGTAGATCGGCCGCTCATATCCGGCCTCGCGCAACACGGCGATGAGCCGCTGACATTTGCCGAGATTGTAGACGCCGACCACGTGCGCCCGCTCGGCGAACTGCGCCCGCGACTTCAGAAGTTTCATAACTTCCTCGCGCACGTCGCCGTGCTGGAATACCGGCAATCCGAAAGTCGCTTCGGTGATGAACAGGTGGCAGGGCAGAAGCTCGAAGCCGGGGCAGGTGGGGTCCGCGCTTCTTTTGTAGTCTCCCGAGACCACGACCCGCGCGCCCTTCCACTCGATCAGCACTTGCGCGCTGCCGAGCACGTGGCCGGCAGGCACGAGGGTTACCGTCACCTCTCCGACCTGAAACGGCTCACCGTAGGCGGCAGGCTGGCTACCACGGGTCGCGACAGTGCCGAGCCGCGTCTTCATCACGGCGAGCGTCTCTGCCGTGGCGAGGACGTGCTCGTGCCCCGGCCGGGCATGGTCCGAATGGCCATGGGTGATGATGGCGCGCTTCGCCCCGCCATAGGGATCGACGTGGAAACCTCCGGGTCGGCAATAGAGGCCTTTGGCGTCGACCTTCAGCCACGTGTGGAATTGGTCAGGTCTCATTTCGACACGTCTGTGTAGAACAAAGCACGCTTTTACTACCTGGGCTTGAAGTGCATGCAGTTGCTGCGAGAGGAGGTTGCTAAACCTTGTCTGGAACACGCGCGAAAGATGCAGCATAGTCGATCCGATGTGGCGGCGAAGTGTTCGCCATGTGGGGGCATTACCTAAAGCGTATTTCGGCTCGGCTGCGCGCAAGTGGGGCAGGAGGGCTTTCGTTCCTTTGCCTCTGCCTTGCAGGAGGGCCGGCATCAGCCGAATTTGATTCGCCCAAGACCGAGTTCTTCACCGGCTTCGAAGCGAGCGACAACTACGCTAGCGGCTATGTGGGCGCGGGCTACGCCCTAGGCAAGGCGGGGCTTTACGAGCCGGGATGGAGGCTCCGCGCCGTGGGTGCGTATGGGCGCTACCATTACGACGGCGCACTACTAACCGACGCCGGCTACGTACCGACGACGTTCGACGGCGAGGACGCTTATCTCGCGGCGCTTGCCGGCTACCAGTTCCGCACCGGGAGGCTCATCACCAAGCTGTTCGTCGGCATTGAGGCCGAGGACCAGCATATTGTGCCACACGATCCTAACAACTCGGTGCAGGGCAGCGAACTCGGCTTGCGCCTGCAACAGGAGACCTGGTTCGACATCTCGCCGCGGTTCTACCTGTCGGCCGATGCTTCCTACGGCACCGCTTTCCAGGAATATTGTGCCCTCACTCGACTCGGTTTCCGCGCAAGACCTCGGCTGGCGCTCGGGCTCGAAGGTGGTGCGCTCGGCAATGAGGAATACGATGCAGGTCGCGCCGGAGGCTTCCTCCGCATGAATTTTCGGAACGCCGAATTCACGCTCTCAGGCGGCTTTACCGGCAACTATCTCGAAGACGATCCGAGTGGCTATGTCGCGCTCGGTATCTATCGATCGTTCTGAGGATTGGGAGCGGTCAGGCTTTACCAGATCGCACTGCCGGCCCCGCTCCGGCAGTGCTTGGCCTCATCTCTGCTTGCGGTGACACAAACCTCACCGGCTCGCGACAGCAAGCAACGCCCTCTCTGGTCGTGCATCCTGTGTAGAGAGATGTCCACGGGTCGTTCCCGAAGGACTCTCTCCAGCGACGAGCATGACACGAAGACGACAGGCAAAGCAAACGAGAGTTCTCGCTTACCCGCATTTTCTTTTTGCCGCTGCGAAGAGAATGGCGTGCGGAGCACGCAGTGTGCGAATGGCGATCACATGAGACACGATCGGTGCAATCAGAGGTGAGTTTACCGGAGCAGACGAGACGCGCGAGATTCTATCGGTCTATCAATCCGATATGCTCGCGTGACAAGTTGCACGCCCGACAACGCTCCTTGATTGGTCCCTTCGCGCCATTCCGTGGTCATCTCGTGCGTGCGCGAAATGCTTTCACGCGGCAAAGAATCGCACGCCACTTCTGTGGCAGTTGGGCGACAGCGCAAGTCCCTCATGATGGTGATAATTTTCCGACGGGCGGAGGTCCTAGGGCGCGGCCTGAGGTGGGCTTGGGCGCGCATCCTTGCCTTTGGTAGCTTCCGCCTCTTTGGGTTTCTCTGGCTCGGGAGGAGGCGGTGGCGGCTTCCATTCCTGGAAGCGCTTGCCAAGCTCTTCGCCGTGTTGGTTCCACCACGCCTCATCGAAACGAAGCGCCTTCTTGAAATTGTCAGGGGCCGTCGGCAGGAAGTCCTTCATGTCAACCGCGATCACCGGATGCTTGCCGACAAGCGTGATCGCCGATTTCCGCATTGGCCCATAGGCGATGAGCTGAGCTTGGGCCGCGAGCCGCGCGGGGTCAGTGGCGAAAGCGATGAAGCGTTTGGCGCCGTCCTTGTTCTTGGCGCCTTTGGGAATGGCCCAGAGATCGAGATCATAGATCTGACCGTCCCACATGGTCCCGAGTCTCTGCCGGTCGCCGACGGAGGCGCGGAAAATGCGGCCGCTATAGCCTGCCGCCATCGAGACTTTCTTCTCGAGCAGCCAACTGATCGGATCCTGGGCGTTGTCCCACCACAGGACGTTGTCCTTGATCTTGTCCAGCGCCTTGAATGCGCGGTCCACGCCCTCGGGCGTAGCAAGCTGGGTGTAAATTTCGGCGGGGTCGACGCCATCGGCGAGCAACGCAAGCTCGAGCGTGTAGCGTGGGCCGTTCGGCAGCGCCCGCTTACCGGGGAAGCGTTTGGTGTCGAGCAGGTCGGCGATCTGCGACGGCTGGCCCTTGGCGAAGGCCTGACGGTCGAAGGCAATCGCGGTAGACCAGGCGACGCTCGCCACGCCGCATGAGGATATGCCTCCGGAATAGAAATCCTGCTCGGCGCTCTGGCCGTCCGGCGCCGCGCCAAGACTCGAAGCTTCGATGGTTTCGAGTAGACCATCGTTGCACAGACTACCGAGTGTCCCGCTGGAAACGTCAACGACGTCGACCTCCGAGTCGGAGCTGTCGATCAGCTCTTTAATCTTGGCGAGCGAGCCGTCATAGGTCTCCGTTGCGACCGTGGTTCCGGTCTCCTTGGCGAAGGGCTCGAAATACGCGATCTCTTGCGATTGCCCGTAAGCGCCGCCCCAGGTCGCAATGTTGAGCGCAGTGCTCGGCGCCGCCGCATCCTCGGCGACCGCGCCAGCGCCCGCCGCGAGACTTACGGCGAGAACCGCGGCTAGCCCGCAACGCCGGCCGAGGGCGCTAGCCATGGGAACGATCCCGCGGATTAGGCGGCGGCTTTGCGCCGACGATGTTCTGTTCTTAATCAAAGGCATTTCCCGCAAGCCTCAGCGCGGCGAGACTTCAGTCGCCATCGGGCTCGTTTGCGTCGACCCCTCGCCAAGGGTTGGACGATCCGCTCTCCGGATCATCGGCTGTGACAAGGACCCGCGTATCGAGACTCGCGGAGGGGCCTCGGTGCTGAGCTGCGAGGCCTTCAGCGGAGTGGCGCGACTGGCGACGAACAGGTTCCAGTCGAGCGTCTGACGCGCCAAATCAACCTCGCCCGAACCGGATATCAGTCCGCGGCGTGTTTGCATGTTGAACATCTGGCACCAAATATGGCCTGTTCCGAGGCGGCAATCGGCGCTCAGCGAATCGAACAAAGTCTCGCTATTCCGGCTCCAGCCTTCGCCATCGAGCGGCGCAGCAGAGGTAAGCAGACGAGAGAAATCGACTGGCACCGCGCCGTTCTGTGCATCGACCTTAAGCGTCCCCGAAAGGTCGTGGATCAACTCGTCATAGTCGCTGCCATAGGTTGAGATCTCGGCCTTAAGCCCGGCTGTTCCTTTGAACGGCACCTCGAGGGCGGGCTGCCGCAAACAGCCGTCGATGGTCACACTGGAGACATTGGCGAGCAGGGAGGATTTTGCGGTCTCTTGCGTAAGATCGACTTCGAAACGGCCCGAAGCCGATCCGCCACAAAGCTCAAGCTCGCCAATTTCGCCAGCCAACAAGCCATCTTTGGCGCTGATGGTGAATCCGCCACGTCCCAGGTTGATAGCCGACGCGGCAATGTCCCCTGCCGAAATACGGAGATCGGCATCGAGATATTTGAGCAGCACCTGATCGAAGACTGGCGATGATGCGGCCGTCGCCTCGGCGTTATCGCTTTCAATATAGGGATCGATGTTAAGCCGGTCGAAGGCAAGCGTTCCCTCGACACGCGGCCGCGCGCCTGGCGTGACGGCAAGGAGGCCGACCGCGCTGTTGCCGTCGAGCGTGAAAGAGCCGTCGTCGAAGGTTAGCGTGGCGCCGTTCCAATGGGCGCTGCCATTCGCCGTGAGCGCCTTGAGGCTTTGACCTTCCGGAAGCGGGATGCCTGCCCAGCGTAGGAATTCCCGCGCGTTGGGGATGCCGGCTTGCACATCGCCGTCGATTTCAAGTTCGGTCGCGAACGATGCAGTACCGGTCACTCTGGCGCTAATCGGCGTAGAGGTCACGGTCAAACTGATCGGCACGCTCGATCCGCCGGTCGTATCGGCAGGCGCGCCGCTATCGAGCGCAAAGCGCACAGTCTCATTTCTGAGTAAGAAGGAGCCGAAGCTCGACATGGCGCCGCTGCCTGAGCTTGCATCGAACCTTGCATCGATCTTGGTGATGGTTTCGACACCCGCGGCAGTCGGCAGGTTGATCGTGCCGTCCCGTAGGCGAAGGATCCCGACAGGTGCGCCGCCAAGCAAATTGGCAACGACCGCTTGCGGTGCCTCGCCCTTCGACGCGGCAGCCGATGTTCCATCCTTGAGGGTGATCACGGCCTTGGTGAGGCGCAAGGCATCGATACAGATCACGCCGCGCACGAGGTCAGCAAGATCGAGCGTGATCTTGGCATCTCTGGCAGTAACGGATTGCACCAACGGCAGTCGCGAAGCATTGCTGATCTCAAAGCCGCCTTTGATCGAGACGTCGGGGAAATAGTGCACCCGCAGGGGCCCGATCAATTTGACCTCGCCGCCGGTCCACGCCGCCAAGGCTTGGGTCACACGCTCGGTGAGCCGAGCCGAATTTCCGATTAGCCGGGGAAGGATCGCAAGACCGATGATGAAGAAGGCAACAAAGCCAATGAGAAGCCATTTCCAAGGGAGCTGGCGAGGCTTCATACCGACCTTTCCCACCCGTTTCGGCGCGGCCTTACATTAAGCCCGCCGTTTTTGTTGGCCGTAAGAAGTGCTTTTCTAGCCCGATTGCGCCGCGATAGCGAGCCCAACACACGCATTTTCCTGACTTATTTCGCCACGCGCAATGCCCATTCGAGCCCTGCCTCCCCCGCGACAGAACCGCTCGTCGAGGCTCCAGGCCGGCTTCCGGCGATGAGACCGTGGAGGAGGAGCACGGGGGTGAGGCTCACGAGCACGATAGTGAGCGCCGACAGCCCGGCCTCCTCGTAGCGATAAAGCGAGACCAGGGTGAATACCTCGGTCGCGAGTGTGTCGAAATTGAAGGGCCTGAGCAGAAGCGTCGCAGGCAGCTCCTTCATTGAATCGACAAAAACGAGCAGGGCGGCTGCGCCGAGCGCGGGCCGCAACATCGGCAAATGCACTTTAAACAACATTTCGCTCACCGAAGATCCGAGCGTCCGCGCTGCAGCGTCGATGTTGCGGGAAATCTTGCTCAAGCCTGCCTCGACCGCGCCGAGTGAAGCAGCAAGAAAGCGGATCGTGTAGGCGAGCACGATGGCAAACGCCGTGCCGGACAAGAGAAGTCCGGTCGAGGTGCCGAACCAAGAACGCATCACGCGGTCGATGCCATTGTCGAGTCCGGCAATGGGAATGAGGAGGCCAATGGCAAGCACTGTGCCTGGCACTGCATAGCTGATTGCAGGAAGCGTGCTGGCGGCATGGACCAACTGCGAGCGCGTCTGCCTGCGCGCATAGGCGAGCACCACGGCGAAGCCGACCGCAAGCACTGCGGCAGAAGCCGCGAGCACTAGACTATTGAGCGCGGCATCCAAGAACTCACGCGCAAGCCCGGCCGCCACGTGAGCGACCGCATCATGCAGCAGGACGGAAGCCGGCAAAACGAAGCCGAGCAACGCGGGAAGCGCGCAGGCTGATGCCGCCAGAAGTCCTTTCCAACCTACCAAGACCTCCTCGGGCAGGTCGCGATATTTGCCGGTCGTGTGGTGGAACCGCCGCTTGGCTCTGAGCGCGCGCTCGATCAGGAGCAGGGCGAAAACGAAGAGCAGCATGACGCAGGCGATCTGCGCGGCCCCGGCGAGGCTGTTGCGGTCGAGCCAAGTATCGTAAACGGCGACAGTCAGCGTCCTCACCCCGAAGAATTCGACCGCGCCGATATCGTTCAGCGTCTCCATCAGCGCGAGCGCCACGCCAGCGGCAAGTGCCGGCCTGGCGAGCGGCAGGGCGACCTGCCAGAAGGTCTCCGAGGCAGTTCTCCCCAATGTGCGGCTGACCTCGAGCACGCAGACCGATTGCGCGACGAAGCTCGCCCGCGCGGTAATGTAGACGTAAGGGTAGAGAACGGCGCTCATGACTAAGATGGCGCCGCCAAGGCTGCGAATGTCTGGAAACCAATAACTGCGCGCGTTTTGCCAGCCGAACAGCTCGCGCAAGCTCGTCTGCACGATGCCGGAATAATCGAGCAGTTCGAGATAAGCGTAGGCCATGATGTAGGTCGGGACGGCAAGAGGCAGGAGGAGCAGCCACTGGAAGATGCGGCGGCCCGGGAAGCGGTACATCGTGACGAGCCACGCCGTGCCGGTGCCGATCAGGAGGCTAAGAGCTCCAACGCCGGCCATCAGCCCGAGCGTTCGGCGCAAGGCGCCTGGAAGCACATTGGCGAGGAGATGCGGCCAAGTATCGCCGCTCGACCGGGCCGCGATAACGGTCAAGGCGATGATCGGCAGGAGCGCAATCAGGGAGATGAGGAAGGCCGCCGCCGACCAAGCAAGATTGCCGCTCTCCGTTAGACGCGCGATCCGCCGGCGGAAGCCGCCGCTCCTTCCAGCACCACCCCGGGCGCTTTGCTCCATCTTCAGCGCCGTTCAGTGCGACCGTCGCCGCCTCCTTTGCGCCGATCGACCATGAGCGAAGCGACTGCCTCGGGCGACAGGCGCTGGTCCGCCTCTTGCAGCACGTCGGCAAAAGCGTTGGCGGAGCAGATCACAGGCTCGACTAGGTCCGAGCCGGTGAGCGCCAGCGCGCAAGCGCGCATGGCTGGGCAGCGGTGATGCTGCGAGGCGGCGATCAGCGAGATGGCCATGCATTCGTCGGCACAAAAGCCCGGGCAGCCAAACGGGTAATATTCGATCTTGCGCGAAGCAGTGGCGCGCACGGCTCTCACCCAGCAGGCGAGCTCGGTCACGGCTCGCTTTGCCCGCTCCGTGCCTAGCGCACGGGAGTACTCGTTCCAGCCGTTCTCCCAACAGGAAATGTCGCCGGTGTCGTAGCCCGCGAGCCAGCACCTGAAGCCGACGCCGACCAGCCATTCGGCTCCGCTTCGCGGCGGAACGTGAGCACGCTGTCCCGCTCTGCCGGACACTGGTCTCTCGATTTTCTTATGGAAGCTCATTCTTGTCCCCTCACGAGCTTGGTCCGTCGTCGAAGCCGACCTTGTCGACGAGTTCGCTAGCTTTCTTGCGCAAGTCGGCGATGTCGTTGAGCGAGATCGGGTCAGGATTGAAATCGCCCCAGGACTGAACCAGCGGCGACCAGGGGATGCCTTCCTTCACCGGATACTCGTTATTCACGTCCGCATACATTTCCTGGCCCTTGTCGGAGGCCAGGAATTCGAGAAGCTTGATGGCGTTATCCTTATGCGGGGCGTATTTCGCCACCACCGCGCCCGAGATGTTCACGCTGGTGCCGCGGTCGCCGGTGTTGGGAAAGATGATGCGGACCGAATTCGCCCATTCCTTCTGCTCAGGTTCTTTATCGTTCTTGAGCATGGCACCCATGTAGTAGGTATTGCCGACGGCGATATCGCATTCGCCCGCATAGACCCCCTTGACCTGGAGCCGGTCATCGCCAGCGGGCTTGCGCGCAAGATTGGCTTTCACGCCTTTCAGCCAACCTTCGGTCCAGTCCTCCCCGTGATGGGCGATCATCGAGGCGATGAGAGCGACGTTATAGACGTGCTGGCCTGAGCGAATGCAGATCTTGCCACGCCATTTCGGATCGGCGAGCTCTTCGTAGCTGATGGCGTCCTGCTTCACTCGCTCCTTCGACGCATAGACCACACGCGCGCGGCGGGTGAGCCCGACCCATTGCCAATCAGTGGCGCGATAGGCGGGCGGGATCGCGGCCTCGAGGGTTGCCGACTGAATTGGCTGAGCGATGCCGGCGTCGGTCGCTTGCGTGAGATTGCCGACATCGACAGTGAGCAGCACGTCGGCGGGGCTATTGCGCCCCTCGGCTTGAATGCGCTCGATCAACCCTTTCTCGGCGAAGATTACATTGACCTTGATGCCGGTCTCGTCGGTGAACTCCTTGAGCAGAGGATTGATCAGATAGGGCTGGCGGTAGGAGTAGATGTTCACCTCGCCAGACTCTGCAGCCTGGGCAGTCGACGCCGCGAACACGGGAATAAAGAGCGCAAGCGCAAGAGCGCGCGCGAAACCAAGTTGCATCACTTCCTCCAATGGCCGGGGTTCAAGGCCCCGGGATCGGATTTAGAGTCGTGTCCCAAGGCGCGACCTTGGGAAGTTCGTTCACAGTAAGCCCTTGGCTTGGCGGGGGTGTCAACGGAATATTGCAAATCAAACCAATCTTAGAAGTCTTCTAATCTTCTAAACTGCATTAAAAGTTTCTGACGGCGAAGAATAGCTAAAGTACTTAACCGACGACTCGCCAAATATAACAGGGATGTTGCTTAGATTTCGCAAGTGCACATCGACGCGGTGCAGCCGCCGTGGAGTCATGCGCCCCAGCTAGGGCTTCGATGTGAATAACCGATCCGCGGGAAAAATGACGTCGGCCGACGTGCCGACGCTCGGCTCGCTCGACAGCACGAGTCGCGCGCGGTTGGCGTCGACCAGCGCCTTCGTGACCGGCAGGCCGAGGCCCGTTCCCGATTGCTTGCGCGGCGCCGTGTCGAGCTGATTGAAGGGCTGCATGGCGAAGGTGATCTCGTCCTTGGTCATGCCGACGCCGTTGTCGCTCACGCGCAAACGAAGCTCGCCGTCAATCGTCGACCCTGACACGATCACCTGGCCGCCCTCCTTGGTGAACTTAATCGCATTAGTGAGGAGATTGAGCAGAATTTGCTTGAGCCGCCGCGGGTCGGCGACAACGGCCGGAAGATCTGGCGCAAGCGAGGTCCTCAGCACGATGCGCGCGCGCTTCGCGAGCGGCTGCAGACTCGCCACGCAATCCTCCACGAGCTCAGGCACGTCGACTGCGGTGAAGTTCAGTTCGAACTTGCCGGCCTCGATTTTGGAGATATCGAGCAGGTCGTTGAGCAGCGACAGGGCATAAAGTCCGCTGTGATGAATGTCCTCGACATAGCCCTTATAACGCTGGTTGCCGATGGGCCCGAGCCTCTCGCCAAGCATCAGCTCGGCGAAGCCGATGATCGAGTTGAGCGGCGTGCGCACCTCGTGACTGACTTTGGCGAGGAACTCTAGTCGCCGCGCCGCGGCGCTCACGGCAGGGTCTGGCTTCTCCTCGTTGGCGGTTTTCTCCTCGTCGAGGATCGTTTGATCAATCAGCCGAAGCAGTCTGATGTCCTCTGCTTCGTCTAGCGAGCAAAGCGAAAAAGCCACTTTAAGTCTGCGGCGCGAGCGGGTCAGCGCGTCGACTGGAGCGCTTCGCGCGCCGTCGTCCGCCTGGTGAATAACCGTTGCCCCTGCGGGAAGGACGGCCTCAAGGCCGCCCGCGTCGAGCAGCTCGGCGGCAGAACGATAGCCGAAGGCATACGCAAACGCCGCGTTGGCATAGATAAGATTTCCGCGAACGAGAATCCCGACGGCGGCGGGCATCGCCTCGAGCAGAACCTTCAACCCTTGCGGCCTGAGAGTAACGGCGTCGAGGCCTGCGTGTATTTCTGGTAATGGGTTCAAGCCTGGTCCGGGAAGGATGCGGCTCTCAAGGGCGCGGGCAATGTGCTCCAGCGCCTCGCGGTCACCTTCCAGTTCTTCAATGCGCCTTTGCGGTCTGAGGTCGGCCATCAGCGGCCCCAATTTGGAACGGGAGAGCTCGTTCTGGCCCCTGGCGCAAGTCTCGGCTTGGCCACCACGCCCCAGCCTTGGGGCGCATACTCGACTCATCCACTAAATTTAGGCGAATCAATTGCATTGCATAGACTGAAAGCAAGAAGATCGTCCACAGAGCTAAAAAATTGCTGATGGGGCCGTCTTCTACCCTTGCGTCATCGCATTGCACCATTATATATTGCAGTGCAGCAAAATGAAAATCGCGGGACCGCCTGCGAGCCACGGGCGGAAACGACCGCGTTCCCCCAGGCGAAACGAGTCTAAGCGGAGGTATTGATCATGAGCGAGACTTATTCCCCCCAAGTCGCCGCCGAGCAGGCGCGCGATACATTCCGTAAAGCCGCCAAAGAGTTCGAGTCGTTCAAGCTTGATACTACGGTGCCCGAAAGTGTGCGGGCTCTCGCCGAGAAGACAGTAAACCAGAGCCGCGAAGCTTATGAGCGCGGCAAAGAGGCCTTGGAAGAGGCGATCGATGCGCTCGAGCGGTCGTTCGACGCAGCCGGGCAGGGCGTGACGGCGTACAATCGCAAGCTCATCGACCTCGCCCAGCGCAATCTCAATTCCGGCTTCGATCTCGCCAAGAGCCTCGCTGGTGCCAAGAACCTCGGGGAGATCGTCGAGCTACAATCGGCCTTCATCCGCCATCAGTTCGACGTGTTTGCGAGTCAAGCTTCCGAAATCAGGGCGCTGAGCACCAAGATCGCCGCCGATACGGCTGAGCCGATCAAGGAGCAGGTCACGCGCTCCTTCGACGCCGTACGGAGGAAGTAGGGCTCGAAGAAGGATTTCGAGGGATAGTGCCTAAGCGCGCAGAAAAGGCCCGGGCCTAAAGCCCGGGCCTTTTTCATGGCAAGTTTGATTACCCGCTTTTTTCAGTGCCGGGTTTTACTTTAACAGGCGGCGCCGGCACGCTTGCAACGCGTCATGGCTCCGCTTAGGTTTCGCGGCGAAGGCATGGGGACATATGCCGCTGTAGCTCAGTTGGTTAGAGCGCTTGACTGTGGATCAAGAGGTCGGTGATTCGAATTCACCCAGCGGTACCACCCATTTCAAGCACTTAGCTCTTTAGACGTCCTTCCTTCCTCCTCCGTAGGTAACCCTAGAGGTAACAAACGACGGAGGATTTCTCATGGACATTATAAATAGACGTAAAGCTCTGACCGTTGTTGCGGCTATGCCTGCTGCTGCGGCTCTTGCTGCCGTTGTCCCCGCGTTAGCCGGAGAGGCTCCCGAAGAAAAAGTAGTCCCGCCATTTCCGACGCTCCTCGCGAGAATCCTACCCGACGAAGAGCTGATGGTGGGTTGCGTCGTCGCTTATCATTTTCTTCCGAGGCGACCATCCCGACTTCTTTTGGGTGTTTGGGAAGGTCCTACGGGCCGCGACGGCAACGGTCGGTTCGTCCCGGCAGGCAGCAAGGATGAATGCAATCGGCTTTCCTTTTTTACGTACACGCAGAGCGATA
>JBKOUI010000383.1:0-6191 GCA_046723315.1 Pseudomonadota bacterium | reverse complement strand
CTGATTGCGAGCATTCTGCTCGGCGATCATGGACTCATCGCCCTCATCTGCATCGTCATTGCCGCGGTCATTGCCGGCGCGACGCATCGTTTGGTGGAGCATACCCATCCGGCGGTGTTCACCGACCCGCTGCCGGCACTTCTTAGCGGCTTCCTCATGTATTTCCTTTGGCTCGGCGGCAGGCTTAAGATCGAGCTCGACAAGGCGGGAGTGGACTAAAAGCCGCTATGCCGAAGACCGAGGAATCATTCAACGAGTTCTGGCAGCACTATCTCCGGCATCATGCCGAGGGCGGCACGCGGATCTTGCACGTGCTCGGCACGGGCATCGGCGCGCTATCGCTCGTCGCCGGGCTGCTCACCGTCAATCCCGTGATCGCATTGGTCGGCACTGGAGTGGGTTACCTACTGGCCTGGACCGGGCATTTCCTCATCGAGCGGAACCGGCCGGCGATGGTGTCGCATCCGACCTGGTCGTTCCAATGCGACGTCCGCATGTTCAGGCTGTTCGTCACTAAGCAGCTTGGGCCTGAGCTTAAGCGCGCTGGCCTCGCCTAGTTAGTTCGTCACCTTCGCGAGGAAAAACAAGAAAGCCTTGACGAGGCCGATGACCACGGTCGCGGCCACGATCGCACTGGCGACGCCGAGGGCAAGACCGGCCAAGACCGCAACGCCATCCTTTTCCACGATCGCAAGGCCGAACACGGCAATACCGCAGGCCGGCAGCCAATTGGCGAATGGAATTGGCAAAGTGAGAATCAACGCGAGGATGAGGATGGCGATGCCGACCAGCCTCTCGCCGGTCCAGGACAGCAACACTGTGAGCCGCGGCCGCAACAGGCGCTCTACGCGTTCGAGAAAGGGAAGCGCGCGATTGACCACCGCCGCGAAGCCTTCGCGGGGGAAGGACTGAGCCGTCAGCCAATCGGGAAACCACGGCTTGTGCCGTCCATAGGAGAGTTGCGCGGCAAGGAGAACGAGAGGCAGGCCAAGGACCGCCGAAAGAAGCGGAATGTTGACCGGCACGAGGTTCGGGAGGGCGAAGATGAAAAGCAGCACGCCGAAGCCGCGATCGTCAAGCGCATCGCGAAGGGCGCCCAGAGTTATCCGGGGCTCGGGATGGCGTGCCACGAAATCGCGCAGCAGCTGGGACGTTCGCCGGCTGCTAGGCGCCGGTGGGACTCGCCATTGGCCTTGATCCGTGCTGATGTCGTCCATTGCGCTGTTTCATGCTCCGCGCCCCCACGGAACTATAAGCCCCGATCATGAAGCTTGATTCAGGCGCGCGAGACAAGCCGCTAATTGGATTTGTCGGCCGGAAGTTCGGCCTTCACCTCGGCGCATTTCTTGGTGAACCCATTGACCAACCGCACCACCTCCGTTCCGAGCACATTGGTCGAATTGTCCAGCCCGGTACCGGCGTAGATCAGCGGATAAATGAGAAGCGGCGCGGATGCGGGGCCCCAATTGACGGTGGCCTCGGTCGCCTTGCCATCCTTGAACTTCACTTTAGGCGACATGGTGATCTCGACCGCGTAAGGCTCTCCCTTTTCTTTCTGCGCAAGCGTGCAGCGCACCTTCTGCTGCGGCATGACGATTTGGTATTCCGGCTCGCTCATAGCCTTGGCGAGGGACGCGCGCGGAAGCACGAGCTTCGACTGGCACACCGCCTTACCCCATTGCCAAGAGATCTTGCCACCGAGCATCTTGGCAATGTCGTCCTCGCGCCAGGTCTTGACGATGTCGCAGGAGATGTCTTCGCCAGCTGGGTCTCGTGACGCGACGATCTCGCAGATTTTCGCCTTGCAGGCCTTACGCACTTCCTTCTCGGCCTTCTCCTCAGGCGTCAGTTCTGGAGGCTTCGCCGCTGAGGCCGTGCCGGGATTCGTATCTTCGGCGGCGGAGACTGGAGGGCATAGCCACAACAGTGCCGCGACAGTAGCAGCGAGACTGAGCGCGCGCGTCATCATGTCTCCTAAGCCGCGCTGTCGAGGGCTTTGACGATAGCCTCGCCCATCTCGCGCGTGCCGACGGTGCGACAGCCCTCCTGCGCGATATCGGCAGTGCGCAGACCTTGGTCGAGCACCGCAGCGATGGCGCGCTCAATACGGTCGGCGGCATCGCTGAGAAAGAACGAGTAGCGGAGGCACATGGCGAGACTGGCGATGGTGGCGACGGGGTTTGCAACGCCTTTGCCGGCAATATCTGGTGCCGAGCCGTGCACCGGCTCGTACAGCGCACGGCGATGGCCCTTCTCGTTGGCGGCGCCGAGCGAAGCAGACGGCAGCATGCCGAGAGAGCCGGTCAGCATCGCCGCTTCGTCCGACAAGATGTCGCCGAACAGATTGTCGGTGACGATCACGTCGAACTGCTTCGGTGCGCGCACGAGCTGCATGGCGCAATTGTCGGCGAGAATATGCTGGAGGTTGATGTCCCCGTAGCGCTCGTGGTGCAGCTTGGTGACGACCTCGTTCCACAGCACGCCGGTCTTCATCACGTTGCGCTTCTCGGCCGAGTGCACCAGCCGCTTCCGCTCGCGTGCAAGGTCGAAGGCGACCGCGGCGATCCGCTCGATCTCGTAGGTGTCGTAGACCTGCGTGTCGATGGCGCGCTTCTGCTCATTGCCGATGTCGGTGATGGTCTTGGGCTCGCCGAAATAAACGCCGCCGGTCAACTCGCGCACGATCATGATGTCGAGGCCCTCGACGCGATCGCGCTTGAGCGAGGAGGCGTCGGCGAGCGCCGGGTAGCAGATAGCGGGGCGCAAATTGGCGAACAGCTCGAGGTCCTTGCGCAAGCGGAGCAGACCCGCCTCGGGCCGCTGGTCGTAAGGCACTCCGTCCCATTTCGGCCCGCCGACCGCACCAAGCATGACGGCATCGGCGGCAAGGGCGCGCTGCATGGTGGCGTTGGAAATCGCCTGGCCGTGGGCGTCGTAGGCGCAGCCGCCGACGAGATCGGTCTCGGTCTCGATCGAGGCCAGGCCTTGGCGGTTGATCCAATCGATGAGACGAGAAACCTCGCCCATCACTTCTGGGCCGATTCCGTCGCCCGGGAGCAGCAAAAGCTTATGAACGGCCATGGATTGACGCCTGCCCGCTTGCTATGACCTCGCCGGCGAGTTGGGTAGCGGGAGAGCCTCATGCTGACAAGAGTGCTGTTTGCCTTGATGTTGCTCGGCGTATCGGCGTCAGCGTGGGCTGAGGAGGCCAAGGTAAAGGCACTCGGGATCACCGACCACCAGGTGACCCCTGAGGAGCTTGAGAAGGGAGCTTCGTTGCCTGCGCCGCACTTCAACACGCCGGCCATCGCCTATGCGTGGGTCACCAACCTCAAAAAGGGCGACGAAATCGAGATCACGCTCGTCAATGGCGACACGCCGCTCATGCACAACGCCGAGACGCTCACCGAGGACGAGCCGAATTCGCTGTTACAAGCGGGTAAGCGCGGGGTGCCTGCCGGGGGCTGGCCCGAGGGCAGCTACCACGCTGCGCTCAAAGTTACGCGCGACGGCAAGAACCTGATTGAACAATCGAGCCAGGCGATTCCCTTCGACTAGAATTTGAACGCTCCACCTGTGTGGGGCGTTATGGGTGCATGGCGCTCAAGGCCGTGGCGTTCAACTGCACGCTCAAACCCTCCCGACAAGCCTCCTCCACCGAGCTTCTCTTGAAGCAAATCATCAAGGCCATGAAGGCTTACGACGTGAGGAGCGAGCTCATCCGTATCGTCGATCACAACATCAAGCCCGGCGTGCGGTCTGATGAGGGCAGGGGAGACGCTTGGCCTCGGCTGCGTAAGAAAGTGCTCGACGCAGACATCTTCATTCTCGGCACGCCGATCTGGCTCGGGCAGCCGTCGAGCGTGTGCAAGCGCGTGCTCGAGCGCATGGATGCGTTCCTCGACGAAACCGATGACGAGGGTCGCATGGTCTCCTATGGGCGCGTCGCCTGCGTGGCCGTGGTCGGGAATGAGGACGGCGCGCACCATGTCACCGCCGAGCTCTACCAAGCGCTCGCCGATGTTGGGTTCACCATCCCCGCCAACGCCGTTAGCTACTGGGTGGGCCAAGCCATGGGCGAAATCGATTACAAAGATCTCGGCTCAACCCCACGGGTGGTCAAGACCGCAAGCGACATGCTCGTGAGCAACACCGTGCATCTCGCGAAATTGCTGAGCGAGCATCCTTACCCCGGTTATCTTTCCAAGTAACAGGCGCTTAAGCCCACGGGCGCTCGTGGCGCGACTTTCCCTCGAACGTCTCGATCTGCTCGGCTTTCTCGAGCGTGAGCCCAATATCGTCGAGCCCTTCCATCAGGCAGCGCTTGCGGAACGGGTCGATCTCGAACTTGATCACGCCGCCATCGGGACATCTGATTTCCTGCGCCTCAAGGTCGATGGTGAGCCGCGCGTTGTCCCCGCGGGACGCGTCGTCGATCAGCTTGTCGATCTCTTGCTGCGGCAGCGTGATGGGCAAAATGCCATTCTTGAAGCAGTTGTTGTAGAAAATGTCGGCGAAGGATGGCGCGATGATGCAGCGGAAGCCGAAATCTAGCAGCGCCCAGGGCGCGTGCTCGCGGCTCGAGCCGCAGCCGAAATTCTCTCCTGTGATCAATATCTTAGCTTGCGTGTAAGGTGGCTTGTGCAGCACGAAGTCGGGGAGCGCCGCGCCCTTCTCGTCGTAGCGAAGCTCTGCGAACAGGCCTTTGCCGAGCCCGGTGCGCTTGATGGTCTTGAGGTACTGCTTGGGAATGATCATGTCGGTATCGACGTTGATCATGGGCAGATGAGCTGCGATCCCGGTCAGCGTGGTGAATTTTTCCATTCTAAGTCCTCGTGCTGGTGCACGCTATGTAGCGCCCCGCGTCAGCCGTTTCCAGTCATATGGAGTCACCGCGACATGTCGCTTTTCAGCCGCAAGGCCACAGAATAAGGTCGCCCGTCCGACCGCGGCGAGAGGGAACAGCGCGATGGCTGGAACAGTGCTCTATGAGGCGCATCCGGCGATGTTCCGGGCGCATCCGTGGTGGTTCATCGGCTGCATCATCCTCATTCCGGTGTTCGGCCTCGGCATTTTGCTTCTGCTCTATTGGTACATCCACACCCGGCAGACAGCGCTCACTGTCACCGACGCCGAGCTTCTCTATGAGCGCGGCATCTTGAGCAAGGACCGCACCTCGGTTTCGCTCAAGCACGTCCGTGCCGTACACGTGACGCAAGGGTTCCTGAACCGCATCCTGGGAGTGGGAACGATTCAGATCTCGACCGCTGGCGATCAGCCCGAATTCACGATAGCCGACATGCCTGACCCCGGCATGATCAGAGAGGCGATCTCGAGGGCGCAGAATCAGGGAGCGGATTAGACCGGCAATGCCGAGCGCTCACGATGATCGCGATCGCAAGGAATCTCTGCGGCTCCTACTCGCCGCGGCAGTCGCGCTCATTCTGCTGGTCGCGATCGTGTGGGGCGGCCTCTACTATCTCTTCGAACATGCGAATTTCGCCGACCCATTCGCGGCGGGCCTTGGACTGAAAAATGCGGCGCTCATCGCCTTCGGCGTTTCGCTTGCAGTGATCCTGGTCATGGCCGTCGTGTCGGGCGGCGACGCCATTTTCGGCGAGTTGCCCTTTACCATCGCCGGTTTTCTAATCTTCTTCGTGATCTTCTGGCTGATGATCGCCTGGATCTTCTAAAGGCGTGTGCCACGGGAAGGGGGACGCAAGCTTGCCCCCTCCAGATCGGAAACGCGAGGGGGGCAAGGTTAATTGAGTGCCGGATAGATTAAGTACTTTTCGTCGAAGCCGAAGCCGGTTTCGGCCACGGCCTCTTCGAGCGCGGCGACTTCTTCCGGCGTCGGCACATGGCCCTTGGGAGATTGCTTCCGCACTTGCATAAGCACCCGCCCGCCAGGTTTCAGCACCTCGTCCCGCAAGTGCTCAAGGAAGAACGTCCACTCCGCCCTGTTCCAAAGCCGCTCTGCCTCTCGCGCGTAGTGGAAGGGGCATCCGAAGGATGCCACCACATCGAACTGGAGGCCGAGCGTCGGCAGTGGCTTCATCGGTTTGACTGTGTAAGCGGCAACGATGACGCAGAGCCAGTCATGGATTTGAGGCCAGAAGTCATCAAGTTTAAGACGCTGCACCCGCCTCCAGGCGTTTTCGACATTGCCCTCGATGCCAGCGAGCTTGCGT
>JBKOUI010000360.1:0-8344 GCA_046723315.1 Pseudomonadota bacterium | reverse complement strand
ACATTGTAGTCGATCGCGGCAGTTTCTACTTCTACGCACCGTTCACCACCGCCATCATCGTAAGCCTGTTGCTAAGCCTTGCGCTTTGGCTGTTCCGCCGTTAGCTGCTGCGGCGGCAAGACGGTGACTTCGCCGTCCTTGATGGCGAGCGCAAGCTCGCCGCGCTTGAGAGCGAGGGCGTCTTCGCCGAACAGCTTTCGCCGCCAGCCGCGCAACGCCGCCACATCGTCATCGTCGGAGCGGGCGATCTGCTCGAGCTCGTCGCTCGTGGCAATTAGCTTTGGCGCCACGCCATGACTGCCGGCTCTTGCTTTAAGCAGCACGCGTAAGAGATCGACCACGGCTTGCGCTTCCGGCGGCATCGGCTCGCCGCGCTCGATGGGCGGTATGGTGTTGGGATCACGCTCAAGCCCGCGTGATACTGCCTCAAGAACGGCGCGGCCGCGCATCGACCGGGCAAAGCCATTATGCAGCGTGCGTAATGAGCCGAGATCCTCGGTCGTGCGGGGTGCCTGGCTCGCAATATCGTAAAGCGCCTCGTCCTTCAGGATGCGCGCGCGCGGCACGTCCTGGCTCTGTGCCTCGCGCTCGCGCCAGGCGGCAAGTTCCATAAGCACGGCCAGGGCCTTCGGCGTCTTGATGCGCATCTTGAGCCGCTTCCACGCTTGCTCTGGATGCAGCTCATAGGTGGCGGGGTCGGTCAACACCGCCATCTCTTCGCTCAGCCAGCTCGCCCGCTCGGACTTGTCGAGTTGGGCTCTCAGCTTCGGATAGAGGTCACGGAGGTGGAGCACATCGCCGAGCGCATAAGTGAGCTGTCGCTCCGACAAGGGCCGGCGACTCCAATCGGTGAATCGCGAGGTCTTGTCCAGATTGCGGTTGAGCAGCCGCTTCACCAGCATCGAGTAGCTCACCGCCTCGCCGAAGCCGCACACCATGGCTGCGACCTGGGTGTCGAAGATCGGGTGCGGGATCACGCCCGCCAAATGATGCACGATTTCAATGTCTTGCCGCGCCGAGTGAAAGACCTTTAGCGCCTGCTCATTGACCATAAGCTCAAATAGGGGAGTGAGATCGAGCCCCGGGGCGAGGCCGTCGATCAGCACTTCAGTGCCATTTGCCGCCAGTTGGACAAGGCAGAGCCTCGGCCAGAAGGTCTGCTCGCGCATGAACTCGGTGTCGACCGCAACGAAGGGCGCTTGGCCGAGCTTGGCGCAAGCTTCCGCGAGTTCGTCGTTGCGGGAGATAAGCTTCATGGGGGGCGGGTATAGCCTAAGCCCGCTCGCGAGGCCAAGGGCGGCAAGCGTAGACAGTGTCGGTTTCGGCTCTACTCGCCCAAGGCGCGCTGCCAATCGTGAGCGGCGTCAACGTGATAGGGCGTCGATCGTGGGCGCACGCCGGATAAGCGGCATGTGTGGATCGCACTCTGTACGCGAGACAACAGGGTCAGACCGTCTACCGCAGTGTCGTTGCAGCCATGAAGCCGTTGATAGAGGCTTTCGCCTGCTCAAAGCTCACCATGGCGTGGCCGGGAGCCAAGCCGTGCACGAGCGATGAGACGACGGAACAGAGCGTTATGACCGCGGCGAAAGCCCAAACGGCGAGGGGCAGTCGCGTCTTGACCGGGGGGAGGTCAGGAACCATTGGCATCTTATTCTCCCTCGTTAGTGCCTGCCGCTGAAACGCCGGCGGACTCGGTTCGTTCCCCCGCGCATCTATTTCGGTTCTACCTTCTCGCCACCGGGAAGTTGCGGCGGCGGAGCGATCTCGTCGCGAGGTCCGGCATTAGGGTTGGGGACTTCAGTGTGAATGCCCTCATCGCCCGTCGGCGGCGGCTTGATCACTCCATCCTGCTGTGCGAGAGGCGGCTGCCCGTTGTCCTCGGGACCGGGAGCGTCTTTGCCTTGGGGCGACGTCTGCTGTTGCGTGTCGGTGTCGCCAGGAGCGGCACGGGCTTGATCGGGAGCGAAGCCGAACAACAATGCGGCCAGCCCCGTGGCGGCGATTAATCCGCCGCTATGAAATTTGGACATGGCGTTTCTCCCAACTGTTTGGGCCTAGTGGCGAAACCGATGTGGAAGGCCATCGTTCCAGGAGGTGTGACGTCATGCGCCCCCGCCTTGACAGGGACGCCATCCCATGCGCTGTTCCCGCGCACTCGCGAAACCCTTGCCTCGCTTGAGCCCGGGGCCATCCCCACGCTATGCACGAATATCGCACCCACACCTGCGGCGAGCTTCGCAAAGAGGACGTAGGCCAGACCGTCCGCGTGTCAGGCTGGGTGCACCGGATCCGCGACCACGGCGGTCTCCTCTTCATCGACCTTCGCGACCATTATGGCATCACCCAGGCTGTGGCCGATCCGAAGTCGCCTGCCTTCGCGCGCGCGGAGACGCTCAAGCCTGAATGGGTGGTGCGCACCGACGGCGAGGTCGTTGCCCGTTCTGACGAGACCATCAATCCCAACCTCCCCACCGGTGAGGTCGAGGTCAGGATTGAGGGCCTTGAGGTCTTATCGGAGGCGAGAGAACTGCCGCTTCCAGTGTTCGGCGAGCCGGAATACCCGGAAGAGACGCGGCTCAAATACCGCTTCCTCGATCTGAGGCGGGAGGGGCTGCACCACAACATCATGAAGCGTCAGGCGATTATCTGGTCGTTGCGCCACCGCATGCGCGATGCCGGCTTCTTTGAGTTTCAGACTCCGATACTGACCGCATCGTCACCTGAAGGCGCACGCGACTACCTCGTGCCGTCGCGCATTCATCCGGGCAAGTTCTACGCCCTGCCGCAGGCTCCGCAGCAGTTCAAGCAGCTGATCATGATCGCGGGCTTCGACCGTTACTTCCAGATCGCGCCCTGCTTCCGCGACGAGGATGCCCGCGCCGACCGGTCGCCGGGCGAGTTCTACCAGCTCGACCTCGAGATGAGCTTCGTCACCCAGGAGGATGTGTTCGACACCGTCGAGCCGATCCTGCGCGGCCTGTTCGAGGAATTCGGCGGCGGCAAGCCTGTCACGCAGAAATTCCCGCGCATCCCCTTCGCCGAAGCGATGCGCAAATACGGGACCGACAAGCCTGATCTGCGCAATCCCATCGAGATGCAGGATGTCACCGAGCGTTTCCGCGGCTCGGGCTTCAAAGTGTTCGCCGGGATGCTCGACATGGACGTCAACGCGCGCATCTGGGCGATCCCAGCCAAAGGTGGCGGCAGCCGCGCGTTCTGCGACCGCATGAACGCCTGGGCGCAAGGGGAAGGCCAGCCTGGCCTCGGCTATATCTTCTTTCGCGAGGGCGAAGGCGCTGGTCCTGTGGCCAAGAATATCGGGCCGGAGCGCACCGAATCCATTCGCCAGCAGCTCGGGCTTGGCGACGGCGATGCAGTGTTCTTCGTTGCCGGGCTCCCAAAAGAATTCGCTACCTTCGCCGGCCAGGCGCGCGTCAAGATCGGCAACGAGCTTGGGCTAACCAAGACTGACCGCTTCGAGTTCTGCTGGATCGTCGATTTCCCCATGTATGAGTGGAACGAGGAGGAGGGCCGGATCGATTTCTCGCACAATCCCTTCTCCATGCCGCAAGGCGGGCTCGATGCACTGAAGACCAAAGAGCCGCTCGACATCCTCGCTTATCAATATGACGTGGTGTGCAACGGTGTCGAGCTGTCCTCAGGCGCGATCAGGAACCACAAGCCGGAGATCATGGAGAAGGCCTTCGCCATCGCCGGCTACTCGAAGGAGGAGCTTGAGAGCCGCTTCGGCGGGATGCTGCGCGCGCTGCAATATGGCGCGCCGCCCCACGGCGGCATCGCGCCTGGCATCGACCGGATCGTCATGCTGCTGTGCGGTGAGGAGAATCTGCGCCAGGTGGTCATGTTCCCGATGAACCAGCAGGCCGAGGACCTGCTCATGGGAGCGCCGTCCGAGGTGTCACCTAAGCAGCTGAAAGAGCTTCATATTCGCGTCGTCCCGCCGCCCAAACCCTAAGGGGTCGAACGGCCGCTCCTTTAAGGCGCGCTCCAACTGTTGCCCTAATGTCGAGTCATTCCTTACCCTTGGCGGATGCCGCTTACGCCAGGTGGCAAAAACATCATAGGCGGTTGGGAGGGGCAGGGCATGGACCAGTCATATTTGTTGCGCGTAGCCGTTGGAGCCTTCGCCGCTGTGTTGCTTCAGGCGGCATGCTTCTACGCAAGGCCTGCCGCCGCGGCGCCAGCGGCCAAGCTCAACAGCGCGGCCTTTCTCGATGCGTGCGCGGCCGACCAGAACGTCACCGACAGTCCTGGCTTTGCCGACGGCAAGGTGACGCCGAAGGCATTTTGCGAATGCGTGGCGGGCAAGTTCGAAGAGAACAAGCTCACCCAGAAAGACGTCGACATGCTGACCAAGATGCATAAGGACGAGATCACCGATGCCGACGCCGAGGCCTTCCCGACGCTCGAGGACCTGCTGACCGCCAATGAAGGCTACGAGGACGCCTGCAAGAAAAGCCTCGGCCTTCCGGCCGATGCGGGTGATGACGAAATGCCGATGGAAGAGGACACGGTGCCTGACGAGGAGGCCCCTGACGCGGGCGCGCCTCCGTCGGATGACGTTTCGCCGCCCGAATGATAGGGCAAGCGTGACGGGCAACAACTGACCGGAGGTGGAACCGACGGCGAGGGAGGCCTCTTTCCTGGAGTGGCTGAAAGGGAACGGGCACGATGACACTCGGCGAACACGTTTTCCTTTATTGCGAGCGCGGCACGAGCGCTGCGCTCGGCGCGGAGCCGATCAACGCCGTTTCTAACGTCGCCTTCATTCTTGCAGCCTTGATGGGGCTTCAGCTCCTCGAGTGGCGCCCGCGCGAGCAGCAGACCTCGGACCATTTCCTCCTGATCGGGCTGGTGGCGCTGATTGGCATTGGCAGCTTCGCCTTCCACCTATTCGCGACGCAAAGCACCGAGCTCCTCGATGTCATCCCGATCTTGGTGTTCACCCTGGTTTATCTTGGCTTCGCGCTCAACCGCTTGGTCGGCGTGCCCACCGGCTGGACGGTGCTGCTGCTGATTGGCTTCGCCGGCCTCATGGGTATCGCCCCGCAGGTGAAGTGCTGGGATGGCGGCGTCGGCTTCGCAGGCCCTGAGGTGCAAGGGGCGAAGGCTTGCCTCAACGGTAGCGTGGCCTATCTCCCGGCTCTTGGCGCGCTGATTGTGGTCGGGCTTCTCCTTGAGGAACAGCGCCACCGCGCCGCGCCCTATATATTGTGGGCGGCCGCGATCTTCGCCGTCTCGCTCACCCTCCGCTCGCTTGATCTTGCGCTATGCGACAAGCTTCTGATCGAGGGCCAGAAGGTCGGGACCCATGCGGCGTGGCATGTGCTGAATGCGCTCGCTCTCTTCTTATTGCTGAGGGCGAGCCTGGAGGCTGGGCCTGCCGCTGAGACGGCTATAGTGTCGCCTGCAGACGAGGAGGAAGAGGAAGTCCCTCCCGCGACGCTTCCCCATGAGGAGGAAGCCGCGGCCGCGGTTGAAGCCAAGCCCGTTGCACCGGAGCCTCAAGAGGCGGCAAAAGAGGACGCGCCCAAGGAGCGCAAGAAGGTCTTCTTCCCGGCCTAAGGGAACTCTACACGTTCCCCTGCCATAAACCGGCCGGATGCGGACGTGGTGGAACTGGTAGACACACAGGACTTAAAATCCTGAGGCCGAAAGGCCGTCCGGGTTCAACTCCCGGCGTCCGCACCACCAAATCTCCTCTGCAGATCAGTGGCTTGCAGTCGATTGCGGCAGGACCCACTAGGCCATTGCCAATGTCGCGATGTTCGCTGAGACCTAGGTGAGACCTGGGAGGAGGGGACGCCGCCGCACGAAGTCCCGCCAAGCCCGAGGCCAACCTCCCCCCGTCGGCTGCCCCCCAGGGCAGGGGGTACCCAGGGCCAGGAGCTAGGGGAGGTACGCATCAGCCGCGATAGTCCGGCAGTTGCAGACCCTGCGTGACAGTACTATGACATATTTGTGACGGGGAGCACTGGAGGCTTCCCATGCGCACAACCATCCTTCTCGCCATCACCCTGGTCATCGTGTTCGCCACGGCCGCAGTGGCCGGGCCGCCACAAGGCCCTGTCTGGCAACCGTGCGACTACAACACTGGGTGGAAGACGAATAGCTGCGGATAGGCACCGCGATCTTAACGGTGTCCTCCTTCTTCCGGGCTTGGAAGTCCCGGTCGGCCCTGCGCCCAACGTGCCGGGGCTTCTTTCGGAACATCATCCGTATCGAGAAGTTGGCGGATTAGGCTCGGCGGCTCCTTCCTGCCTCCACAGGATGCCGGGCCGGTTAGCGGAAGCACTGCCACGTTCGGAACCCTTTCAGGCAGGGCTTCTTCTTGGTCCGGCGTAGTGCCGACCTGTGATGCTACTGCCACACCGATCGTGCCTACGTAGAGTTCCGAGCGCCTGATGACGACGGCGGAGAGGCCATAACCACTGCAATCTTCTCCTATCGAACCTTGGAGCGCCTGAGTAAGAAGCAGGTGCAGGAGGAAATTATACGGAAGGCGCGGCACTTGCTAAGGAGGGCCGCCGCCGCTTCGTAAGCCGCGTACCATGCCCGACCTGTCAGTCAAAGTGCACCGCAACGACATCGTGATCTCAAAGCCCAGCGTTGGGTTGTCGGTCACCTATCGAAGCAGGGGCGCGTGCTAGAAGCGATTGACCCATACGGATTGACCCTGCCTGGAACCGCGGCCTCGCAAGGAACGTTGAGGGGGAGCGGCCGCCTAACCACTCCCCAAGGGCCCCGGCGGCGGCGAATCGACACGGCTGGAAGCCCGGTTCGCAGCCGGGCTTCTCCTTTTGCCCTTGTGTCAATCTCCCAACATGCTCCGCGGTATCGGGGTGTCGAAAACCCAATCGACAAGGTCAGTCCCGCTTCGTAGGCTGATGCAAACCGGCGCCGGCGAACGGCGCGGTAAGCTGGGAGAGTAATCCATGAACGAGCAGCCTCAACGCCAGACGTTCTTCGGCGGGTGTCCGCATGACTGCCCCGACACTTGCGCCATGATCTACGAGGTTGAGGACGGGCGGCTTGTCGAGGTCAGGGGCAATAAGGAGCATCCGATGACCCGCGGCGGGCTCTGCGTGAAGCTCAAGGATTATCACGATCACCACTACAATCCCGACCGGGTGCTCTATCCGTTGCGCCGAGTGGGGCCCAAGGGTTCGCGGCAGTTCGCACGCATCACGTGGGACCAGGCCATCGCCGAGATAGTTTCGCGCTGGAAGGACATCATTGCGAAATACGGCTCGCAAGCGATCATGCCTTACAGCTATCTCGGCAATGAGGGCCTGGTGCAGGGGCTGACCGCTGGCGACGCCTTCTTCAACAAGCTCGGCTCGACGGTGAACGAGAAGACCTTCTGCGCGTCGGGCTCATCTACTGCGTGGCTGCTCACCGTCGGTCCCACCGGCGGCGTCGATCCAGAGAGCTTCGTCCATTCGCGCTATATCGTGATCTGGGCCTGCAACTCGATCTCCACCAATCTGCATCACTGGCCATTCGTGCTCGAGGCGCAAAAGAAGGGCGCCAAAGTCGTCGTGATCGACTCCTACCGCTCGCGCACGGCGAAGCAAGCCGACTGGCACATCATGCCGAAGCCCGGCACTGATGGCGCGCTCGCCATGGGCCTCATCGCCGAGATCATCCGCCAAAGGCTCGTCGACAAGGAGTGGGTTGAGAAGCACACAGTCGGTTTCCCCGAGCTTGCCGAGCGTGCGGCAGAGTTCACGCCGGATTATGTCGAGCAGGTGACAGGTGTTGCGGGAGAGGACGTTGCGCGATTTGCTCGCGAATTTGCGACCATTCAGCCTTCGGTCATTCGACTGGGCGTCGCGCTTGAGCGGCACGCCGGCGGCGGCCAGACCATTCGCGCCGTGTGCACCATTCCTGCGCTCACCGGCTCATGGCGTCATGTGGGCGGCGGCCTGCTGCAGATGCCGTTATGGGAGTTCCCCATCGATTGGGCGCGCGTATCGCGCCCTGACTTCATTCGCCCCGGCATGCGAGCGGTCAACAACCTCCAACTCGGCCGTGCGCTCACCGGCGATATGAAACTCGACCCGCCCATCATGGGTCTTTACATCTACAACACCAACCCGGTGAGCCAGGCGCCCGAGACCAACAAGATCGTGCAAGGTCTCTCGCGCGAGGATCTGTTCTTCGTCACTGCCGAGCATTTCGTCACCGACACCGCGGCCTACGCCGACATCATCCTGCCCGCGACCATGGCCGGAGAGCACGACGACATGATGTTCTCCTGGGGCCACTTCTATTTGACCATCAATGAAAAGGCGATTGAGCCACGCGGCGAGGCCAA
>JBKOUI010000301.1:0-3622 GCA_046723315.1 Pseudomonadota bacterium | reverse complement strand
TCGTCCCGTTCAGATCAATGGGCGCTGGTTGATGGATGGGGCATTGGTCAACCCAATCCCGGTCTCTGTGTGCCGCGCGCTCGGCGCCCGCTTAGTCATCGCCGTAAATCTCAGCAACGATATTTTCTCCAGGGGCGGAGTGATCCATGATTACGAAGCTTTCGTCGAACCGCTTGCCGTGGCCGAGAGTGCGGAGAGTGTGGACCTCGTCGGCAGCAATGGACGCGCGGCGGTCCACCTTTTGCACCGCCAAATTTTCGGCAGGAGGAACGGCGCGCCGGGCATCTCGGCGGTGATGATGGACGCCATCAACATCACCCAAGACCGCATCGCGCGCTCGCGGCTTGCTGGCGACCCGCCAGACATCACGATCGGGCCCAAGCTTGGCGATATCGGCCTGTTCGATTTCCATCGCGCATGCGAGGCGATCGAGCTCGGCGCGCGAGCCGCCGAGAAGCAGGTCGATGAGATCAAAATCGCGGTGCGAGCGCTGGCCGCCTAAAGCCTGCTCAGCCAGTGGCGATGTAGTCGCGCATCGCCGCAGCTTCCATCTCGGCTTCGGCAATCCGCATCTTCACCACGTCGCCGATCGACACGAGACCGACCAGACGGCCTCTTTCGACCACCGGCATGTGGCGGAACCGATGCGCCGTCATCTCCGACATCAGTTTTTCAATCGTGTCGGACTCGCGACAGCTGACCACAGATTTGGTCATGCAGCTCGCGACAGGCTCCTTGAGGACCTGGGGTCCGGCTCGCGCGATTTCGCGCACGATATCGCGCTCCGACACGATGCCGGTGACCTTGCCGTCTATGCCGGTCACCACAATGCAACCGATGCGCCTCGTGCCGAGCAGTTTGGCAATGTCAAGCAACGTCGTGTCAGGGCTGGTGGTGAAGACCTCCCTGCCCTTCAGCTTCAGAATTGCAGCGACGTTCATTCGTGTTTCCTCCAGCCGGGAACTTCTGTCCCGTGACTGCGACATTCTGTCTCGGACTGGCAGAGCGCGCAAGAGACCGGGAATCTGGGCGGAAATTCAACGCTTACGGGATAGGCTGGGTTTCCTGCGCAGGCGCATGGCCTTTATCGAATAGCCCGAAAAGGAGAAGGCCGCACAGAAAACCCCCGATATGCGCCTCCCAGGCAATCCCGCCTTCCTGACCTGCGATCCTCACCGCGCTGATGCCGAAATAGGCGTTGATCGCCACCCAGAAGACGAGAAAGGCGATGATGCGCCGGTCGGTTAAAGTCTGGCCGAGGGTCATCAGCGGAGCGCTGACAAAATCCGTAGTTCTCTGCAGCAGGACGCCCGGCGGCCTGAAGATGAATCTAAGCGCGCCCGCCATCTGCCCTGAGATCGCGGCCGAAGCCCCAACCACCGGCGCCATGTCGCCATAGTGGAAGGCGAGATGGGTGAAGGCGCCGGCAATCCCACACAGCAGCGAGAAATAGAGAAATTTGAGATCGCCGACGCGCCGCGCCACCGCACTGCCGAAGGCGAGCATCCAAAGCAGATTCACAATGAGGTGCACCCAACCTGCATGCACGACCATGTAGGTCACAAACGAGGTGACGGCGGTGACATAGCCTCCTGGGAGCTCCGGCGCGGCGCCACTGTAACGCGCAGGTATGAAGGCCAGTGCCAGCAGAAAGGTGAGGTCTGTCTCGTCAGGCAGAAAGCCCCTGACGAGCTGAATACCCACCATCAGGATTGAGGCGCCGGCAACACTGCGCGGGACATTGAGGATCGGTTCAGAGTTGGCCATGGTTGAGCGGCTCTTAACGGGTGTCTTTTACAGAACCGCCCAAGAAAACCATAACGTGAAACCGTTTTACCGTCGCTCGGCGTGCGGGCGCCTTGCGACAGGAGCGATGCTAAAAATCTGAGTAACCACGACCGTTCACCGTTCGGTAGCTCGCGCTAACAAACCCCTACGAATACTCCTTCAAACCTATCGCTCGTTTTATCGGGATCTCAAAATCTCTCTGAGATAGTGCCCCCAACAAATAAGGGGGGGTGCAATGAAACATTTTATCGTGGGGGCTGCCTTGCTGATGTTTGTCTCGTCTCTACCGGTAGCCGCGACAAACGACCATTCGATTAGCCTCGTGCCGCAGCCGCAGGTACAGAAGATCGCCTTCTTGAGGTCCTTCGGCGACACGCTGCCGCCCATCGGCTACGTGACGTTCTGCCAGCAGCATCAAGCGGACTGCCGTCCCGGACCGCGCTTCGCCGATCGCATTCAGCTCACTCAGGCGAAGTTTCGTCAGATCGAGGAAGTGAACACCGCCGTCAACACCGAGATCGCGCCTGAGACCGATCTCGATCTCTACGGCAAGCCCGAGGTGTGGACCTATCCCACCACCAAAGGCGACTGCGAGGATTACGTGCTGCTCAAGCGCCGCATTCTGATCGAACGCGGCTTCCCGGAGAGCACTCTCCTCATCACCGTCGTCCGCGACGAGAACAGTGAAGGCCACGCCGTGCTGACGGTGCGGACCGACAAGGGCGACTTCGTTCTCGACAACAAGCGCCGCGAGATCGTGCGCTGGGCCGACACGCCTTACACATTCATCAAGCGGCAGTCGGAGAAGAATCCGCTGGTGTGGATCTCGCTGCTGCCGCCCGAAACTGCGCCGCAAACCGCGGTGTCAGCCTCGAACAGCAACTAGCAGGAGTTCGGAGAACCTATAGGCCCGGTGACCGTCCCCACCCTTCCCCACCTTACCGGGCCTTTACTCGAGCCGGTCTCGCAAGAGACCGGCTCATTTTTTGAGGCGTGGGCGACCGGCTCTAGGCGAGATCGTAGTCGAGGATCGCCATCTGGAATTGATAGGCGGTCTCACCCTCTTCGTCGTCGCGGAACAGGACGCCGATGAACTCGTCGCCGACATAGACCTCGGCCGAGTCGTCCTTCTGCGGCCGTTGCTTCACCTGGAGCTCAGGAAGCCGAAAGACTTTCTTGAGATAGCGCTCGAGCTTGATGATTTCGTCCCGTGTCACGGTATCTCTCCGAAACCCGTGCGACCGGGCTTTCTTAAATTCAGGCTAGTGTTAGCGGCGGTTCGTCTCGTCATCACCTACGAACATCTGATCCATGGCAAGAGCCGGCTCCTCGCAACCGGCAAAGCCGATCTCGCGTGCCGGAACCCCTGCCACCGTGCGCCGCGGCGGCACATCTTTGAGCACAACGCTTCCGGCGGCGACTCGGGCGCAATCCCCGACCTTGATGTTGCCGAGAATCTTGGCGCCCGCGCCGATCATGACCCCCCGGCCGATCTTGGGGTGGCGGTCTCCCCGCTCATTGCCAGTGCCGCCGAGCGTGACCCCGTGCAACAGCGAGCAATTATCGCCGATCACCGCGGTCTCGCCGATGACGATGCCGCTTGCATGGTCGAACATGATGCCCCTGCCGATCTCTGCGGCCGGATGAATGTCGACCTGGAGGACGCGCGAGGTCAGGCTTTGCAGATAAAGCGCGAAGTCCTTGCGGCCCGACTTCCATAAGGCGTGCCCGATACGATAGGTCTCGAGCGCGTGAAAGCCCTTGAAATAGAGCAACGGCTCGATCAGGCGAGCGGTGGCGGGGTCTCGCTTGCCAACCGCCACGAGGTCGGCAC
>JBKOUI010000320.1:0-2428 GCA_046723315.1 Pseudomonadota bacterium | reverse complement strand
CCTCTATGGTCCGCCAAAATCCATCATGGGCGATCACTCCTGGATACAACAGGGCTGTCACGCGGGATGTAAGAGGCGCGATTTGCTTTAGTAATTGGAGCCACTTCCCGCCCATCGCAAATTCAAAATTGGTAATACCCGTGAGATTTCCGCCTGGGCGCGCCAAGCTATTGACGAATCCAGCGCCAACCGGATCGGATACTCTCAAAAAGACAACCGGGATGTCGCCGGACAAAGGCCGCAATGCGGTTAATGCAGCGGTGCTGTCAGCGACGATGAGATCGGGATTAGATCGGACTAACTCCGTCGCGTGAGCTCTCAGGCTTTCAACGTCAGGGCCAGCCCAGCGATAATCGATGCGGATGTCCCGACCATCCAACCAACCAACTTCGTGCAGGCGATCATGAAACGCTGACCTGAGTAGCTGCACGTCCGGATCGTTCTGCGTCATTATCGACAAAAAGGCGACACGCCGCATCCGTTCAAGTTGCTGCGCGCGTGCTGCGAGCAGCCACACCATTGCCGTGCCGCCGAGCAGCGTGATGACCTCGCGCCGTTTCACTGCTCAGGACCTCCCGTGCTTCCGAACGAAGAAATAGCACACGGGGGACTGCTGCGCTGCAGGATTTCGCGCCGCTCTAGGTCGCAAAACTATTGCTGCATTCCAAGTCGTTTGACGAGAGCCGTGAGATGCGGGGGGATCGGACTCGCGAGGGCGTCGTATTGGTCCTTCAAGCATCGCCCAATTGCCGACAGAGAAATCCGTCTAGGATGCCGGTCGCTTTCAGAGGAATGCGTTCTGTGACAGTCCAGATGAATGCGGCAGTCGATGAGACCGGCTGCGCGTTTAGATTTCCGTGCCATGGTCTCACTCTTGGCGCCAGATCGATGTCGCTGTGCTGGAATCTAAGAACGAAGCGAAAGAGATTCTGTGACCGCCGTCACACTTGCGTCGAATAGGAAGAAGCTATAGCGCGCGCCAGAAGTTCCTCAAGGAACGTCCATCACGAACGCGTTTCCGGCAATCGCTGCTCTCGATCCGCCGCTTGTGCAGGGACCTCAGCCGAGCAGCCAAGAAAGCTCCGCTCAGCACTGCTCAGCCAAGCAGCAAAACCGCCAGCGATGGCAGCGATAGGCCCAGCAGCAAAACAACCCAGGGCAGTATGTGATCAATCAGGTTTATGGCGGACAGGTTCATGGCGAAAGCCCGCGATGCGGCAGTAAGCGCGAGCGACTGTTTCTCATCCTACCCCTAATGCATGCGGCCTTGGAAGATATTAGTGAAGTCACAACTTACTTGCCTGCTTCATTGCTTGGAAGGCCAGTAGGTTCAACGACCGCGTGGGAACTCGTATGCGCCCCGCGCCTCGTCAATCGGATCGGCCAGCTTATCCACATCCACAATCGGATCGGCCAGGCTCATCCACATCCACGCGAACCGCACTATCTCGGCGCGTTCCTCGGCATCATTCATGCACTCCGCGCGCGATAAATACTCCCATGCCTTTGCGTGGTATGCGTTTGCGGCCGCCATCGGGACTTTCTCTTGCGATTGCCCCATTTGCGCTTCTTCCGTGGAGGTTCGTTGCGATCAGCCTGTAATCGAGTTGAACCACGCACCGCTGCAGGTGATCGACGGCAATTGCGAGCGCATGAGCGGCGTCTGCCCTGCGACCGCCCCCGCAGACGCCTCCGCAGTGGGCTTTGCCTTCGAGCGAATGAAAACCCTCGGCCCCTGCGATGTATGACCTTTCGTGGCTCAATCCCACACCCCATGCAATCGCTGTGTACGCTTCGCAACCACTGTCGCCAGTGGCCACGCAACACTCGTTACCAAGCGGACGCTACTCCTTACTTGGGCCGGACTTCCACCGGCTGGATCGCACCAGCTTTGCCTGGCGCACTCATTCGACCACCTCGTCGGCGGTGGCGAGCAGCGTCGGCGGTATAGACAGACCAAGAGCTTTCGCGGCCTTCAGGTTGAGGACCAGCTCGAACTTAGTGGATTGCACGACCGGCAGGTCTCCCGGTTTCTCGCCTTTGAGGACCCTCCCTGCATAGATACCGGCCTGTCGATACGCGTCGACGAGGCTGGCACCATAGCTCATCAGGCCACCGGCTTCGACAAATTCGCGCAGCGCATAGATCGCAGGAATGGCGAGCCGGGACGCAAGCGCTACGATCCGCCCTCGGTTGGACGTCAACAATGGACCCGTTCCGACCAATAGGGACTTGGCGCCGCGTTCGACAATCGACGTGAATGCGCCGTCGAACTCGCCTTCGCTGGTGACTGGTGCGACGATGAGTTGCTGCCCGAGCGCTTGCGCGGCCAGCTCAACGTCCCGTCGCTCGATCCGCGCTTCGAGCGTGTCGGTCCCGACCAGCATCGCCATGGTCGCCGCGGCGGGGACGAGCTGGCGCAGCATGT
>JBKOUI010000048.1:0-6157 GCA_046723315.1 Pseudomonadota bacterium | reverse complement strand
GTGCTGTTCCGCTTCGACTGGGACATCTGGCTCAGCCCGCCGCTTCTTCTCGGCGGCCTGCTCATTCTCGTCGGGCTCGCCGGCCATCTCGGCCGTGGCGAGTCTAATTCCACCTTCTGGCTGTTCAACCACCGCCTCTGGCTCGGCGCGTTGCTTGCCGTCGTCGCCGCTGGACTATTCGGGGCGGGGCTTTCCGTCATCCACGAGACTCTCAATTTGCTGTTCAGCCTCGATCTGCCGTCGAAGTGGCACGAATATATCTGGACGGTGAGCCTCGGGCTGATCGCCCCGGTGAGCTTCCTTGCCTTTGCGCCACGTGCGTTCGCCGACCCCATTACCACACGCGAGGAAAGCGAGTTCACCATGCGTGCCATCGCCGCGTTGGTGAAGTTTGTGCTGGTTCCGCTGCTCCTCGTCTACACCGCGATCCTCTACGCCTACGCCATCAAGATCGTGCTGGCGTGGGAGCTGCCGAAGGGGACGCTTGGCGGCATGGTGGTGGGATATTTGCTGGTTGGTGCGGCGACGCTGCTTGTCGGCTATCCGAGCCGCGAGAAAGGCGGGGCACTCGTCCGCCTATTCTGGCGCTATTGGGTCTGGCTCGCGGCCCTACCGGTGGTCTTGCTCTTTATCGCCGTAGGGCGCCGCATCTCCGACTATGGCCTCACCGAGGGCCGCTATTGGATGGTGCTGATTGGCGTATGGGCGCTGATCCTCGCGGCGATCCGCATCATCAGAGGGGGCAATTTCGACTTATGCCTCGTGCCAGGCGTGCTTGCACTGCTTTTGCTTGCTGCATCGTTCGGGCCGGGCGGCGCGATTGGCTTCTCGGTCATGAGCCAGAAATCGGAGCTTGCCTCTATCTTGACCGGGAAGGGCATGCTGGTGGACGGCAAATTCGTCAGAAAGGCGCAAGACGGCGACTCCGAGAGTCCACTCGGCACCGATGCGGCGCGCGTGCGCGGCATCGAGTGGTATCTCAATACGCACCGCTCGCTCGGCCTAATCGCCCCCTGGTTCGTAGGCCAGCCCAATGATCCCTTCGCTGCCGGCAAGAAGCCCGAGGAGACGGCGCGCGAGGTGCTGATGGCGCTCGGACTTCGTCCTGACCTGGGCAATGTGGGAGGCGTTGTCTATTTCACGCATCATTCCGATACGCCGTTGGCCCTCTCGTTCACGGCGGGCGGCAGCGTTGTTGGGCCGATCACATTTCAAAGCATGGGTCCGGTACCCGTCCCGATTCCGCCGCAGACAATCTCGGTCGAAGGCCTCGGTGCGGTGAAGGTGGAGCTTGACGATAAGATGCTCACCGCGAGTCTGGAGAGCGGAGCGTCGGTCAAATTCGACATCGCCGATGCGATGAAGGAGATCTATCGCCGAGGCTGGCCGAAGGTCGAGGACCACCGTCCGATTGAGCTGAAAGGCACTCCGAGCGGCCTCGATGGCACTATCGTGATCGACAACATGAACGGAACTTATAGGGAGCCCGACTTCGACGTGACGGTGTTGAAGTTCTGGCTGGTCCTGAACAAGCCTAGTTGAGGCGTCTACTCCGCCGCGACCGAGGCGGAAGGGGCAAGCCAGCGATCAAGATCGGCAAGCGCGCGGCGGGCGAGCGCGCGCTTGCGGTCGAAGCCCTTGGAGCTTCGCGGCACTTTACCTCCCACGTGAGGCGGGGTGGCAATCGGCGGAAACAACCCGAAATTGACATTCATCGGCTGAAAGCTTCGCGCGGAATCTTCATCAATACTGAGATGGCCGCCCGTAATGTGATCGAGCAGTGCGCCGAGCGCCGTGGTCGGAGGTGGCAGTGCAAGCTTATGCCCAACCCGTTCGGCGGCGGCAAAGCGCCCGGCGACAAGACCGATTGCAGCCGACTCGACATAGCCTTCGACACCCGTGATCTGTCCGGCGAATCTCAGCCGTGGATCTGCTTTGAGGCGAAGACTGGCATCCAAGAGCTTCGGGCTATTCAGGAAGGTATTGCGATGCAGCCCGCCAAGCCGGGCGAACTCGGCCTGCTCAAGCCCTGGGATCATGCGGAACACGCGCGCCTGCTCGCCATGTTTGAGCTTGGTCTGGAAGCCGACCATGTTCCACAACGTGCCGAGTGCGTTGTCCTGCCGGAGCTGCACCACGGCGTAAGGTCTGACACCTGGCCTATGCGGGTTGGATAATCCCACCGGCTTCATCGGCCCATAGCGCAGCGTGTCCGGCCCGCGCTCAGCCATGATCTCGATGGGCAGGCAGCCCTCGAAATAGGGGGTTGCTGCCTCGAACTCCTTGAACGCGGTTTTTTCGGCAGTGAGCAGCGCAGAAAGGAACGCCTCGTATTGCGATCTATCCAGCGGGCAGTTGATGTAGTCGGCGCCGCCGCCGCCAGGCCCAGCCTTGTCGTAGCGCGACTGAAGCCAACAGACGTCCATGTCGATGGACTCGCGATAGACGATCGGCGCGATGGCGTCGAAGAAAGCAAGCTCGGCTTCGCCAGTCAGCGCCTGTATCGCGGTGGCGAGCGCCGGGGAGGTGAGAGGGCCAGTAGCCACGATGACGCTGTCCCAGTCCGCCGGCGGCACGCCGTCGATTTCCCCGCGCATAATCTCGATGTGTGGATGCGCCTCGAGTTTCTCGCTCACCGCAGCGGCAAAGCTGTCCCGGTCCACGGCCAAGGCGCCCCCGGCCGGCAGCTTATGCGCATCGGCGGAGGCCATGATCAAAGAGCCTGCACGACGCATCTCCTCATGGAGAAGCCCGACCGCGTTGGTCTCCCATTCGTCCGAGCGGAAGGAGTTCGAGCATACCAGCACGGCGAAGGCCCCAGTCTTGTGCGCTTCGGTTTGGCGAATCGGCCGCATCTCATGAAGGACGACCGGCACGCTTGCCTCCGCGAGCTGCCAGGCTGCCTCGCTGCCCGCAAGTCCGCCGCCGACCACGTGAACCTTGCCTGTCATGACCAGAACCTAGGCCCGCCCTCCTTGGTGTTTCAAGGACCTGCCCTCGTCAGCACACCCTCGATTCCTGTCTATGAATTGGGCAAAACGCTGAATCGTTGTTCAGGATAGGCCCACTTTGGGCTATCCTCCGCACCCGGAAGCCGAATCGGTCTCGCATAAAAACGGGCTTCGATCATTGAGCCGGTGGACCGCCGGCACTCTCGGCGCATCCGCCCGCTCTTCCACCAAAGGGGGGTGAGATGTCCACGAATACAGCTCTCGCAATCAGCGTTGGTGTGCTTGGCGCCATAGCAACTTGGCTCTTCCTCGGGCCACTCGGTGGCGCGCTTGCGATCTGGGCCGCGTTCATCGCTTGGGGCTGCTTCTTCCATTGCGGCGGCAAGGAGCACGGACTGCAATCGGCCATCCTCAACAATGCCGCGGGTGCCGTCATTGCTGGGATTACCCTGTGGGTCGCAACTCAGACAGGCATCGCCGATAAACTAAGCCTTCCTATCTGGGCAGCGATCTGCGTTGGTGTGGGCGTGGCGGCGATGGTGCTACTCGCCAATGTCCCGGCCTTCGACAGCGTCCCGGCGCAGGTCTATGGCTTCGCCTCGGTCGTCGCCTATGTCCTGATGAAAGATGCGGCGGGTAGCCTGACGGCGGCGTCGCTACAGAACCCCGAAGTCGTGATCATTCTGTCCATGATCATCGGCGCCGTGTTTGGCTACGTGTCGGAGAAGCTTGCCGGCATGTTGGCGGGAATGGGATCGCACGCCCACCACGCCAAGGCCTGACCGGCTAGTCTGTCCCGACTGTGACTTAGCAGCGGGCGTCGAAGCCCGCGCATTGCTTGTTCGGAGAACGGCGTGCTTCCCACTAGGGAGCTGCGCCGTTCTCCTTCCTTACGTGTCGAAGTATGCTTTATCCTGCGCCTCTCCGCGTGCGTTCGCGGGGAGGCGTCGGCCTGAATTTCGAGGAAACCCTTTTCACGAACACGGCTTGCACCCCAGGCTAGGTGAGGGCAATGTGCGCTTCTTTCGGCCCCGCGTTCACGGAGGAAGTCACCGTCAATGCCCTCCGTTACGATTGTCTGGAAGGGTAACTGTAGCGATCCGCTCATCCGTTATCGCCTTCTCGGCTATCTCAACAGGCTCGCCGCACGCAGCGACGCATACTTCAAGGATGCGCAGCCGAAGCGGCCCGCGCTGCTCAAAATGCTGAGTGAGCAGCGCAGAGAGGCGGTTCGGGTCCGCCCCAATATCGAAAGCTTCGACTGTGAGATTTCTGGCTCGATCCTGATCTCGAGCTGGATCAGTCAAAACCCAGAGATCCTTGCCGCAAGGGCAAACGAGGCAGGCCTTGGGCTTGTCTCCGATCCCGCCGCGGAGGGACCTCCCTTGATTGAGATCGGCGGAGCCCGGCTGCGCGGGCTTGACTTCAAGCTGTTCGACCCGCGGGGGCTTTATCCGGGCGCGGACCGTATGAGCTTCGTGTTCCTCGAATGCCCGGACTATCCATTTCTCGACGGCAGATTGGTCGAGGTGGCAACGCGCGAAGACTGTGTGGCCAACGGCGCCGAGATTTTGCGTAATGCCGAATTCTATCTCTGTGGCCCGAGCATCCACCTCCGCTACTACCTCGAGGATTGGACCGACTGTCTATTCTCCTGGATTAGGTTCTTCTTCATCGGTGATTTCTGGTGGCATCGTGCCGAGGAGATGCAGGGTTATGCCGACTACCGCCAGGTGTTCGAGAAGTTGCAAGCCGACCGCGGCGCGGGAAACGCCGAGGAGGCGGCTTTTGAGGCCATTCTCGCCACCTTCTCACAGCACGTGGAACATTGGATCGGCGAGGTGGAAGGTTGGGCCAAGAGCGAGCAGGGTTAAGCTGCGCTCTTGCCGAAGGCTTTGCGCAGCTCGCCTTTGGCCTTTTCCAGTCGCGTCCGCTCAGTCTGCGACAATCCCTTGCCGGCTCGGTTGATGTAGAAGGTGAGCATCGACATTGCCGAGCGATAGGGGTCCGATTTCCTGCGCGTGCTCCTCTCCGCCGAGCGCTTTAGCGAGAGCGCGATCTTCTTCGGGTCCTTCAACGTAAACACACCTTTTTTCAAATCGAGCGCATCGGAGCCCTCAGTCACGGCCTGCGACCAGCGCCTACTCGTCGTTCGGCCTTTTGCTGCTTTCCGGCTATTTGTCGCCTTTCTAGTCCTTGGTGCCATCGTCATACTCCGGCCCTCACACCGCCGCCTTCTTGCACCTTAATCCTGCACGTCTCACGGGAGTTCCGTTCCGTTTCGGCTCAGTTGCTTTGCTCGCCACGATAGAGGAGATCAGAATGGCGAAGCTCACGCTCTATCACGCCACACCGTCGCGCTCATCGGTCGTTCGTTGGATGCTCGAGGAGCTCGGCGAGCCCTATGACATCCACCTGCTGAACCTTGCCAAAGCTGAGCAGAGCACGCCCGAGTATCTCGCCATCAACCCAATGGGCAAAGTGCCGGCACTCAAGCACGGCGACGCCACCATCACTGAAGTGGCTGCGATCTGCACCTATCTCGCCGACGAGTTCCCGCATGCGCGGCTGAACATTCCGGTGGGCGATCCGCTCCGCGGGCCTTATCTGAAGTGGCTGTTCTTTAGCCCGAGTTGCCTCGAGGTTTCCGTTCTCGACAAGGCCGCCCCGCGCAAAGAGCAGCCGCGCCGCGGCATGGTCGGCTATGGCGATTTCGACACCGTCATGGACGTGGTGGCCAAAGCGGTCGCCAAAGGTCCTTATATCCTCGGCGAACAGTTCACTGCTGCGGACGTGGTGCTCGGCTCAATGCTGCGCTGGGGCATGATGTTCGACCTCCTGCCGAAGCGTCCCGAATTCGTGGCCTATGTCGGACGGCTCGAGCAGCGGCCGGCGCTGCAACGCGCCACTGCCCTCGATCAGGAGCTTGCCGCCGCCTAAACGAGGTCTTGCCGGAACGCCGTCTTTCAGGGCATCGATGGCGGCATGCTGAAGATCGTCTCCGGGGGACAGACAGGCGTCGATCGCGCCGCGCTCGATGCCGCTATCGCGAGGGGGTCGCTGTATGGCGGCTGGTGCCCAAAGGGAGGCTGGGCTGAGGACATGCCAAACCCACCTGGCCTGCTCGCCTGCTATCCCTATCTGCAAGAGACGCCGCTCGCCGATCCAAATCAACGGACCGAATGGAATGTGCGTGACAGTGATCG
>JBKOUI010000020.1:0-3053 GCA_046723315.1 Pseudomonadota bacterium | reverse complement strand
GTCCAGGGGCAGGCGCTGCCGACTCAGTCGCTTGACTCGCTTCTTCAGCAACGCTGGCCGGCGCGCATAAATAAAGGGCCGCGACGAAGGCCGCGGCCCCTACTAGTAAAGCGCTGTCAGCAAAACGCGCCATTCTCATTGACTTGTGCTGCCGTTCGACGGCGCCGGAGCCTCGGCCGATTTGGCGGTGGCGAGCACCTTGATTGCCTGCGCTGCCTCGAGATTTCCATTCAGTTTGGCCACGTCGGCTGCGGTCTGGCCCTGGTTGTCCTTAGCGGACACGTCGGCACCGGCATCGATGAGGACGCCGATCATCGGCGGGTTGTTGTGGCTCGCCGCGACCATAAGCGCAGTTACGCCACTCTTCGACTTGGCATTGACGTCGGCACCGCGATCGAGCAGCCCTTTGGCGATGTCGATCGGGCGCGTGCTACCAGGAAGGAACATGGAACCTTCGGCCGGCTCGGACTGTCCGGCCGCGATCATGAGTGGGGTAAGCTGGTCAGGGCCTGACGGCGCATTCACGTCGGCGCCAGCGTCCATCAACGCCTTGGCCGACTCGTATCTGCTGTCGCCGATGGCAAACGGCAACGGGCGATAGCCTTCGGGGCCGGCCTTCTCTTTGTCCGCGCCATGCTCGACCAGCACCTTGATGGAGGGAACATGATCGCGGGCGATCGCGGCAAGCAGAGGCGTCGTGCCGCCGCTGTCGGCCGTATTGACGTCCGCCCCAAGCTCGATGAGTAACTTGACCATATCGTCGTGCCGCTGCCGGGCCGCGCTCTCGAGCGGTGTCCAGCCCTGATTGTCGGCCTTGTTGACGTCTGCGCCCTTGCCGACCAGGAATTTGACGCGATCAAGATCGTTGGCGACGATCGCGTTGCTCAGCTCTTGCGTGATATCGGCGCCTTCCTCGAGCCACTGCTCGACCCTCTCCTCGGTGACCACCTGATCGGACGAGGCAAGCTCAGGATGTGCCTTGAAGTCCTTCTGTGCCACGGCGGTGTAACTGCCATGCGCCGGCAGGTCGCCCTGGACGACGCAGCGGCTGCATTGCACGAGCGGCACGCCGTAATCCCTGAGGATTTTCTCGATCTCGTCCTTCTTGTCCTCCATGGCGAATTCGAGCATGTATTTGAGGAAGGCGTCGGTCTTGCGCACACCCGCAGCGATGTCGAACTCGAGCGGCACGGTGTCTTCCCAAAGGTTCACCGGCTGAATGGTGATTGGCGCACCTTTCGATTTGACCCAGCCGGCGAACGGTCCCCAAACCGCCGCCACGTCGAGATCGCCATTGACCACCTGTTGCACTTGATACCAAGGCTGGTTCTCGGGCTTGAGATCGGCGTCGTGGGTGACGACGTGGAGCTGCAGGTTGGTGACGCCGTGCTTCACCAGCGCCTCGCGGACGCCTGAAGTCTGAAACACGCCGATCTTGAGATCCTTGAGCTTCGGATCATCGAAGCCCTTGATGTCGATGCCTTTGTCGTTGCGATAGGCGAGCACGTAAGTCGTGCGATAGATCGGATTGGTGGTGAGCTGCGATCCATAGCCGGCGGGGACGCTCATCATCACGTCGCACATGCGCGCGTCGAATGTCTCGCGATTAAGCGCGCGCTCGAGGAACGGACGCCAATAGAAGCTTATCTCCGCCCCCATCGCATCGCCGAGCACCTGCGCGATCTTGTTCTCGATGCCCTCGAGCTTAGTGTCGGAATAAGGCATGTTGCCGGGATCGGCACACACCACGAGCTTCTCCAGCTTCTTGTCTTTGTAGGCCGCCTTGGCTGCGGCTCTGATGGCGATCTGCTCGCTTGGCGTGAGGTCCTTGAACTCTTTGCTCAAGTCTCGGCGGATGTTGGGCTTAGAGGCGGCGTCGGCTGGTAGCGAAGCGAGGCCAAGGCCGGCAATGCAAAGCGACGCAATGAGGATGCGAGAAAACATGGGGGACTCTGGCTTCTTCGATTGGTTATCGGGATGTGCGGGGCCAACGCCTCGCCACACTCTACCCCTCCGGATAAGGGGCATTCTATCTCTTTAATAAAGGAAATGACGCCCGATGCCACAAGGGCATCGGGCGTCGTTAGCCTAAAAAGGAGTCCGCTTTATTCGAAGAGGCGGAACACGTTCAGCTCACCGCCCTGCGGGATATGATTCAGGCCAGCGGCCTTCGTCATAGCCGTAGCGCCGATAGCGCCGAACTTGTCGTTCAGGTCGAGGCCAGCGGTAACCGGAAGACCGATCCAGCCGCCGATGCCGGAATAGACACCAACGTACTGCTTGCCACCGATTTTCCACGTCGCCGGATTGCCGATGATGCCTGAACCGAGCTTGCGGCTCCACAGGATCTTGCCGGAATTCCGGTCGACTGCGCGGAAGTCACCGCCGAGCGAGCCATAGAACATCAGGCCGCCGTCGGTAACCATGGTGCCGCCCCAGTTCGGATACGGATCCGGGATTTCCCACACGGTCTTGCCGGTCAAGACGTCGTACTTCTTTACCTTGCCAGTGGTGCCCTGCTTCTCAGGATACATGTACACGTTCGCGAACACGTAAACCGTGCCCTGGTTCGTGTGCGTGCGCTCCTGAGGCTCGAGCTCCATGCACCAGTTGTTGGTGGGCATATAGAAGATGTTCGGCTCCTTGGGATCGACTGAACCAGGCTGCTGGTCCTTGCCGCCCATGGCAGACGGGCATGCTTCCACATTACGGCCACGCTCAAGCGGAGAGTGCTCGCGCACCTTCACCGGACGGCCAGTCTTCATGTCGACCTTCTCGGCCCAGTCCGTCGTCACGTATTTCGTGGCGCGGAGCAGCGAGCCGTCGGTACGGTCGAGCACATAGGCAAAGCCATTGCGGTCGAAGTGGGTGAGGGTCTTCCGCTTTTTGCCGTCGACTTCCATGTCGGTCAGCATGTTCTCGTTGATGCCGTCATAGTCCCACTGATCGAAGGGCGTCATCTGGTAGGCAAACACTGCCTCGCCGGTATCGACTTTGCGGCCGAAGATCGTCATCGACCACTTGTTGTCGAAATCGCCAGCATTGCACTCTTC
>JBKOUI010000159.1:0-2587 GCA_046723315.1 Pseudomonadota bacterium | reverse complement strand
AGATTCAGGAGGCGTTCGCGCGCAATGTCGTGGTGGGCTTCGCCCGGATGGAGGGACGCACGATCGGCCTCGTCGCCAATCAGCCCATGGTGCTGGCCGGCGTGCTCGATAGTGACGCATCGCGGAAGGCCGCGCGCTTCGTGCGTTTCTGCGATAGCTTCAGCATTCCGATCGTCACCTTCGTCGACGTGCCCGGCTTCTTGCCCGGCACCGACCAGGAATATGGCGGGCTGATCAAGCACGGCGCCAAGCTCCTGTTTGCCTTCACCGAGGCCACCGTGCCGAAGGTGACCGTCATCACGCGGAAAGCCTATGGCGGCGCCTACGACGTTATGTCTTCGAAGCACATCAGGGGCGACCTGAACTACGCCTGGCCGTCGGCCGAGATCGCGGTGATGGGGGCCAAGGGCGCGGCCGAGATCCTCTATCGCGCCGAGCTCGCGGACCCCGCCAAGATCAAGAAGCGCATCGACGAATATCAGGCGCGCTTTGCCAATCCCTTCGTCGCGGCCGAGCGCGGTTATATCGACGAGGTGATCATGCCACACGGCACGCGCAAGCGCATCGCGAGAGCGCTACAGATGCTGCGCAACAAGAACCTCGCCAACCCGCCCAAGAAGCACGACAACATCCCGCTTTAGGAAGCCGTGCTAATCGACCCTCATCTCGATGATTGGAGAGCCATGTGGCCGAAGATTAAGTCGCGGGCAGCGACCAAAACCCGCTAACGCGCGGCGGACTCGGCAGGGGTGAGGAAGCGGTTATAGATCCAGCCGGTCGTCGATGTTTTGGGATCGGTGACCTGGACCCACTTCTTGTCACGCGCCACGACCCGGAGCTTGAGGCCCTTGCTCGCGATCTTGACCGTCTCGGAGGACTGCGTGGCCTTGGCGTGCATGTCCACCGCGGCTTTGGTCACCATCCACTCGGTAGGCGCTTTCGGTTCTGCCGGCGCGGGACCTAGCGCATAGCCCCCGTCGTGCGGGCGCGCCGGCTGCGGCGCCGGTATGGTGACGACCTTTACGGTGTTGACCTTCACCGCGCTAGCGGCTTCGGCCGACGCTGCCGGCTTCTGCTGTGGCGGAGGCGATGAGCTGTCGATGGATTGGGTTGTCTCGACTGTCGAGACCTGTTCGAAGGGATTGCTGACGCTCGCGGCGACGGCGGGAGTGGCGGACGAGGGAGCGATGCCCAGCCGTGTTTCGGATTGCGCCAGCACGGTTCCGTCCGCCGCGATGAGCTCGAGGCGTATGTCTGAGGCGCTGCCATGCTCCGGCAGACGCAACTGCAAGTCGGCGATCTCGTCGGGACGGAGGCTCCAACCAGTGGCGCCATAGGGACGGCCTTGCGAGAATGAGGCGCCCTCGGGGAGCGCAGTGACGGCGATGATGCTGCGCGCTGGAAGCGCGTCGGTCGCATCGATGGCGACGGGAAACACGATGACCTCGCCGGCCTTGGCCTCGATGCGGTCGGGCGAGGAGAGAGCGACTTCCAACGTGCTCGGCCGTTGCTGCGGCAGAGCGATCGGCGCAGCGGAGCTCGACACGCTCGATTTGGCAACAGGAGGTGTTCCATGAACCGCGTGCGCCGCCACCATGTCCTGCCGCAGCCGAACGAAGAGCATGGTCAATGGAATGAGGGCCAAGATCACCAGTGCCGAGACCCAAGCATTTCTGCTCAGACCTCGCTTGCCTTGATCCACGGCCGCCGTCGCAAGCTCGCGCGAGTTCGGCTGAACCACGTGGGCTCGCTGGCTCGGGAAGCTGATCGCCGTCGAGAAGGCTGGCCGCCTCGGCGCGGGAGGATTTTCTCCGCGCAGCGGCTCGAGGAAGCGCTTCGCCAAGGCAGGAATGTCCTGATCCGAAGGCTCTGATGCGAACTGCCTGGCTTGGGCTCTGAGGGGCTGCACTTCTGACCGAGCCTTTAGGGGATGCGCCTGACCCCTCACCCCGCGGGCCAGGCTGTGTCATTTTGGTCACTGTCAAGCGTTATGATGACATTTCTTGGGCAAAATTGTCGCCTTCCACGGCCGAGCAATGCGCTGCAGCCATTTTTTGTCGAGGAAAACGCGGGTTCGAAGCTGCCCCGGAACTTAGGAGAGGGCCGCGCGTGGGATCAGGCCTTATCCCCGGGGCCAAAACGTCACCTAGAGTGTGCATCACCTCGTCCAGTTGAAGGGCGTCATCGCGAGGCGTTCGTGACGGCGGGGCGAGGTGCGGCGCCTGCGGGCTCGTGTACGCGACATGAGCGCCCGGGCGGCATCGGAGCTCCTCCCGGACCCAATAGGAGGTCCTGCTGGGAGCCAGCTGAAGGATCGGTCGGCGCATTCGAGCGTGACGGACCGGACTAAAGCGAGGCCCGGTGCCGTACGGACGCCGCGATTGGCGCGCCGAGAGGCGCCCGCCGTGGTCCCAAAAGGATCGCGGACACCATAGGTTTGCGCTTTTTGGCGCGCCATCCCCTTCCTTATGCCTCGCGGGCGCATGCTCGGCGAGAGTCGTTGTCATGCCTGCGAAGCGGGCAGCTTTCCTTGCACGATTGGCTTCTGTTCGTCCACGTCACCGCGGCACCATTATCCCCGCCAAGC
>JBKOUI010000285.1:0-5763 GCA_046723315.1 Pseudomonadota bacterium | reverse complement strand
ACCCTGCTCGGGCTCAACCTCGTCTCTTCAGATATCGGCGCATACTTCCTCGGCTTCCTCGTCATCCTTGGTTGCATTTTCCTTCTCGGCCTCTTCGTCGAGACGAGGCTGTGGCCCTTGGTGCAGACCGGACTCGATTCTCTGATCAGCCGCATCCCGCTCGTCTCCAATGTCTATGAGCTCTCCAAGCGCTTCGTCGCCATCGTCGATCGCAGCGGCAACAAGGACGACCTGCAAAGCATGCGCCCGGTGTGGTGCTTCTTCGGCGGGGAAGGGGGCGCCGCGGTTCTCGGGCTGATGCCGTCCCCTGACCCGGTCCAGATCGGCGAGCACAGTTATGTCGGCCTGCTCGTGCCCTCGGCGCCGGTGCCGTTCGGCGGTGCGCTGATCTACGTGCCTTCTGGTTGGGTGAAGCCTGCCGACGGCGGCGTCGAGCGGCTGATGAATGTCTATGTGTCGATGGGCGTCACCCCGCCGAGGTCGATGCCCGGCGCCACACGCGCCATCGAAGCCACCGCCATTGAGACGTCCACGGCGAAACCAAGGCCGCCCAAGCCACAAAAGGGGCGATGAGACGCGAGCATCGCCGCGAGGAGCTGGCACGTGAGATTATCGCTTAACTGGCTGCTCATCTTTCTTCCGCTCGCACTTTGGGCCGAGCATTTTCGTCCAGGTGCGCATGTCTTCATCTTTGCTGCCGCGTGCCTGGCGATAATCCCGCTCGCTGCTATCCTTGGACGAGCCACGGAGTGCATTGCCGCGCGTGCAGGCGACGCTCTGGGGGGCTTCCTCAACGCGACCTTCGGAAACGCCGCCGAACTGATAATCGCCATTGTTGCGCTGCGGGCAGGCCAGGTGGATGTGGTCAAGGCGTCCTTGACCGGTTCCATTATCGGCAACCTTTTGCTCGTGCTTGGCGGATCTTTCCTAGCTGGTGGGCTGCGCTACCACATGCAGGAATTCAACCCCATCGGCGCCGGCTCGCAGGCCGCCGCGCTGATTATTGCAAGCATCGCGCTCCTCGTTCCCGCGGCTTTTCAGAATCTCGTGGGTGGTCTCGCTAGCGCGACGGTGGAATATAATTTGAGCGTTACGATTGCGATCGTACTTCTCCTTCTCTACGGCTTGAGCCTGCTCTTCTCGCTGCATACCCACCGGTCCTTGTTCACCCGCGAAGCCGCCACTGGTGAACGCGAAAAGGAGAGAGAAGAAACGCCCACCTGGACGGTGCGGACCTCGCTGCTCTATCTCGTCGGCGCGAGCGCGCTCATTGCATGGATGAGCGAGCTGCTGGTGGGATCGGTTGAGCAGGCGGCCCAGTCGCTCGGCATGTCCAAACTATTCGTCGGCATTATCATCGTCGCGATCGTCGGCAACGCGGCCGAGCACAGCACGGCGATTCTGATGGCAATGAAGAACAGGATGGACCTAAGCCTCGGCATAGCACTCGGCAGCAGCATTCAGATTGCGATTTTTGTCGCGCCGCTATTGGTCCTCCTGAGTTATGCCATCGCCTCCGAGCCCATGGATCTCATATTTACCCCCGGCGAGATCCTCGCCGTCGTGCTCGCGACTTTCATCGTAAGTCATGTACTCGGCGACGGGCGATCGACCTGGTTCAAGGGCGCGCAACTGCTGGCCGTCTACGGCATTATCGCGCTCGCCTTCTATTTTCTCCCGGCGTGAGACGGCGTCCGTCCAGCGGGCAGCCTGGACTCCTTCCAGGCCTATCGCCCTTCCATGATTTGTTTCATGGCATCGTTGATGAGGATGAGCAGCAGACCGACCGACCAGCCGAAGAGCAGCATCCCCACGACGGCCTCCGACACACCGAGGATTCGCCATTGCTCCGACAACACGATGTCCCCATAGCCGACAGTCGTGAAGCTCACCGCTGAGAAATAGAGTGCCTGCTCGAAACCGCTAAGGGCGCCCACGGCGGTGTACGCCCCGGCCCAGATGGCGATCTCACTGACGTGCAGAACAAAGATGAAGACAAACGCGCCGGCAAGCGCAAGCACTGGCCGGCGAAAGGTTGTCCTGCCGTCGTGCAAGGCGCGCCGGCGGAATCGAGCAATGGCAATTGTCGCAACAGCATGGAGAAAGACGCACAGGCTGAGAAGCAGTGCTCCGCCGATGATTTGTGTCAGCATTCGTCTTGGGACCGGCTTGTTCTCGTCCGCTACCAAATCAATTCTATACGGAAGCGGACGAGTGGTCGCCGCAGCCGACGCCGGCGTCGAGCGGCTGATGAATATCTATGTGTCGATGGGCGTCACCCCGCCGAAGTCGATGCCGGGCGCGTCGAAGCCCGCACTCCCGGAAGCCCGCGCCAGAAGGACGAAGCGCACCGCAAAGCCGCCAAAACCCGCCACCTAATTGGTGGAACTGGACCACTCCGACGTGCACATTTGTTACGCAACACTTGGAACGGGCGCAATCCGAGGGGCGTTCTTCGCCTGCCAATCGGGTACGGATTGGCTAACCGGAGGAAACCCATGAAAAAGTATCTCGTTGTGGCCGCTCTCGCAGTTGCTGTCGTCACGCCTGCGCTTGCCGCGGACTATTATGTCGCCCTGAGAGTCGGCGGCGGCGGATGCGAGGTCATGACCAGCCAACCCACGGATACGAAGAAATACAAGATGATGGGCAAATACAGCTCGGAGGCCGACGCCAAGGCGGCGATGGCCAAGATGGCAGAGTGCAAGTAATTGGAATTCGATTGATTGAGCGAAGGGGGCCGTTCGCGGCCCCCTTCATTATTTGTGGCCGCAGGCGTGGAGCGGCGCGCGGGGTTACGGCGCGAAGCGGAAATGCAGGACGTCGCCGTCCTTCACCACGTAGTCCTTGCCCTCGAGTCTGAGCTTGCCGGCGTCGCGTGCACCGGCTTCGCCCGACAGCGCCACATAGTCGTCATAGGCGATGGTCTCGGCCCGGATGAAGCCCTTCTCGAAATCGGTATGGATCACCCCGGCGGCCTGCGGCGCGCGGGTGCCTTGCGTCACTGTCCAGGCGCGCGCTTCCTTTGGCCCAGCGGTAAAATAAGTTATTAGTCCCAAGAGCTTATAGCCTTCGTTGATCAGCCGATTGAGCCCCGGCTCCTGCAAGCCAAGCTCGGCAAGATAGGCCTGACGCTCATTAGGCGGAAGCTCGGCAAGTTCGGCCTCGATCTTGGCCGAGATGATCACGCAGCCAGCGCCCTCCGCTTTGGCGAGCGCCTCCACGCGCGCGGAGTGCACGTTCCCTGTCTCGGCCGAAGCTTCATCCACGTTGCAGACATAGAGCACGGGCTTGGCGGTAAGCAGGCCGAGCGTGCGGAATTCGGCGCGCTCGTCCTCGGCAAGCGCGGCAAGACGGGCAGGCTTGCCCTCGCGCAGCAGGGTAAGCGCCCGCTCGAGCAGCGTGAGTGTCTTCTTCGCCTCCTTGTCCTGGCCGCGGATCTTCTTTTCGAGGATCGGCACGCGCCGCTCCAGGCTGTCGAGGTCGGCGAGCATCAGCTCGGTCTCGATCGTCTCGGCGTCGGCGATCGGATCGACCCGGCCCTCGATATGCACTACGTCGTTGTCCTCGAAGCAGCGCAGCACATAGGCGATGGCGTCGACCTCGCGGATATGGGCGAGGAACTGGTTGCCGAGACCTTCGCCCTTCGAGGCGCCGCGCACCAGCCCGGCGATATCGACGAAGGTCAGCCGGGTCGGCACGACCTGCGCCGACTTGGCGATAGTCGCAAGCCTGTCGAGGCGCGGGTCGGGCACCGGCACCTCGCCGACATTGGGCTCGATGGTGCAGAACGGATAATTGGCAGCCTGCGCCGCTGCGCTCTCAGTCAGCGCATTGAACAGGGTGGACTTGCCGACATTGGGCAGCCCGACGATGCCGCATTTGAATCCCATCGCTCAGTCCGTCATTTCACTTGTCATCGCCCGGCTTGACCGAGCGATCCAGTAACCACCGCCTGAGTTCATTTTGCGAGGATGGTGTTTACTGGATGCCCGCTTGCGCGGGCATGACAATGTTGCGTTGTCACGAGCCGAACCAGCGGCGGAGCTTGCCGGCAAGCGTCCCTTCTGCCACCGGCTGTTTGTCCTTCGTCTCTGGCGCTTGCTTCCGCCGTGGCGCAGACTTCTTCGCCGGCTCTTGCTCAAGCGGCGTCTCAGCCTCGCCCTGCATCACATAGGCCACGCGCGATTGGAACTTGTCGTTGGCGCCTTGAGCGAGATAGGGCGCCTCTTCGGCAATGGCGCCTAATAGCGGCTCGAGCCAGGTGAACTCGGCCTTAGTGAAGTTTTGTAACACATGGCCGGTGACGAGCGCCTTGTTGCCGGGATGGCCGATGCCGATACGCACGCGCACATAGTCATTGCCAATGTGCGCGGTGAGGGACTTGAGCCCGTTGTGGCCGGCAACGCCGCCGCCAGCCTTCACGCGGACCTTGCCGGGGGCAAGGTCGAGCTCGTCGTGAAACACGATGACATCGCTGAGGTCGAGCTTGTAGAAGCGGACCGCCTCGCCGACGGCGCGGCCTGACTCGTTCATGAAGGTCTGCGGCTTGAACAGGAACACTTGCTCTCCGCCGAGCTTGGCTTCGGAGGCGAGACCCGAGAAGCGCTTGCGCCAGGCGGGGAAATCATGCGCGGCGGCAATCGCGTCCACCGCCATGAAGCCCACATTGTGGCGGTTAAGCGCGTATTGCGCCCCCGGATTGCCGAGGCCGACAAAGAGCTTCATCGCATCATCCTGATCGAAGGCTTCCCGGCGCGGATCGCCTGGAGGGACTCGTCCCGAAGGATATCGCCCGTGGCGTGAAGAAGTTACTTCTTCTTCTCTTCCTTCTTCGCTTCCTTGGGCTTCTCCTCGGTGGCGGCAGCCTCGGCCGGAGCGGCGGCTTCTGCGCCCTCGGCACCGGCCTCAGCAGCTTCGGCCGCGGCGGCGGCACTGGGCGCCGCCTCTTCAGCCGTGCGTCCCACGATGGTCGCCACGGTGAAGTCGCGCTCGGAGACGGTCGGGCGCACATTCGGCGGTAGCTTGATCGCCGAAATATGGATCGAATTGCCGATCTCGAGCCCGGTCAGGTCGACATCGAAATGGTCGGGAATGGCGTCGGCCGGGCAGCGCACCGGGATCTCGTGGCGCACGATGTTGAGCACGCCGCCGCGCTTCAAGCCAGGCGACGCCGCTTCATTGAGGAAGTGCACCGGCACATCGACTGTGACCAGGGCATCCTTGCTCACGCGTAGGAAATCGACATGGATGGGAAAATCGCGGATCGGATCGAGCTGCACGCCGCGCGGGATCACGCGTGTCTTTGTACCATCGACATTAAGGGTGAAGATGGTGCTCTGGAAATGGCCGGTGAGGAGCTGCTGGGTGATCGCCCGGTACTCCACCGCGATCGACTCAGGCTCCTTCTTGTCGCCGTAGACGATCCCGGGGATGCGCCCCTCGCGGCGCGTGGCGCGCGCGCCGCCCTTGCCAGAGCGCTGCCTCGTCCATGCCTTGAGTTCGGTCGTTTCAGTCATAGTCTCCAAGCCTCGCTAAATAATGAGGGGCCGGAAGCGGCCCCGTAAGGTCGGGCGCGGGGCTTGCCCCAGCGCGAAAATCGAGGAGCTTATAACCGGTAAATCGGGGCCCTGACAATCGCCTCCTGATCCCGCCAGCCGGCGACGACAGGATCATGAGATCGGCGTAGGATGGGGAAAAACAAGCGAGGGTTGGACCGTCCGCGGGGGCCGAAACGGCTTTTGACATCAAGGAGCAACGCGC
>JBKOUI010000125.1:0-3275 GCA_046723315.1 Pseudomonadota bacterium | reverse complement strand
GCCGACAATCCCTCGAGGATCAGCGCCTGAGCAGGATGACGATGAGGAAGCCAATGCCGAGCGCGATGCCGAGCGCTGAAAGGGGGTTTTGCCTGACGGCATCTTCGACCACCTTAACCGCCTCGCTGGCGGCGTCTTGCGCCCGCTCAAGTTGATGATCCCCGGCGCGTCTGACTTGCCCGGTCAAGGCCTCAAGATTCTGGCGCAAGTTGGCAAGATGCTTGGCAATCTCCTGAATGTCCTCGCTGAGCGCCTGCTGGCTTTGCATTTCGGCGTCTTTTCCGGCCATTTTCGTCCTCCTGTCGGCTGTATGTGCCGACATCTATATATAAGAGCAGTAACAGCCCGAGGGTTGACCATGAGCGCGCGCATCATTGCCACGCTCGGTTTGGCGTTGCCATTTGCGGTTACGCAAGCATTTGACCAGCCTGGCACGAGCGCACCCGATCCCGAATAGGGCAAAAAGCTGGCGGGAAATCTTTGCTCGAACTGTCACCTCGTTGGCATCGGCGAGCCGCGACAGGCGAATGCCGATATCCCGAGTTTCCATGAGATCGCCAATAAAGAAGGACGGACCGCCGGCTCGATCATGGCGCACATCGTGCTGCCCAAGCATCCAATGCCGTCGATTCCGCTGACCCAGGGCGAACTTGCCGACCTCGCCGCCTATATTCTCACACTGCGTGAGTCCAGGTAGCGTTCGAGGCGGACTTCCCTTGCTTGGGCGGCGAACTCTAAGGCGCATGATCGGTTAGTAAGCGAGGAACGTAGCACCATGAAGCGCGCAAAGATTTGGTATGTCATTGCCGATGGCGGGAGGGCTCGTTTCGTCGAGCGCGACGACGGCGGAGCCTTCAGGACCGTATCGAGCTTGGTGGCTACGGAGTTGCACAAGCGCTCGCATGATCTTGGCCTCGACCGTCCGCCGCGCAGCAAGGAGAGTGCTTCGCCCGCGCGCCATGCCATCGAGCCGCGCCGCGATCTGCATCAGGCTTCGAAGGAGGACTTCGTCAAACTCGTAGCCAGCCAGCTCGACGAAGAGCATGGGCGCGGCCAATTCGACCATCTGGTGCTCATCGCGCCGCCGCGCGCGTTGACGGAGCTAAAACAGAATCTCTCCAATCAAATGGCGAAGCTTGTGGTCAGCGATCTACAGAAAGACTTGACCAAGGTCCCCGATCACGATCTGACCGAGCACCTCGCACCGGTACGCTAAAGGACCCGCGCGGCCGCGGCCTGCGCCGACTCTTGCAGACTTGAGGGCAGCGTAAGCCGCACCTTGCGGATGGAGAGATCGTCCGGATCGGGCGAGATGGCGAAGCCGAGAGCGCGGCACATCTCGAGCATCCGCTGATTGCCTTGCAGCACGTCGCCGTTGAGCTCCCGCAGGCCCTCCTTCTCGGCGTAGAGGATGAGATGGCGCATCAGCATCCAGCCAATGCCGGTGCCTTTGAGGTCGCTCCGCACCATGATGGCGTACTCCCCCTTCACGTAGTCGGGATCGGCGACAAGGTGGGCAACACCCGACAGCTCGCTCTGCTCCTTGTTGAGGGCGACGAAGGCCATGGCGCGCGCGTAATCGATCTGCGTGAATCTCGCGATGAATTTGTGCGAGAACTCCTTTCGCGGCGCGAGGAAGCGGAACCTGATGTCCTCCGGCGACAGCTTGGCGATGAACTCGCCGTAGAGATGCTCGTCTGCCGGCCCGATCGGGCGAATGAAGATGCGTTCGCCGCTCTCGGTGTCGGCCCAGCGCTCCCATTGATTGGGGTAGGGCCTGATGGCAAGTCGCGGGTTGGGACCTTCCATCTCGACTTCGTTTGGTTCGATGCTGATACGGGCGTCGAGCGCAATGACCCCGGTCTCGTCGGCTAGCAGGGGATTGATGTCGAGCTCCTTCACTGCAGGACAATCGACCACGAGCTGCGACAGCCGTGTAAGCGCATCGGCGATCGCCTTCAGATCGGCCGGAGGTCTGTCCCGATAGCCTTCGAGTAGCTTGAAGATGCGGGTCTGACTCATGAGGTCGCGGGCAAGCTCGGCATCGAGTGGCGGTAGCGCCACGGCCGTGTCGTGCCTTAGGACTAAGCTCGTGCGCGTGGTTCTGCATCCGCTCGGCGGCGGTGCGAGCATCTTGCGCCGAGTGCAGGCCGAGCTTGACGCCGCCCACGTCAGACTTGTGCGAGATGTCCTCTGAGAGGATCTTGATCGCAACGGATTGCTCGCGCTGCAGAAGATCGCGCGCGATCCTCTCCACGTCCTCTGGTCTGGCTGCCACTCTCGTTGTGACGGTCGGTATGCCGTAAGCGGAAAGCACGGCCTTGGCCTCGGGCTCGGTGAGCAGTTTGCGGCCCGCCGCCGCAGCGACGCGCATGATGGAACGAGCTGCCTCCTCGGCGACGCGGGTCCGTTCCATCTCGCGCGGTGGCGTCCGCATCAGCTCTTCCTGGGCCTTGGTGTGTTGCCACAGATAGAAGAAGCCTTTGACCGCGTCGGTGGGCGATTCATAGGTCGGGATCGAAGCATCCCTAAATTTGCGCCGTGCTTCGGCTACGGCGGCCTCGCCGAGCCAGTTGGTAAGGATCGGCGGCACGCCGCGGCGCGGAGCCCGCGCGATGGCATCCAGCACAGCTTGCGCTGCCTCGCTCGAGGAGGCGAGCGCCGTCGGGCAATTGATGACGAGAATGGCGTCGGCCTTGCAGGCGGGGAGGACGACACCGAGCGTATCGCCGTAACGCTTCGGCGGCGCATCGCCGATGATGTCGATTGGATTTGCCCGCGACCAGGTAGCAGGAAGCACCTTGTCGAGGGCCGCGACGGCCGCCTCGTCGAGCTTTGCAAGCTTCCCGCCGGATTTGATCAGATCGTCGACCGCGAGCACGCCTGCACCGCCGCCATTGGTCACGATCAGAAGCTCGTTGCCGGCAACCGGCTTGAGCGAGGTCAGCGTCTGCGCGGCGGCGAACAGCTCCTCGAGCTCATCCACCCGCACAAGGCCCGCCCGCCGGAACGCGGCGCCGACCGCGGCCTCTCCGCCTGCAAGCGCGCCGGTATGAGTTGCCGCGGCCCGCGCGGACTCCTTGGTGCGGCCCGACTTGATCACGATCACCGGCTTGGCGCGTGCTGCGGAACGCGCCGCCGACATGAATTTGCGCGCAGCAGGGATGGTCTCGAGATAAAGCAGGATCGCTCCCGTCGAAATGTCGGCAGCGAGGAAGTCGAGAAGGTCGCCGACATCGACATCGGCCATGTCGCCCATGGAGACGACATAGGAG
>JBKOUI010000307.1:0-3784 GCA_046723315.1 Pseudomonadota bacterium | reverse complement strand
GGACAACACCACCATCGTCGAAGGTGGCGGCACGAGCGAAGCCATCCAGGGCCGCGTTAAACAACTCCGCGTGCAGGTTGAAGACACTACGTCTGACTACGACCGCGAGAAGCTGCAGGAGCGGCTGGCCAAGCTCGCCGGCGGCGTCGCCGTGATCAAGGTCGGCGGCTCGACCGAGATCGAGGTCAAGGAGAAGAAGGATCGCGTCGACGATGCGTTGAACGCGACCCGCGCGGCTGTCGAGGAAGGTATCTTGCCCGGCGGCGGCGTGGCTCTGATCCGCGCGCAGAAGGTGCTCGATTCTGTCAGGACCGCGAACGAGGACCAGAAGGTCGGCGTCAACATCGTGCGCCGCGCCGTTCAAGCGCCCGCGCGACAGATCGCCGAAAATTCCGGCGAGGACGGCGCGGTGGTCGTAGGCAAGATCGTCGATAAGGACGACTACGCCTTCGGCTTCAACGCTTCGACCGGCGAATACGGCAATCTCGTCAAGCAGGGCGTCATCGACCCGGCCAAGGTGGTGCGCACGGCGTTGCAGGATGCCGCTTCAGTGGCAGGCCTCCTCATCACCACCGAGGCGATGGTGGCCGAGAAGCCGAAGAAGAAGGCCCCGGCCATGCCTCCAGGAGCCGGCATGGGCGACATGGACTTCTAAACGAGTCCGCGTAACCCTTTCACACAATTGTCGCAAATCGAGCCGCACCCCAAAAGGTGCGGCTCTTTTTCATGGAACTGATGGCGCCCGCGATCATTGCGACTCACGTCATTCCGGCGTTGTCGCAGCGAGGCCATGCAGCACAGGGTCGAGACCAGCGCCTTATCCGTAAGCTGTCACATCGACGGCCCCGACTGGGGCTTGCCGATGATTTTGCTGCATGGCTGGCCCGACGACTGGCGCACCTGAAACAAGCTCCTGCCCTTGCTGCATGAAGCCGGCTACCGCACCATCGTCCCATCGCTGCGCGGATTCGGCAAAACGCGATTCAAAAACGAGCATACGTTTCGTTCGGGAGAAATGACGGCGATCGCCGAGGACACGATCGAGCTCGCCGACGCTCTCGATCTCGACCGCTTTGCGTTGGTCGGCCACGACTGGGGCGCGCGCGCTGCCTATATCACCGCCGCCCAACATGGGCAGCGCCTCACCCACTTGATCGCGCTGTCGGTCGGCTACGCCGCACTCGATCCAAATCAGGAGATCGGACTCAATCAGATCGAGCGCTATTGGTACCAATGGTTCATGGCGCTGCCGCAGGGCGAGCGGCTGGTGCGCGAGAAGCGAGCCGAGCTCGCGCGGCACGCCTGGCACACTTGGTCGCCATCGTGGCACTTCCCCGAGCTGGAATTCGAGCTGACGGCGCAGTCATTCAACAATCCCGATTGGGCCGAGATCACGGTTCACTCCTATCGCCAGCGCTGGGGCATGGCCGAGGGCGATCCCGACTATGCCGGGATCGAGGCCTATATGAACCCGGCGCCCCGCATCGCCGTGCCAACGCTTGTGATCCATGGTGCCGACGATCATGCGACGCTGCCGGAAAGCTCGGAAGGAAAACAGGACCTGTTCTCGGGCCGCTATCAGCGCATCGCGCTCAAAGGCGTGGGACATTTCCCGCAGCGCGAAGCGCCCGAAGAGGTGGCTCGCACCATCCTTGATTTCATCGCCGGGCACGACCGCGACGTGCGGCCTCTGAAGGCGGCGAGCTGAACCGCAGACCCCGCGCAGGGAGGCGCGCAAATTGGATCCATGGTCCGGGCTGCAGCCGCCGCTCGCCGATTGTCACCAACCGGGATACGGAGCCTGCGTCGGTCCGTTATTCAGGGATGCCGGAGGAAAGTCAAAATGAGGACCAAAGTCCGTTGGGGCAGGAGGCATTAACGCCGACCTCAACCGTTTCCGCCGCTTCAGGGCCTGGCGCTTCGTAACATGGGGGCTGGTCCCTGCATGGTGCTTCGCTGCGCGGGCCGAGTCCCGACTGGCGGCATAAACGCTGTCCACCGGCAGGGTCAGCACGAAGGCCGTGAAAACCGTTCCGATGACGGCAAGCACTTGCCAATCCCTAAGCCATCTTTTTAGCGGGTGGAGCGGTCGCAAAAACATAGGCGCGGGCCTGTCTCACGAAAACCTGTAAACGCTCGATAGCTCAGGTTGCGGCGGCTAAAATTTTGGGTTTTCGGCGTTTCCCAGACGCTTTCACTGTCGGCGTATAACCCAGATAAGTCGTGAACTCGGCCGCGACTGTATCGATGAAGTGACGATCTCCCGTTAAGCGCCCCATCAGGAGCGCGCCCTGAATGCCAGCCAAGATCTGCATAGCAACATCGCGTGGACGCTGGTCTCGAATCTGAAACTCGCCGCGGTGCGCCCCCTCTCGGATAATTCCCTCAAGCAGATCGAGATGCAATTTGGCAAAGCGGTGCAAAGCGGCCTGCACGGACGACGAGACCGCATCGAATAGCGCCCCGAACGATCCGCCCGGACACATCCGTTCGGCCTTACCGTGAAGGCCTCTGAACATCTCGAAATAGCGCTCGAGTCGCCTGGCTGGATCTTCGCCGTCAGCCTTCGCGAATTGTGTCCGCACCCAATCTTCTGACCGTTTGAGCACGGCGACGGCGATGGCGTCCTTGGAGTCGAAATAATGGTATAGGCTCGGTTTGCGGACCCCCACTTCGTCGGCGACATCCTGGAAGCTGAAGCCGTGGAAGCTTCTGGTCTGAATGAGCTCTTGCGCCGTGTCGAGGATCTTTTCCTTGGTTGTCATATACCTAACGTAAGGTAGGCAATCGGCTGCGTCAAGGCGGCGCATCCTCGATTTGATTGGTTGAATTTCGGCCTAACGATCGTTACGTGTTGGCAAGCCTACCGAACGGTAGGTAGGAACTAGCACGCAACTCAAGGAGATCTGTCATGAAAAAGCTCTTTCTCATTTTCGCTCTGATCGTGGCTTCGGCCGCACCGGCGTTGGCTGACGAGTTCCCGAATAACTACGCCACGAACGGCGATGCCAGGAGCCATTAGACACTCGGTTCGTGATCCCATCGTCAACCAAATGGACGCTCGCTTTTTTGAAGCGGGCGTCCATCTCCTGGGGCTGATCGCGCGGGTGGGGTGTCCCGGCGCCTAGCCGCCTTCGAAAGAGCGCAACGGAGAAATAACAGCCCTGTCGATCGATGATGAAACATCCCCTGCCCTCTGTGACTGCCCGAAGGACCTCCTGTTGCTCCACGGCAATCCGACCTGGAGCTTCCTCTATCGGAAGATCATTGCTGCGCTCAAATCCGACTATCGCTGTATCGCCATCGACTATCCGGGCTATGGCATGTCGGATGCGCCGAAGAACTACGGTTTCACGCCGCGCGAACACAGCATGGTGCTCGAGCGGTTCGTGGATCGCTTAGGCCTCAAAGACCTCACCATCATGGTGCAAGATTGGGGAGGACCGATCGGCCTCGGCCTGGCCGGCCGCCGTCCGGAGCTTGTACGCCGCTTCATCATCGGCAACAGCTTTGCTTGGCCGTTGGTCGGCGACAAAGACGTCGAGAGGTTCAGCGCGCTGATGGGCGGGCCGATCGGGCGATCCCTCACGCTGCTATTCAACTTCGTCCCGAAAGTCTTCTTCGCCCGTGGCTTTGCGAAGCCGATCAGCCCCGAGGTTCGCGCCATGTATCTGGCGCCCTGGCGCAAAAGATCCCGGCGCTGGCCTCCGTCATCGCGCCACGGCAGCTGATCAAAGCCGCGCCCTTTCTGCGGCAGGTGGAGGCGAGCCTGCCTCGTTTGAAG
>JBKOUI010000033.1:0-4953 GCA_046723315.1 Pseudomonadota bacterium | reverse complement strand
AGGCCTGCTCGCCACGAGCCGGCAATCCGCGCGTCCATGCCGGAGACGAAGCCGCCGAGATTGCGGTCTGCGCTTGCCGCGTTGTTGTTGCCGTCGAAATCGCCCCAGGCGCCGAAGGCGCTGGTCCAGAAGGCGAGGCTCGGGGCAGGGGCGAGCGACTTGTCGTCCGAGCCCACCGTCATCGGCTCATCCGAGCCGAGCGTCATCGCCCGTGAATCGAGCGAGGCCACTTGCGGTCCGCCCGCGCCGAGCGCAGCGACTTGGTCCGCGCGCCCCATATAGGTCGCCTGCGTGAGGCGGCCGAGGATCGCGTCGCGCACATAGCGGCTCTCGTCCACGAGCACGCCTGACACGCTCGCGTGCACCTCACCCGACAAGGCATCGAAGGCAGCCTGCGCTCCCTCTGCGGACTGGTTCAAGATGGCGAGGAACAGCTCATTGTCGGTGGGAAAGACCTCGAGCGCATTGGCAACCTCGCAAGAGCTCTCCGCGGAAGGTGTAGGCCGCGCCCCGGGATCCACGTCCAGCCGCCGACCGTCGTGTCGGCCGAGAAGGTCAGGTCGGCGATGTTCGAGATGCCGAAGAACGCCGTGCCGGTGGGTACCGTGGCCGGGTCCCAGTTAGCGGCATTGTTGAAATTTCCGTCACCTGGCATGGCGAGCCAGGTGGCGTCCTGCGCGTGTATCGGGGTGACGCCGAGGCAGACGCCGAGAAGCAGGACGCAGATGCCGATCGAGGGCCGCATTGCCGAGGAACTCATCTCGGCGCTTTGACTGGGAAATGCCTTGCGGCCGCACCACAACGCGCAGGCGCGAGCGGGCCGTCCGAAGCCGGGCAAAGCCTGAGTCCCCCCACTGACTCAAGAAGTAGTGTCAGATTGTCGGTGCACGTCTTTGGGGTCAATTTCCGAGACGGAGTTTGCCGTCCGGATTCGGCGGACTGTGGCCCCTCCGCCACAGCAGCCTGCCATGCCCGCGCAGCCAAGGCGATGACCGTTGGTTTGGGGTACCACTCTGCCTATTCAGGTCATGGCCGGGCTTGGCCCGGCCATCCACGATTTGGCCGATGGGGACGGCCGTGAAATCGTGGATGCCCGGCACAAGGCCGGGCATGACGGACTTCCGAGAGATTCGGAAAACGACCTAAGCCAACGTGCGGTAGAGCGCGACCTCGTAGGGACTCAGCAATTGCAGCTTCAGCTGCTCGATCGGCGGGACTTCGAGCCGCGTGAACACGCCGCTATTGTCGATGAGGTCAGTCGCGATCGGATCGATGAGAATGAGGTAGAGCCTGCGCGGGTGCTTGCGGTAGGACACGACGAGGTTATGCAACACCTCGGCGAACAGCTCGCGCGAGAAGGGGTTGAAGAAATAATGCACCGACTCGCCGTCCGGCGGCCCTAGCGCGCTTGCATCTTCCAGCACGCATTCGACGTTGCGGCATTGCATGCGGCTGCGCGGATATTGCGCGATGTTCATGACCGCATCGTCGTGCAGCTCCTCGGCGAACTCGATGCCGCCGATCGCGGCGAAGGGATGCTCGGAGGCGAGCAGCAGCACGCGCCCCTTGCCCGCGCCATAATCGACGAAGGTGAGCTTCGAAAGATCGTAGTCGATCGCGGCGATCGTCCACTTGGCCACCGCGCAAGGGCTCGCACGGTAATCATGCCCGTGCGCTTTGTTGGGCCCGCGTATGGTCAGCCCATTGAGGGAGACGGGCGTCTTGGTCGGCTTGAAGAACAGAGTCTCGGTCGGCGGATCGAGCACGCGGTTGTGCAGCCAGAACAGATAATTCTTGTAGTCCTGCTTCAGCCGCTCGGGCTTGGTGCGCTCTTTCAGCTTGGCGCCGGTGCGCTCGAGCTCGGGCAGAACCGTCTCGCGGCCGATCTCTGCTGCGCGCGCTAAGCCGACTTTGCTCGCGGCGACTGCTGACTCAGTCGCGTGCTTGGTCTGCTGCGCGGCATTGTCGGCGAGCTTGGCAATGCGCTCGGCGGCGCGGCTCTTCAACGCGTCGTTTCTGAGTGCGCTGACTTTGGACAAGGCATCAGAAAGCGACGCGCTCTTCGGCGAGGGCGCGGCTTGTTTCGGCTGCGTCTTGTTCGACCTGTGGGGCACGACTGACATTATATCCCCCGTGCTCGCGCAAAGATTGGGCAGCTTAGGGAGCAAAGCAAGCGCTTTTTGTGACTCTCCCACGTCTCCCATCCGCGGGCTCACGGCAAATGTGCTATCCTCTTGATTCGCGCGGACGAGTCGCGCGAGCCAGCACTCACCCAAGGCGGGGGATGGACCGGTGCAGGCAGAGGAATTCCACCACTCGATAAGGCCCGGCCTCGTCATCATGCTGCCGAGGCTGATGCGCTTCGCCGACTTGCTGGTCGGTGCCCGGCATGAGGGGAAGGCTCTTCTCCAACGCGCGCTTCACCGCATGCTTGCCGAGGAGCACCGCTACACCCGCGGCGTCGCGCTCGACGTGTGGGCCTTCGGCGAGATCTACCGCCATTGGCTCGACGAGCTTCGCGAGCATGTCAATCCAATGGGCCAATCCAATATCGAGGATGAAAGCTTCGCCTGCCTGTTCGGGGAGGCCGATGAGATCGACACGATGACCGCGAGCTTCATCGGCGATCTGCCGCCGCAGCAGCGGCTCACTCTGCTTCTCGTCTATGGCGAGAAGCTCGATCATGCCGATGCCGGCCACGTACTCGATGTGCCTGCCGACACCATCGCCGTGCGTCTCGTGCGCATCACCGCCGCTTTCGCCGACTGGCTTGGCCAGTACGAAGACGAGATTCCCGGGGCGGGCGACGCGTTTTATCCGGAAGAGCCGAGACTCTCATGACCGAGCTCAGCGACGAACTGCTGGTGGCCTATGTCGACGGGCAACTCGAGCGAAAGCAATCGCGCGCCGTGCAGAAAGTGCTCGAGCAGGACGACGTGATCGCCCAAAGAGTCCACGCGCTCAAGAACGCGCACAGCCGGCTCGAAGCTGCCTTCGAGGCGATCCTCGCGGGTGAAGAGGCCGTCGTGGCGCCGCCCCCCACGCCGCAAGGTTCCGGCGTCTTCCTCACCTGGGCGTCGGCGGCCAAGATCGGACTTGCCGGCGCCGGTCTCGTCGTGGCGCTAGGTCTTGCCGTTGCCGGTTACGGGTGGCCTCTCGTCTTGCCGAACTTTGCCGGCAATCACTCTGCTCCCGCCGAGGTCGAGTGGACCGGGAGTGTGCCGTCCGTCTGGCAGGACGACGTGGTGCGCGCGCAAGCGCTGCTCGGCCGCGAGAGTCTCACCGTCAGTCCAGAGGGTCAGGCCAACCAGGATCTCATCGGTTTCCAACTTGCGCAGGCGGTCGGTCCAGGCCTCAAGCTGCCCGACCTCAAGGCGCAAGGATTCCGTTTCATGCGGGGGCAGCTCCTGCGCGCGGGCGATGAGCCTGTGGCGCAGCTTCTGTATCTCGGCGCGAGCGGAGCGCCGCTTGCCCTCTACGCCAAGAAAGGGGAGGGCGCGGCCGAACGCGACTTCAGATCGTATGGGGCGATCGGCAGCGTGAGCTGGTCTGAGGACGGCATCGTCTATCTGCTTGCCGGAGAGCTTAATGGCCCTCGCCTGACGCAGCTCGCCGATGCGATCAAAACGCAGGCCGACGCTCCCAAACCTTCGGCGGTCAAGGCGACAGGCCCGGCGAAGACGCCGCCATTGCCGACGCCGCATCCATCGAAGCAATAACTATCGCGCGAAGCGCGCGGTCGGCGAATAGTCGCCGGCGAGGTAGCGGTTGAGGTCGCTCCTGATCGCAGCGAGCCGCTCCTTGGTGCAGTAGCCGTTATCGTTCTTGATGGTGTCGAGCACCGACTGGCGGGTGTAGTCGTAGGCCTTGGCGATCTTGTCGAGCTGCTCCGGCGGCATGCCGAAGCGCTGCTCGGAAGCAAGAAAATCTGTTCGCAGCTGGTCGGCGTTAAACACGAAGCCGCAATGGGTGGCGCGCGCCGAGGTCCAGCCCACTTGAATGGGAGCCGCGAGCGGGTCTTGGGGCGAGACGTTGCGTGCCTCGGTCTCGCTGGCCACTCCCTCCTTGGGGCCGCGCAGGCGATCGACGGTGCTGCCGACCGTGCTACAGCCGGCGAGCAGCACGGCGAGCCACGCGGCGGTGATACCGGCGGCGGCAGACAGTCTTATCCCCGGTTTGATCCCCCTCATGGCGGGCGATCTTATCCGCCATGGAAACGGCGCTAAAGGGGCGACAAATCCCCGCAAATTGCCGCAACTAGCGACAAATAAATCGCAAGGAACTCGCGCGTAAAAAAGCCGGGATAGTGATTTGCGAAATTGGGCGCAAAAAACAGGAAAGGCGGAGCTTTGCGGCCCCGCCTCCCTGTGCGATGTCGAGCCTCTCGCCCGTTCGGGACGATCAGTCGGCGATCGCCGAGACCTTTCGGTCTCTTGACCACGCGCTCGGCTCCCATGGTTTCCCATGGAAGCGGCGGCGTGATCCGACCACGGTCCTTATTTAACGTCGCGTTGCTACGACGCGGATCCTGCCCTGGCCGGACGAGGATCCAACCAGCGGTGGGAATTTGCGGCGCAAAGTACCCTGTCGACTCCGCCTCACGGTATTGCGGCAGAGCCGCCAGACCGTGGCACTTCGCGCTTTACAGATCCCCTCCGCCTTCAGCCGCCCATGGCAGTGGACGACCTTGGGCTTGCCTTGCCCTGTGGGCGTTCCGACTACTTCCCAGCGCCGTCGGATTTCTCCACCGGCACCTTCCATAACCGGTCAACTCACAACTGAAGCATATCTGAGCCGCGGGGAGATGCATCCGGTAACGGGACGCTTATCCCCACTATCCACCGCAGCGCGTGGCGGAGCAGCAACAGTGCCCTCAGGCTGGCTCTGGGGCCGGTTGCCGCAGCATGCTCTATCCGTTGAGCTTCCGGGAATTCCCGCCAGGGACAGACGCTT
>JBKOUI010000103.1:0-8350 GCA_046723315.1 Pseudomonadota bacterium | reverse complement strand
CGTTGGCGGAGCGGATCGCAGAGCTGTGTCTCGCCCATTCGCGTGCGCAATCGGTCAAGGTGATGATCGAGAAGCTCGACAAGGAGCCTGGTGCCGTCGGCGTCGAGATCGTGCGCGCCAAGGCTGGGGCGTAATCATGGGTGGAGAAGTGCTCCGCGTCGGCGTTCGTCCCACGCTTGTCGCCGAAGAGGCGCAACCCATTGTGGTCAAGCTTGGCGGCAGCGTCGTGCGCTCGGGCGAGCTGTCAGCCTGGCTCGACGCGATCGTTGCTGCGCGGCAACCAATCATCGTCGTGCCGGGGGGAGGCGCTTTGGCGGATGAGGTGCGCGCCTCCCAGGCCTATCTCGGTTTCGGCGATGAAGCGGCGCATCGTATGGCCCTGCTTGCTATGGACCAACTTGCCTGGGCAGTGGCCGGCTTGCGGAAAGGCTTCGACGTCGGCGCGACCGAGGCGGAATTGCAAGCCGCGCTTGATCGCGGCTCGGTTGCCGTGTGGGCGCCGTACGCGCTGATCGCCGGACGAACCGACATCGAGGAATCCTGGCGGCTCACCTCCGACAGTCTTGCACTCTGGCTTGCGGCACGCCTCGGTGCCGCGCGCTGCTATCTCATCAAGTCCATCCAGCGGAAGAATGCGCGGCGCAGTGCCGAGCAGCTCGCACGCGACGGTGTGGTCGATGAGGCCTTCCCCATAATGCTGAAAGACAGTGCCGTACCTACCTTTCTCCTCGGCCGCGGCGATCAGCAGGCGTTCATCTCCGCGCTTGCCGGACCCGAGGGTTGCGGCGCGACGATCGATTAATTTCTTCAAAGAACGACTCGTCATGCCCGGCCTTGGGCCGGGCATCCACGATTTAACGGCCCGTTCCGCAGGCTTCATCGTGGATGGCCGGGCCTTCGCCCGCCGAAGCCAAGGCGGCCAGGCCTTTCTAATAACGCTTCGGCCCGCATAGGCGGGACAAGCCCGGCCATGACACGTTAGAAGGACTGCGGAATTTGAAGCGTGCGGGCCGACATGGCTGAAAGCATCCTGTTCCTGACTGGGCATCTGGCGCGAGCGAGGCTCGAGGCCGTGCTCGCCGGAATGAGCGGGGCCTTCGATTGGAAGGTGCTGGATATCGGCGTCAAGGTCGCGGCATTGATGACGGAGGAGATCATCACGCGGCGCCTGCCAAACCCCATCGAGGCCGATAAAATCATGCTGCCCGGCCGCTGCCGCGCCGATCTTGAGCGCCTAAGCGCACGCTTCGGCATCCCTTTCCTGCGTGGGCCTGACGAGCTGAAAGATATCCCGGTCTATTTCGGGCGCGCCCGCAAAGCCTCGGACATGACCAAGTACGACATCCAAATCTTTGCCGAGATCGTCGATGCGTCGGCGCTGTCGGTGGACGCCATCGTGAGGCGCGCCGAAGACTACGTGCAGAAGGGCGCCAACGTCATCGACCTCGGCGGTCTGCCTGACACGCCCTTCCCGCACCTGGAAGAGACCATCCGGGCGCTCAAAGAGAAGGGATACAAGACCACCGTCGACTCGGCCAATCCGGACGAGCTTTTGCGTGGCGGTAAGGCTGGCGCCGACTATCTGCTCAGTCTCAACGAGGACACACTCAACATCGCCGACCAGGTGGCCTCGATTCCTGTGCTCATCCCGAAGGAGCACGGCGATATGGCCTCGCTGTATCGCGCCATGGATGCGCTCGACAAAAAGGGCCGCAAGTATCTTGTCGATCCCGTGCTCGATCCGATCAATTTGGGTTTCATGGAGTCGCTCGAGCGTTATGCGCAAGTCCGGCGCGAGCGGCCTGACGCCGAGATGCTGATGGGTACCGGCAATCTCACCGAGCTCACCGATGCGGACACCACCGGCATCACCGCCGTGCTTCTCGGTATCGCTTCTGAGCTTCACATCAAGAACGTGCTGGTGGTGCAGGTAAGCCCGCATACGCGCCGCACCGTAGAAGAGCACGATCTGGCGCGGCGCATCATGTTCGCCGCGCGCGCCGAGCATGAGTTGCCCAAGGATTATGCCGATGGCCTGCTGTGCCTGCACGCGCGCCGGCCCTTTCCGCAAAGCCCCGAGGAGATCGCCGAGGCTGCGCGCGAGGTGCGCGACAAGAACTTCCGCATCGAGATCGCCGAGGATGGCATCCACATCTATAACCGCGACGGCCATCACATCGCGCAGGACGCCTTCGATCTCTATCCCAAGCTCGGGGTCGACGAGGACGGCGCGCACGCCTTCTATCTCGGCGCCGAGCTTGCCCGCGCTGAGATTGCCTGGCGTCTTGCCAAGCGCTACGCCCAGGACGAGCCGCTCGACTGGGGTGTCGCTGCCGACGCTCCGGCCGACGACAAGACGCGGCTGAAAGAGGCAGGCCACACGCTGATCGCCAAGCGGAAACGCGAAGCCTCGTGAGGGCTTGAGCTAACCATGCCGATGATCCGAGAATGCATCGTCACCACCCTCAATGAAGAGGGCAGGGTGCATATCGCCCCGCTCGGCCTTATCGCCGAGGACGATGGCTGGATCATCGCGCCATTCCGCCCGTCAACCACACTCGACAATCTGCGCGCCACGCCTTACGCGGTCGCGAATTTCACCGACGACGTGCTTGTCTTTGCCGGTTGCCTCACTGGGCGGAAGGAGTGGCCGACGCGGCCATCGACCCATGTCCCGGGCGCTGTGCTGGAAAGGACGCTGGCGCATGTCGAGCTTGCCGTCGACCACGTGCAGGAGGACGAGCAACGGCCGCGCTTTCACTGCCGCGTGGTGCATGAGGCGAGCCACGCCCCGTTCAAAGGCTTTAACCGCGCGCAAGCCGCCGTGATCGAGGCGGCGATCCTAGCCAGCCGGCTGCACATGCTGCCGCGCGAGAAGATCGAGCGCGAGCTCGGCTATCTCCAAATCGCAGTGGAGAAAACGGCAGGCCCGCGCGAGCACGAGGCCTGGCGCATGCTGGTCGAAAAGATCGAGGACCATTACAAGCACGTTCCTCCCCCCGAGACGCGCTAAGCGATGCAGCTGCAAGCGATCGATTGGATTGTGGTGGCAGCTTACGGCCTCGCCAGCCTCATCATCGGCATCGTTTTCACCAAGCGTGCGGGCCGCAGCCTCGAGCAATATTTCCTCTCCGGGCGCAAGCTGCCGTGGTGGCTGCTCGGCACCTCAATGGTGGCGACCACATTCTCGACCGACACGCCGAACCTCGTCACCGACATGGTGCGGAACGGTGGGGTCAGCCTGAATTGGTTGTGGTGGGCCTTTCTCATCACCGGCATGCTCACCGTATTCTTCTATGCCAAGCTGTGGCGGCGCTCCGGCGCTCTGACCGATATCAACTTCTATGAACTCCGGTATTCAGGTGCGCCCGCTGCCTTCCTGCGCGGCTTCCGCGCCATCTATCTCGGCGTCTTCTTCAACATCATGATCATGGCCACGGTCACGCTTGCCGCCATCAAAATTGCGGGCGTACTGCTCGGCCTAGATCCTTACGTGACGGTCGTGCTCGCTGCACTGATCACCATGGTCTATTCGACCACGGCCGGGCTGTGGGGCGTTGTAGTGACGGACTTCTTCCAGTTTGCTCTGGCGATGATCGGCTCATTCGCCGCCGCCTATTACGCTGTCTCCCAACCGAGCGTCGGCGGCTTGAGCGGGTTGATGTCGAATCCCCTGGTGCATGAAAAGCTGCCGCTGCTCCCGGACTTTTCCGACCCCACTGCGCTGCTTGCCGTGCTCATCGTGCCGCTGGCGGTACAGTGGTGGAGTACCTGGTATCCGGGCTCAGAGCCAGGCGGGGGCGGCTATATCGCCCAGCGCATGCTGGCGGCTCCCGACGAGAAGCAGGCCATGGCGGCAACGCTCTGGTTCAACATCGCCCATTATGCGCTGAGACCCTGGCCCTGGATCCTGGTCGCGCTCGCCTCGCTGATCGTATACCCCGAACTGTCGGACATCCGGACGCGCTTCCCGCATCTCGATCCTGGAATCATCCGGCATGACCTCGCTTATCCGGCGATGCTCGTGTTCGTGCCGCACGGGATTCTTGGATTGATCGTGGCGTCGCTTGCGGCCGCCTACATGTCCACCATCAGCACGCATCTGAATTGGGGCGCGTCTTACGTGGTCGATGATGTGTATCGGCGCTTCATGCGGCCGGACGCATCGGAGCAGCATTACGTCAATGTCGGCCGCGGCGTAACCGTCGCACTCATGTTGCTCGCCTGTCTCATCGCGCTGTGGCTCAGGAATGCGATGCAAGCGTTCCAAATCCTGCTCCAGATCGGCGCCGGAACGGGCCTGATCTTCCTGTTGCGCTGGTACTGGTGGCGCATCAATGCCTGGGGCGAGATCGCCGCCATGGTGATCTCGTTCCTATTCGCCGCCTATTTCCATTTCGGCCATGCCCGGCTCGGCTTTGCGCCGTTTCATCCGACGCTCGCCCTAGTGATCGGCGTGATGATCACCACCGTCGCCTGGCTGGCCGTGACGCTGCTCACGCCGCCCACCGACCGCTCCGTACTTCAGTCCTTCTACGACAAGATCCGTCCGGCGCCGGCAGGATGGCGCGGCGCCGTCGATACGAGCGGCGGAGAAGGCGCCGGCAATATCGCGGCTTCCTTCCTTGCCTGGTTCCTGGGCTGCTTATTCGTCTATGCGACGTTGTTTGCAACCGGATATCTGCTCTACGGGCGCCTCGCGATCGGTCTTTTCTGCGCCACCCTCGCCGTTGCTGCGGCCTTTGGCCTCTGGCGAACTATACCGAAGGTGGGCTTCTGGACGGCTTGAGGCTCGGCTATAGACACTTCCAAGCCAGAAACGACCCGCGGGGAGGTACCATGAACGATGTCAGCACCGAGGTGAGAGAAGTCACCGGAACGGCCTTCATCGTTGCCGAGTTTCGTGCGCGCGAGAACAAGGAGGCGCAGCCGCTCTACTCCGATCACGTGGTTCCCATCTTTCTCGATGACCGGACGCGCGCTGCGGCGGACAGGATCAGCGCCAACTTCCCGGCCGGCGAGCATATGCCGCGACTCAGGACCCGCTATTACGACGACCGGCTGGGCGAAGCGATCGCGCAAGGCTGCAAGCAGGTCGTGATCCTGGGCTCTGGCCTTGATACGCGCCCGGTGCGCAAAAGCGCCCCCGGTGTTTCCTATTTCGAGATCGATGACGTCTGCACGCTCGATCTGAAGAAGGCGCGCTACGCGGCAAACGGCATCGATGCACCGATGACGTTGATTTCCGGCAACTACGTCGCCTCTGGCGTGATTCCCCTGCTCGAGAGCAACGGGTTCGATAAAAGCCTGCCCTCTTTTTTCATCTGGGAAGGCAACACGATGTATCTCACCCGCGCCGATGTCATGCAGGTCCTAGGCGATCTGAGAGAGACGGTGCGGCGCTTCGCCATCGCCTTTGACTATATGGATGAAGCGGTGGTTTCCATGACGACGGGAGAGGCGGGAGCGACGGGCTTTGTCGAGCGCTTCGCCGCAATGGGTGCGCCCTGGACGTTCGGCTTCGACGATCTGCTGTCCATCGCGGGCGAGGCGAGGCTTTCCATCTCCGATCAGGCGACCGTGGGCGGGTTATTCCGCCACTATTGGCCCGACCGGCCGATGCAGTCGATCATTTACGACCATTATTCGCTTTGCACGCTCACGCCTGCCTCAGCCAAAGCTTAGGCGATCATCCTCGCATGCCGGCCGAAATCAAGGCGTGGCCTTCGAGAATCTGTGCGGACCGATTCGGGTTCGGCTCCGTCGACCAGACGCCCTCCTCGTGGCTTCCGCCGAGGAAAATGCGGTCGTTGCGGGAGAACATGTAGAGGTCGAGGACAGGATCGAGATAGGCGTATGTCACCTCGGCTTGCCGCGGCAGCACCGTGAGCTGGCCCTTTACCGGCACGAGCTCAGGATCGCCCAACAGGGCTTTGGCGCCGAGACCCGTGCAATTGACCACCAGCGGAGCCGCGAGCGCCTGCAGCGCTGCGCGGTCGGAAAATGTCTGCTGTTGAATGGATCCGCCACGCGCCCGGAAGTCGTCGATAAGCGCGGGAAGCAGCACGTCGGTTTCCGCGATCAAAGTACGGAACCGGCTTGCGTAACGTGATGGAAAGGGGTGCTCACCGGGACCGAAAATTGTAAGCGGAAAGAGCTCGGGCGTGATGGCGAATTCCCAGGGTAGTTGCATAGGCTGGGCTCCAAGCATGAACATGTCCATCCAGCGAATGCCGTAGCGGTCCCCGATTCGCTCTTGGAAATAATTAAACGAGAAGCGTGCTGCCTCTTGGATGCGACTTGTAATTTCCTCTGTGTGGTGAGCGTCGTCGACGATCGAGGTGACGCCGAACGCTCCTGACGCGACACTGGACGTAACGTGAGGCGGCAAATCTGCCGCGTAGATCGTCACGGTGATCCCGCTGTCTTGAAGGAGTCGGGCGGTGGTAAGCCCGATGACGCCGCAGCCAATCACCGCGGCCTGGCGATGCGGCGTTTCAAGGGCGAGCTTCCTCGCCATTTCGGCCGTGCCCCAAGATAGCGTTACGCCGCAACCGCCGTGTCCATAATTGTTGACGAGCACTTTGTCGCCGAGCGCCTCGCGCGACACGACGAAACCCGACGGTCGAAACGGACGCAATCCAGCGATCTCGCGCAGGATGCGGTCCGGCGCGACGTCAACCTTCGGAAGTGCGCCTTGCAGGCTTGCGCCGCCGGCGCGCGTCGACAGCGGGACAAGAGCTCCCGCGGCGGTACCGAGCTTCAGAAAGGACCGCCGACTGAGCTCTCCTGCCTTCACCTGCGACCCTCCCATTTCGAGGTGAAACTATCTCGGTCCGATATAGGGCGTGTTGTAACGAGCGTCGACGCAAGCCGTGCCGTTCCAGTAGCGGAATTCGCCGCAACTCACAGGGCGGACGGGCACGACCGCGATCACCGGCGGGACTTCCGGAACCACAACGGGAGCAGCCGGCACGGCAGGTACAGCCGGTGTTGGTACCACCACGACATTGGTCCCAGTGCAGTCGTTATAGCGGCAGTATCGCTTCCAATAGCCGACCGTCTCGACCAGCGATGCATCAGAAGTGCCGGCGGCGATTTGGGGTAAAGGCACAGCGATAGCGCTCTGAGACGCAGCACCGGCAACGATGCCGCAGCTGATGAAAACCGTCATGGCAAGGAAGATCTGACGCATTTGACGCTCCGTTTTCGCTTCGTTTGGATTGGCTATGACCGGCCTTCAATCGGCGGGCGAGGCGCCTGCCGATCGACGCGAGAAGCAGCTCATAGGCGCGGTCAACGATCTCATCTAGCGACTTGGTCTTGGCAAACATGCCCCTTGCCTCACGCAAGAATTCCTCGCGACTTGGCATTTGCGGAAGAGGCAGCGCCTTGAGCACCTCAGTTGTTCGCTGTTGAGCACGGCTAAGCCTTTCCCGCAGGGCGGACAACTCGGTGCCGTGCAGGGCGGAGGCGATTGCGAGAGCGATCCGCTCGGAATTGAAATGCGCCGCAAGCTGCTCGGCCGCTCGATTGATAACGGCCACGCCGAGCCGCTGCTCATTGCGCAGCACCGCCTCGGGCGGCGTCCTCAGGTCCCAAACCAGTCCGAGCCAGGACAAAACGCGTAGGATGTAATAGGTCGGGTCGAATTCCCACCATCTGAAGCCCTGCCGGACGCTGCTCTGAAACGCGTGGTGGTTATTGTGCCAGCCTTCGCCCATCGTGAAGATAGCCAGCAGCCAGTTGTTGCGGGACTCATCGCCCGTTAGATAGCGCTTGCTCCCGCTGACATGGGCGAGCGAATTGATGCAGAACGTCGCGTGATAGACAAGCACCGTGCTCCAGAAAAAGCCCACCACGAGCCCCTGCCAGCCGGCCGCGAAAAAACAAAGCACGCCGAGAAGAATGGGCGGTACGAGCTCATATTTATGCAGCCACATCAACTCGGGATAACGCATCAGATCGGCGACCTTGTCGAAGTCGGCCTGGTCGTGTTTGCGGGCGAAAATCCACCCGAGATGGCTGTAGACGAAGCCCTTGTGTCGGGGCGAATGCACGTCCTCCCCGGTATCCGAATACAAGTGATGATGGCGATGCTTGGAGGCCCACCACAGCACGCTCTTCTGCGCGCTGCTCTGGGCGATGAACGCGAGTGCGAACTGCAATGTCCTGCTGGTGGAATAGGCGCGATGTGAGAACAGACGGTGATAGCCGGCCCCGATCGCAAAAATTCGCAACCAGTAGAGTGCGATACAAATTGCGACGGCTTGCCAGCTGATACCCGTCCAAATCGCCCCGAAACAGGCCAAATGCATCAACACGAAGGGAATTGCGGACGGGTAAATGA